>NZ_AP022584.1:3658566-3963446 GCF_010731675.1 Mycobacterium marseillense
CCCGGTGACCGGCGAACCCACACCGCGATGCTCGCGGGTCAGCGCGGCGGCCCGGCCGTCGATCAACTCCAGGGCCGCGATGCCGTCCACGTCGCGGAAGATGCGGCCGGCGGCCACCAGCGCGTCGAGGTCGGCGAATCCGCAGATGGCGGTCACCCGGTGCGGGGGGATGGCGTGCAGCCGCAGGTCCAGCCCGGTGATGACGCCCAGCGTGCCCTCGGCGCCCACGAATAGCGCCGGCAGGTCGTAGCCGGTGTTGTCGCGGCGCACCCGACTGTGCCGGCGCAGCAGGGAGCCGTCGGGCAGCGCGACGTGCACGCCGATCACCTGCTCGCCCATGTTGCCGTAGCGGACGGTGCGCAGTCCGCCGGCGTTGGTCGACGCCATGCCGCCGACGGTCGCCGTGTCGCGGGCGGACAGATCCACGCCGAACACCAGGCCGGCCGCCGCCGCGGCTTGTTGCACCGCGGCCAGGGTGGCGCCGGCGCCGACCTCGATGCGGCTCTCGACGGTGTCGACGTCCCCGATGCCGTGCAGCCGTTCGGTGGACAACAACACGTCGTCGTGTTCGGGGACGGTGCCGGCCACCAGCGAGGTCCGGCCGCCCTGCACCGTCACATGCGCGCCGGCGTCGCGGCACACCCGCAGCACCTCGGCGACCTGCTCGGCCGAGCCGGGCCGCACCAGGGCGCTCGCTCGCCCGCGGTAGCGGCCGGTGTGGTCGACGCTGCGCGCCGCCAACACGTCGGGGTCGGTGACGACGTGGTTCGATCCGACCAGGCTCGCCAGGGTGCGCAGCATGTTCGCGGTTATAGCACCGCCCTAGAACAGGTCCTTGTGCGGCACGTCGGTGACCAGGCCGCCGTCCATGACGAATTCGCTGCCGGTGGCATACGACGACTCGTCGCTGGCCAGGAACAGGATGAACGTCGACACCTCCCGGGACTCGGCCGGGCGGCCCAGCGGGATGGTCACCATGTCCTCGGGCAGGTGCTTGGTCATCGGGGTGCGGATGAACCCGGGGTGCACGGAGTTGACGCGGATGTTGTGCTTCGCCAGCTCCAACGCCGCGGACTTGGCCAGGCCGCGCACCGCCCACTTGGAGGCGACGTAGGGGTGCACCATCGGCGCGCCGCGCAGACCCTCGATGGACGACACGTTGATGATCGAGCCGCCCCCGGCGGCGATCATCGGCTCGACGGCCACCCGCATGCCCAGGAACGTCCCCGTCAGGTTGACGTCAATCACCTTCTGCCACTTGGCCAGATCGAAGCTCTTCAGTGGGCCGAGCGCGACGGTCCCGGCGTTGTTGACCAACACGTTGAGCTTGCCGAATTCGCCGATGGCGGTCTGCACGGCGGCGTCCCACTGGTCGGGCTGGGTGACGTCGAGGTGCACGTAGCGCACCGCGTCACCGATCTCGGCAGCCACCGCTTTGCCCTCGTCGTCGAGGATGTCGCCGATCACCACCTTGGCGCCTTCGGCCGCCAGCAGCCGCGCGTGCTCGGCGCCCATCCCGCGCGCACCGCCACTGATGAGCGCAACTTTGCCGTCTACTCGACCCACCTGGGTCTCCTTTCGATTTAAGTGGTCACCAAAGTGCTTGGTGCGTAAAGGCCTTTTCCGGTGACCAGCGGCAGATCGAGCGTGGTCCGGATGCCCGGCGGCGCCGCGATCACCGCCGGGATGGCGTTGACGACGCGACCCGCGGCGCCCGCGATCGCGGCGTGGTTGTGGTCGCCCTTGCGGCTGCTGGGAATGATGTCGACGGCATAGGAGGGCTCGCCCGTGATCTCGACGCGGTAGGAGCCGTCGCCCGCGGCGGGCTGGGGCAGGTCGGGGCGCAGGTCGGGCCGCAGCCGGGTGACGTGCTCGATGACGATGGCGGGGCGGCCCTTGACCATGCCGCGGATCTCGAACTGCAGCACGGCCACGGTCCCCTTGGCGACGTGGCCGATCGCGATGTCGAAGTCCTCGGGTGCGGGCTCGCGCTGGTAGGACTCGGTGATCTCGTCGACCTCGATGCCCAGGCCGGCCGCCAGCTGACGGATGGCGGTGCCCCAGGCGATGCTGAGGATGCCGGGCTGCAGCAGCATCGGGACCTCGTCCATGGGCTTGGCGAATCCCATGTAGTCCATGACCTCGGTCCCGTTGTAGGACGCATAGTCGTGAATCTCCATGCAGCGCACCTGCTCGATGCGCTGGCACGTCCCGGCGAGCGCGAACGGGATCAGGTCGTTGGCGAACCCGGGGTCGACGCCGCTGATGAAGATGCTCGAATTACCTTGTTTGGCAGCCTCTTCCACGCGGGCGATGTACTTGTCGGGCATCACGCCCCACGGGAACTGCAGCAGACCCGGCGAGGACCCGACGACGTTGATGCCGGCGGCCAGGATGCGCATGACGTCGGCCATCGCCTCGGGCAGCCGGGTGTCGCCCATCGCGCAGTAGACGACGCACTCGGGCTTGGCGGCGATGATGGCGTCCAGGTCGTCGACGGCCGCGACCCCGGTGACCACGGGGCCGTCCAGCCCGACGCCACACAGCTCCCCCGCGTCCCTACCCACCTTCTCCGGGGTGGAGACGCACACCCCGGTCAGTTCGAACGCCGGATTGGTGATCAGTTCGGCCAGGGCCAGGCCACCGACGTTTCCGGTACCGACGTGCGCGACGCGGATCGCCATGACAGTCTCCGTCCGTTGAGCGCTCAAAACGTTTCTAGACACTAGTCCATTAATTTGGGCGCGCATACCGGCGGACCGCTCGCGACCCGCGGGGGCACAATCAACCGTTGATGACAGCACGCGAAGACATCCGGTTCCCGTCCGGTGACGACCTGATCAGCGCCTGGCTCTACCGGCCGGCCGGCGACGGGCCCGCGCCGCTGCTGGTGATGGCGCACGGCCTGGGCGCGGTGCGGACCATGCGCCTGGACGCCTACGCCGAACGCTTCAGCGCGGCCGGCTATGCCTGCCTGGTGTTCGACTACCGCAATTTCGGCGACAGCGCCGGGTTGCCCCGTCAGGTCCTCGACGTCGGCATGCAGCTCGCCGACTGGGCCGCGGCCGTCGACCACGCCCGCACCCTCCCGGCGATCGACCCCGACCGAATCGCGTTGTGGGGCACCTCCTTTGGTGGCGGCCACGTGATCGCCACGGCCGCGCGGCTGCCGGGCATCGCCGCGGCCGTCGCCCAGTGCCCCTTCACCGACGGCCTCGCGTCGGCGCGCACCATCACCAACCCGTCGATCACCGCGCGCATCACCGCGCGGGCGGTGCGCGACGTGCTCGCGAGCAAGCGCGGCAGGCCGCCGGTGATGGTCGCAACGGCGGGTCCGCCCGGCGAGGTCGCGTTGATGAACACGCCCGACGCGTATGCGGGCTATCTGCGGCTGGTGCCCGACGGCGTTGACCTACGCAACGAGGTCGCCGCGCGAATCGCGTTGCAGGTCTTCACCTATCGCCCGGGACGCCTGACGCCGAAGATCTCCTGCCCGATCCTGTTCTGCGTGTGCGAGGCCGACTCGGTGGCTCCGGCGGCGGCGACGCTGCGCCACGCGGCCAAGGCGCCCCGCGGCGAGGTCAAGCTGTATCCCGAGGGCCATTTCGCGATCTACGTCGACGACGCGTTCGAGCGGGTGGTCGCCGATCAGCTCGCGTTCCTCGACACGCACCTCACCGGTGCGCGCCCCTAGGGTCCGAGCGGCGACGTCGTGCGGATCGCCTCGTCACGGATCAGCCCGCGCAGCAGCGCGGTGCTGAACTCGGCCGCGATCTCCTTGGCGGAGCGGCGTCCGCTGGGCCGCAGCCAGCGATAGCTGCCCAGCGTCATCCCGATGTAGCCGAGCGCCAGCACGTGCGAGTCGCACTGGTAGAACTCGCCGCTGGCGATCCCGCGGTCGATCAGGCCGTGCACGTGGTGGTAGACCTGCGCTTCCTTCTCGCGGACCTCGGCGACCTGTTCGCTGGTGAACCACTCGGTGATGTAGGGCTGTTCCTGGAAGTACACCGCCGCCCGCTCGGGATCGCTGGCGATGCCGGTGAGCAACCGCACGGTGTACTGGTAGAGCGCCTCACGCGCCGTCCAGGACGGGTCGTCGTGCACGGCGGCCAGCGTGCCCTCGGCGGCCTGCCGGTAGATGTCGAACAGGATCAGCGACTTGCTGGCGTAATAGTGATAGACGGTCGCCTTGTTCAGGCCGATCACGTCAGCCACATCGTCCATCCGGGTGCCGTGGTAACCGCGCGCGGCGAACAGTTTGGTGGCGACGGCGAGCAGCTCTTCGCGCCGCGTTTGCCCATTGGGTGTGATGCTGTCGGTGGGCATCTGTTCTCACTATCGTCGGTACGGGCAGGCCAGGCCCGGTTCGGCCAAGAATAACTATCAATCAACTGGTTGGACAGTTTAAGCAACAACGCCGGGTGTCACGTCGACGGGCATGCGACTAGACTCCTGAACGAACGAGATTCGAGAGGTGGGACCGATGGATCCGAGCCCGGATTACGACGGAAGCGACGAGATCGAGTTCTTCATGCGGTACCTCACCTGGGGTTTGCGCGGCGTCACGGACGGCAACGGATACCCGCCGCCGGCCTACCCACCCGTCTAAGCGCCACGAGCAGACACAAAAGCACCTAGAACATCGGCGTGTCGGGGACTTTTGCGTCTGCTCGGCGGAAAGCCTTCGGCGGAAGTCCTACAGCGCCTTGAGTTCCTCGGCGACCTCGGTCACCGACTTCTTCGCATCCCCGAACAGCATGCTGGTGCCCTCGCCGTAGAACAGCGGGTTGTCGATGCCGGCGAACCCGGAGTTCATCGACCGCTTCAGCACGATCACCGACTTGGCCTTGTCGACGTTGAGGATCGGCATGCCGTAGATCGGGCTGGACGCGTCGTTGCGCGCCGCCGGGTTGGTGACGTCGTTGGCGCCGATGACGATCGCGACGTCGGTGCGCGCGAACTCGTCGTTGATGTCGTCCATGTCCTTCATCGCGTCGTAGTCGACCTCGGCCTCGGCCAGCAACACGTTCATGTGCCCGGGCATTCGGCCGGCCACCGGGTGGATGGCGTACTTGACCTCCACGCCCTTGTCTTCCAGCAGGGCCGCCATGTCCTTCACCGCGTGCTGCGCCTGCGCCACGGCCAGGCCGTAGCCCGGCACCACGATCACCTGGTTGGCGTAGGCCATCTGGATCGCGGCGTCCGCGGCCGAGGTGGCCTTGACCGTCTTGTCTCCCCCGCCGTCGCCGCTGGGGGCCACCCCGCCGCCGCCGAAGCCGCCGGCGACGATCGCGGGGATCGAGCGGTTCATGGCCTTGGCCATCAGGTTGGTCAGGATCGAGCCGGACGCGCCGACGATCATGCCCGCGACGATCATCGCGGTGTTGTTCAGCGCCAGACCGGCGGCCGCGGCCGACAGCCCGGTCATCGCGTTGAGCAGCGAAATGACCACCGGCATGTCGGCGCCGCCGATGGGCAGCACCACCATCAGGCCCAGCACACCGGCCGCGGCGAGCAGCCCGATCATCCACCACAGTGACGCACCACCGGTGCCGGGATGGGCGTGCAGCCCGATGACCACCGCAGCGGCCACCGCCGCGGCGAGCAACAGCAGGTTGACGGGTTGCTGGGCCCTGCCGAAGCCGATCGGCGAGCCCGAGATGATCTCCTGCAGCTTGCCGAACGCGATGATCGATCCCCAGAACGAGATCGAGCCGATGACGGCGGCGAACAACGACGCCACCACGATGTG
Organism: Mycobacterium marseillense; assembly: GCF_010731675.1. Lineage (NCBI taxonomy): Bacteria > Bacillati > Actinomycetota > Actinomycetes > Mycobacteriales > Mycobacteriaceae > Mycobacterium > Mycobacterium marseillense. The sequence goes on from NZ_AP022584.1 coordinate 3,664,319, forward strand.
CACGGTCGGTGACTCACCGTGCTGGAAGGCCGAAAACCCGCTGGTCTCAATGAATTCCGACAGCGCGATCAGCGCGACCGTGCCACCGCCGACACCGTTGAAGAACGCCACCAGTTGCGGCATCGCCGTCATCTTGGTGTAGCGCGCCGGCGGGACACCGAGCACCACACCCACCACCAGGCCGGCGATGATCAGCACCCATTGGTCGGTGTGGCGGATCTTGATCAGGGTCGCCGCCACCGCGAGCGCCATACCCACCGCGGCGATCAGGTTGCCCCGCACCGCTGTCTTGGGCCCGGTCAGGCCCATCAGGCCGTAGATGAAGAGGGCGAACGAAATGATGTACAGGCCGATGACCAAGTAGTTCATTTGGCGGCCGGCTCCTCACTCGCGGCGGGCACCGGTTTCTTCTTGCCCTTGAACATGCCCAGCATCCGGTCGGTGACGATGAACCCGCCGATGACGTTCAGGGTGCCGAACACGACGGCGACGAACAGGATGATCTGCACCGCCAGCGAGGGGTGCTCGACCGAGCCGAACACCACCAGCGCGCCCAGCACCACGATGCCGTGGATGGCGTTGGTGCCCGACATCAGCGGTGTGTGCAGCGTGTTGGGCACCTTGGAGATGACCGCGAACCCGACGAACCCGGACAGCACCAGGATCGCCACGTTGGCCAACAGTTCGTCGTACATCTAGGAATCCTTCTGTCCTTGGTCGCGGGTCACGCACGACCCCGCGATGACCTCGTCGTCGAAGTCCGGCGCCAGCTTGCCGTCGGTGAGCAGCAGGTCGAGCAGCGCGGTGATGTTCTTGCTGTAGAGCTCGGAGGCGTGCTCGGGCATCGTCGCCGGCAGGTTCAGCGGCGAGGCGATGGTGACGTCGTGCTTGACGACGGTCTTGCCGGGTTCGGTGAGCTCGCAGTTGCCGCCGGTCTCACCGGCCAGGTCCACCACCACACTGCCGGGCTTCATCGCCTCCACGGCCGCGGCGGTCACCAGGCGCGGCGCCGGCCGACCGGGGACCAGCGCCGTGGTGATCACGACGTCGAAGCCGCTGATGGCCTTCTCCAGCGCCTGTTGCTGCTGCGCGCGCTCCTCGTCGGTCAGCTCGCGGGCGTATCCGCCCTCGCCGGCCGCGTCGATACCGATGTCGAGCCATTGCGCGCCCACCGAGCGTACCTGGTCGGCGACTTCGGGGCGCACGTCGTAGCCGGTGGTGCGCGCGCCGAGGCGCTTGGCCGTCGCCAGCGCCTGCAGCCCGGCCACCCCGACCCCGAGCACCAGCACCGTCGCCGGCTTCACCGTTCCGGCCGCCGTCGTCAGCATCGGGAAGAATCGGGTCGCCTCGGAGGCCGCCAGCAGCACGGCCTTGTAGCCGGCCACGTTGCCCTGCGACGACAACGCGTCCATTGCCTGCGCCCGCGAGATCCGCGGGATGGCCTCCAGCGCGAACGCCTGCACGCCCGCCTGTTTCAAAGCGCCGATCGAGTTCTCGGCGTTGCGCGGCGCGAGGAAACCGATCAGGGTCTGCCCGCTGCGCAGCTTGCCGACCTCGTCGGCGGTGGGCGGCGCGACCTTGACCACGACATCGGCGGCCCACGCGTCCCCGATGGTGGCGCCGGCCTGCGTGTAGAGCTGGTCGGGAAGCAGCGCCCGTTCGCCCGCGCCGGACTCGACCACGACCGCCACGCCGCTGCCCACCAGCGACGCGACCGCCTTCGGCACCAGCGCGACCCGCCGCTCGTCGGCCCCGGACTCGGAGACCACTCCTACCTTGACCGCGTTGGTCTGCGCATCTGTCATGGCGCGTACATCTACTTTCCGTACTCTTACGTACTGTCCGTGCCGATGGGCGTGGCGCCGGCTCGGCCGCGCGCTTCGCTACCTTAACCAGCTTTCGCCACGGATGGGTGATCGGCTCTGGGCCACCCGGGGCCGGATACCCCGCCCGCGGGCGATCGACTCCCGGTCATGGTTCGCCGCTCCACGGCGATGCAGTAGCGGCCACACCGTTGTGACGTCACAAGGGGTCGTTGTCGCGTCCCGCCTACCAGAGCGGGATGTCGCGGCCGTGTTCGGACGACGGGCGAGGCCCGAAGAAACGTCGCTGCGATGCGTCGATCGGCACGTCGTTGATGCTGGCTTCGCGGCGGGCCATCAGCCCGGACTCGGTGAACTCCCACAGCTCGTTGCCGTAGCTGCGGTACCACTGGCCCGATGCGTCGTGGCACTCGTACTGGAACCGCACCGCGATGCGGTTGTCGTGGAAGTCCCAAAGAACCTTGCGCAGCGCGTAATCGAGTTCGCGCTGCCACTTGCGGGTCAAAAACGCCACGATCTCGTCGCGGCCCACGACGTGTTCCCCGCGGTTTCGCCACTGCGAGTCGACCGTGTACGCCAGGCTGACGCGGTGCGGGTCGCGGGTGTTCCACGCATCCTCGGCTGCCTGCACCTTCTGGATCGCGGTCTCCCGCGTGAACGGCGGGAGCGGGGGCCGGGATTCGCTCACCCCCTCATCCTGCGCGAGTAGCCACAGAATCGCACTAATCCGCACTGCAGCATGCGATTTTGCGTCTGCTCGCGCCGTCCGATACCGCGTGACCTATCGTGACGGGCATGGACTTCGCGATGTCGGCCAAGGCCAGCGACTACCACAAGCGGCTGACCGATTTCATGACCGAGCATGTGTTCCCGGCCGAGGCCGACTACGACAAGTTCCGCCACGAAGCAGGCCCGCGCGACCACACGGTTCCGCCCGTCGTCGAGGAACTGAAGATCAAGGCCAAGCAGCAGGGTCTGTGGAACCTGTTCCTGCCGGCCGAATCCGGCCTGACCAATCTCGAATACGCGCCGCTGGCCGAGATCAGCGGCTGGAGCCTGGAGATCGCGCCCGAGGCGCTCAACTGCGCGGCGCCCGACACCGGCAACATGGAGACGCTGCACCTGTTCGCCACCGAGGAACAGCGCAAGCAGTGGCTGGAGCCGTTGCTGGCCGGTGAGATCCGCAGCGCCTTCTCCATGACGGAGCCGGCCGTCGCCAGCAGCGACGCCCGCAACATCGAGACCTTGATCGTGCGCGACGGCGCCGACTACGTGATCAACGGGCGCAAGTGGTGGACGTCGGGTGCGGCCGACCCGCGCTGCAAGATCCTCATCGTGATGGGCCGCACCAACCCCGACGCGGCCAGCCACCAGCAGCAGTCGATGGTGCTGGTGCCCATGGACACGCCGGGCGTGACGGTGGTGCGCTCCACCCCGGTGTTCGGCTGGCAGGACCAGCACGGCCACTGCGAGATCATTTACGACAACGTGCGCGTGCCGGCCACCAACCTGCTCGGCGAAGAGGGCGGCGGCTTCGCGATCGCCCAGGCCCGGCTCGGACCGGGCCGCATCCATCACTGCATGCGCGCCCTCGGCGGCGCCGAGCGCGCCCTGGCGCTGATGTCCGACCGGGCCCAAACGCGGGTGGCGTTCGGCCGCCCGCTAGCCGAGCAGGGCGTGGTACGGGAGTCAATCGCCAAGTCCCGCAACGAAATAGACCAGGCACGGCTGCTGTGCGAGAAGGCGGCGTGGACCATCGACCAGCACGGCAACAAGGCCGCGCATCTGCTGGTCTCCCAGATCAAGGCGGTGGCCCCGCAGGTGGCCTGCGACGTCATCGACCGCGCCATCCAGGTGCACGGTGCCGCCGGTGTCAGCGACGACACGGTGCTGGCCCGCCTGTACGGCTGGCACCGCGCCATGCGGATCTTCGACGGCCCCGACGAGGTGCACATGCGAACCATCGCGCGCGCCGAACTCGGCCGGGAAAAGTCGGCCCTCGCCGCGGCGGTCACGGCGCATGACTGAGGCCTTGCGAGAACTGTCGGGCGCGTGGAACTTTCGTGACGTCGCAGAAGGTACCGCGGTGCTCAAACCCGGGCGGCTGTTCCGCTCCGGTGAACTGAGCGGGCTCGACGACGACGGCCGCGCGACGCTGAGCCGGCTGGGCATCACCGATGTCGCCGATCTGCGGGCGTCCCGCGAGGTCGCCCGGCGCGGCCCCGGGCTGGTTCCCGACGGCGTCGAGGTGCACCTGCTGCCCTTCCCCGATCTCGGCGACCAGGACGCCGGGACCGACGACGCCGCGCCGCACGAACACGCGTTCCAGCGGCTGCTCACCGGCGAGGGAGTCGAGGAGCAGTCGGGCCAATCCGTCGATGAGGCCGCCACCCGCTACATGATCGACGAATACCGGCAATTCCCCACGCGTAACGGGGCGCAGCAGGCGGTGCACCGCGTCATTTCGCTGCTGGCCACCGGGCATTCGGTGTTGACGCACTGCTTCGCCGGCAAGGACCGCACCGGCTTCGTGGTGGCGACGGTGCTCGAAGCGATCGGCATCGACCGCGACACCATCTTGGCCGATTTCCTGCGCAGCAACGACGCGGCACCCGCCCTGCGGGCGCAGATTTCGGCGATGATCGCGCAGCGCCAGGACTCCGAGCTGACGCCGGAGGTGGTGACCTGGACCGAGGCGCGGCTCTCCGACGGCGTGCTCGGGGTCCGGGAGGTCTACCTGGCCGCCGCGCGCCAGACCATCGACGAGGAATTCGGGTCGCTGGACGCCTATTTGCGCGCCGCGAGTGTCAGCGAGTCAGACGTGGAGCGCCTGCGCGAAGCGCTGCTCGCCTGACCCGCCGAGCACCCGGCAACGGCGGGCTCAGCCCAGCTTGAAGGTGGCCTGCTGGGCCGCGGACAGGTCGGTGATCTGGCCCCACTTGGCGGCGATGTCCTCGACCGACGGCACGCTGTCGAAGGTGATGCCGTCGTTCTGGAACAGCGCGGTGCGCTGCACCTTGCCGCCGCCGACGATGAACACCGAGTCGGTGTCGGTCAGCTCCTCGGTCATCAGGTAGGCCACCACCGGGGCGACGTACTCCGGGGTGATCTTCTCGAAGACCTCCGGCGGCAGGATGTCCTGCGTCATCCGGGTGGCGGCGATCGGCGCGACCGCGTTGGTCTTGATGTTGTACTTGGCGCCCTCCTGGGCCAGCGTGTTGATCAGGCCGACCAGGCCGAGCTTGGCGGCGCCGTAGTTGGCCTGCCCGAAGTTGCCGAACAGACCGCTGGTGGAGGTGGCGACGACGACGCGGCCGAAGCTCTGCTCACGGAAGTGCGGCCACGCGGCGCGGATGATGTTGTACCCGCCGTAGAGGTGCACCTTGAGCACGGCGTCCCAGTTCTCGAAGGACATCTTGTGGAACGTGCCGTCGCGCAGAATGCCCGCGTTGCTGACCACGCCGTCGACCTTGCCGAATTCGTCGAGCGCGGTTTTGACCATGTTCTCGGCGCCCTCGGGTTCGGCGACGCTGTCGTAGTTGGCGACCGCCCGGCCACCGGCGTCCTTGATCTGCTTGACCACCTCGTCGGCCATGTTGTGGCCGGCGCCGGTGCCGTCGCGGGCGCCACCGAGGTCGTTGACCACGACGCTGGCGCCCTCCTTGGCGAGGGTCAGGGCGTACTCGCGGCCCAGTCCCCCACCGGCTCCGGTGACGATGACGACGCGATCCTGCACTCCGGGCATAAGGTTCCTCTCTGCGTGGAAAACTCTGTCTGGCAAATGGTTCGGCGAAGCCGGGTCAGAACATCCGGCGGGCCATCTTGAAGGCCCGCTCGGTGTATGGAGGGTAGATGAAGCTCGACAGGTCGGGGCGGGTGGGCTTGGTCAGGACCGCCTTGCGGTGGCTGAACTCGTCGAAGCCCCACTTGCCGTGGTAGGCGCCCATGCCCGACGCGCCGACGCCGCCGAAGGGCAGCTTGGCCGTCGACACCTGGAAGGCGACGTGGTTGACCAGCATGCCCCCGGCCGGCACCTCCTTGATCACCCGCTCGCGGGTCTCGCGCCGCTTGGTGAACAGGTAGGCCGACAGCGGCTTGGGTCGTGAGTTCACGAAACGTATTGCCTCGTCCAGGTTTTGGACCGTGATCACCGGCAGGACCGGACCGAAGATCTCGTTCCGCATCAGCGGGCCGTCCGGGTCGGGGTCCAGAACCACCGCGGGCTGGATGCGCAGCTTCGAGGCGTCGCAGGCGCCGCCGACGGTGACCGTGCCGTCGGATCCGGAAAGGTAGCCGCTGATTCGGTCGAACTGCCGCTGGTTGACCACCCGCATGCCGTCCGGCTTGTCGGAGGTGAACTTCGTGATGGCGGCACCGATCTTGTTGACCAGGTCGTCGCGGATCGTGGCGTCGGCCAACACGTAATCCGGTGCGACGCAAGTCTGTCCGGCGTTGAGCAGTTTCATCCAGGCGATCCGCTTGGCGGCCACGTCCACGTCGGCGTCCGCCGCGACGATCACCGGGCTCTTGCCGCCGAGCTCGAGGGTGCAGGGGGTCAGGTGCGGCGCCGCACCCTCGTAGACCTTGCGGCCGATCTCGGTGCCGCCGGTGAACATCACCCGGTCCAGGCCCTGGGCGATGAGCTCCTGGCTCGTCGCGCCGTCGCCCTCGATCACGGCGATGGCGTCGTTGTCGAGGTACTTCGGGACGAGTTCGGCCATCACTCGCGAGGACGCGGCCGCGATTTCCGACGGCTTGAGGATCACGGTGTTGCCGGCGGCGATCGCCCCGACGGCCGGGCCGAGCGTGAGGTAGAAGGGGTAGTTCCAGGCGCCGATGATCAGCACGGTGCCATAGGGCTCGTATTCCACCCAGCCGCGGCCGGGCAGCTGCGGCAGCTCCAGCAGTTGGTACTTGCGCCGCGTCCACTTGCGCACCCGCTTGGCCGCGTACTTGGCCTCACCGGCGGTGGTGGCGATGTCGGCGATGTAGGCCTCGAACGGGCTGCGGTCCAGGTCTTCGGCGAGCGCGGCGGCCAGCGCGGCCTCGTTCTCCTCCATCAGCTTCACGAGTTGCAGCAACTGCCGCTTACGCCATTCGACGTCGCGGGTGCGCCCGGTGGCGAAGGTCTGGCGAAGCCGCGCGACCGTCGCGGCGATGTCGCCCGAAGCGGCGCCGTTCGTGGAGTCCTTGGAGAGCGATGTCTGCGATGCAACCGATTCGGTGGTCATCATTGTCCTTCCCGAGCAGAGTCCCGCCGCGAGGCGGCCGCTCATCGGCGATAACCGCGATACTAACCATCCGGTTGGGAGAGCAGTAGAAAGGCTCTGGCGCGCGGGGTTACTTGACGCAGGGGACGCTCGAGGCCGTCATCTGGCTGAGGTCGGTCGGCGCCGGGGCGCGGTCGCCGCTGCCGGTGGCGGCGACGGCCATCACCTGCCCGGACGCCGATGCAGCACCGGCCGCGCCGGGGCGGGTGAGGTAGTCCGCCGCGGGAAATCCCGTTCCCACCGTCAGCCGGACGGTTCCGGAGGCCACCGAGGGATCCGCGGTCGCCGGCACGTGCAGCTGCTCGGCCAGGACCCGCGCGCCCGCATCGGCCCCGGGGCCGTATTCGATCGCGCTGTCGTCGGCCGGGGCGGCGGCGGTCGTGGCGCTGCCCCGAGTGAAGCCCCGTCCGGCGAAGGCCTCCTCGAGAGCGGCCGCGAGTCCGTCGCGTGCACTGGCGTTGACGACGTCGAGAACGACGGGGTCGGCCAGCGCGGGTGGCGGCTGGGCGTCCGGCGACGCGGCGTCGAGCGCGGCCGGCGCGTCCGACATGAAGCGCTCGTTGACGATGCGCCGGATGGCCGGAAGGTCGACGAGGTTGATGTCGGAGCCGTTCGGGTCCGTGCCGAAGCCGGAGATCGGCAGGGTGTAGAGCGACAGCGGCCGCCCGGTCAGCCGCGAGGCCCGCGACGCGAACTGCACGAGGTCGAGCCCGGCGTCGACGGCGACGTTGTCCCGGGCGACCTGAAGCATTTTGCGCAGCCCGCTCACGCTGGACAGTGCGCCGCCGCTGCGGGCCGCCTCGACCAACGACACCAGGAACGCCTGCTGGCGTCGGGTCCGGTCGAAATCGGTGAACGAGCCGTCGTTTTCGTCCCGCCGCTGCCGCACGAAGGCCATCGCGTCGGCCGCGTCGATGCGCTGCACCCCCTGGTGGAAGTCCGCACCCGAATAGCTGTCACGCGTATCGCCGTTGAGGCACACCGTGATTGGCTCGACCGCCTTGGCGATCTGGTAGAAGGCGCCGAGCGTGACCTCGACGAAGTGGTCGATCGAGATACCCAGAAAGTCGCTGACGGCGCCGATTTCGGCTTTGCGGCCGGCCTCGCGGGCGGTCTGCTCGCGGGCCGCCAGATCGGTCGACCCCGCGCCGCCCGAGTTCCCGGCGGCCTGCGCGTTCAGCGATTGCTGATAGGCCAGCCCGTAGGCCTGCTTGATCTTGCCGGTGCAGACCGAGCCCGGGCAGCCCGGCAGCTCGGCGTAGTCGTCGCGGGGAATAGACACCGCGGTGACGGGACCGTCGCGGTCCGAAATGTGCACGACGATAAGGACATTGGCGTTGTAGCCGCCCGAGGTTTCGTCGCCGGCGTGCAGCGCGTCGTAAATCTCGGCCGGCAGCGGCCGGCCGTTCTGGTCCAGCCGGCTGTCAAGGCCCATCAACAGGATGTTCTGGTTGTCGCCGAGCGAGGCCGCCCCGTTCGGCAGCGCGTGGGAGATGATGATCCGGCCCAGGGCGGTGTGGTAGCCCGTCCAGCCGATGCCGGTGATGGCCATGACGAAGGCCGAAGCGATGCCGGCGACGAGCCGGCCCTTCAACAGCACCCAGCGGTGTGATCGCTCAGCCGCGCCGCCGCCCATAATGAGTCATCATTGTCCCCGATGACCTGGCGAAATCCCGGTAACCGCGGCCGCGAGCCGACGGTGGGCGGGGCGGGTCGTTACAGGCGCTCGCCGATCACGAAGTCGGAGAAGGCGTCCCGGTCGTCGTCCAGCTCTGAACTCCGGACGCCGCGGTTCAGGCGGTACATCTCGTCGATCGAGTTCTGCGCGGTGGCGCGCCAGCCGTGGTCGTTGAGCCAGTCGGCGAGGTTCGCGCGGTGCTCGTCGCGGTACATCAGCTCGCCGACGTCGACGGTCTCCTCCAAGCCGAGCTCGTCGGCCACCTTCTTGAACCGTTCGCGCATCTGCTGGCGCCGCTCCTCGGCGTGCATCGGTGCGGTTTCGGCGGAGACCCGGCTGCCCGCCGGACTCAACTCGCCGATCTGCGTGAACAACTTGTCCTGCGCCTCGGCGGGCAGGTACATCAGCAGGCCCTCGGCCAGCCAGGCGGTCGGACGCGCGGGGTCGAAGCCCGCGGCGCGCAGCGCGGCCGGCCAGTCTTCGCGCAGGTCGACCGCCACCTCGCGGCGGTCGGCGGACGGCGTGGCGCCGGCTTCGGCCAGCGTGGTGGTTTTGTAGTCCAGCACCTGGGGCTGGTCGATCTCGTACACCGTGGTGCCGGCCGGCCAGTCGAGGCGGTACGCCCGCGAATCCAGCCCCGACGCGAGGATCACCACCTGCCGGATTCCGGTGGCGACGGCGTCGGCGAAGTACTCGTCGAAGAAGTGGGTCCGCACCGCCTGGTAGCCGCGCATGTGCTGGATCCGGGCGGCGGATTCCTCATCGATGGCTTCGATCTTGGCCACCACCTCGGGGTCGAGCATGGCTTCCCACAGGACCTCGGCGCCGGCGTTGTTCACGAGCAGGCGGGCGTAGGGGTCGCGGATCAGCGCGTCGGGCTGCTCGGTCTCGATGGCGCGGGCGGCAGCCACCATGACGGCGGTGGTGCCGACGCTGCTCTTGATGTCCCAGGTGTCGTCGTGGGTGCGCAGCGAGCTCATGCATTAACTCCTTGGGTGTCGAGAGGCTGAAAGTCAGGCGGTGGTCCCGCCGAGGCGCGCCCGCAGCAACTCGCTGCGCACCGCCTCGTCGGAAAGGTCCTCGGGGACGGCACGGCCGAGCCGGGCCATCTCGTCGCGGTTGTTCACGGTCTGCACGTGCCAGCCGTGGTCGGTCAGCCACGCGGCGGCGTCCGAGCGGTCCGGCTCGTGGTAGGTCAGCGCCTGGACGTTGACGTCCAGGCCGAGCCGCTCGCGCATCCGCAACCAGCGCTGCGAGTTGCTCCGCGAGTTCATGCCGAACACCTCGATCGCGACCTGGCTGCCGGGCGCGCTGAGCGCCGTGAACATCTCGAACAGCCGGTCCTGGGCGTCGCTGGGCAGGTACGGCAGCAGCCCTTCGGCCAGCCAGGCGGTCGGTTGCGTGCGGTCGAAGCCGGCCGCGGTCAGGGCCGCGGGCCAATCCTCGCGCAGGTCCACCGCGACGGGATGGCGGATCGCGGTGGGCACGGCGCCGTGCTGCTGCAGGATGCCGGCTTTGTACTCCAGCACCTTGGGCTGGTCGATCTCGTAGACCGTGGTGCCGGTGGGCCAGTCCAGCCGGTAGGCCCGCGAATCCAGACCGGCGGCCAGGATCACCGCCTGCCGGATTCCGGAACGTACCGCGCCGTCGAAGTACTCGTCGAAGAAGTGGGTGCGCACGGCCTGGTAGTCGATCCCGGTGCGATGCGCGCGGCGCCCGTGCTGGTCGTCGTCGAGCCAGGACAGCTCGGGGTCGGCCAGCCGCGCCCACGCCGGGCCTGCCGACGACACCAGCAGGCGGGCGAACTCGTCACGAATCAGGGGCTCGGCGCCGGCGGTCTCGGCCGCGCGCGAGGCGGCGACGCCCAGCGCGGTCGCGCCGACGAGTTCGGTGATGGACCAGCTGTCGCCGGCAGACCGCACGGACGGCGGCATCGAGGCATCCAGGTCAGTCATATCCCGACCATGGTACCGGGATAAGTTAGTTAGCCTATACGCTTTGTGCGCAACTTCACTCGCGTGGCCGCAACGCACCTTCCAGTAACTGGCGCAGCACCCCGGTGAGGGCCATTATGGCCTCCGGACTCTGGATGTAGCCCGCGTACAGGCCCACCCCACAGACGAGCACGAGCTGCGCCTCGACCAATGCCGACGCATCGAAGTCGCTGACGATTTCGCCCCGCTCCATCGCCTCGTTGACCACGCGCACCAGGAATTCCCGGGCAATCCGCACGGAATCGTTTTCGGTTCCGGCCAAATCCGGATGGCGCTGCGATTCCAGTACGCCGCTGATTAAAAAAGCGGATCCGGCCGGGTTCTCGGCATTAGCTCTTGTCGCTTCGTAGATGAACGCCGTCAACTGCGCCGCCAGCGTGGACTCTTGCTCGGCTTGTTTGATACCGGCCCCGATGACGGATTTGTTCGTCTCGTTAAGTACTTCGCGATACAACGCGCGCTTGCTCGAAAAGTAATGGTTGATCGCCGGCCGGGTCAGGTCCGCGCGAGAAGCGATGGCCTGGAACGTCGCTCCGTCGTAGCCGCGTTCGCTGAACACCAAACGAGCAGCTTGGATGATTCGTTGCCGGGTCTCGTCCGCCTTCGCTGCAGGCGGACGGCCCGGCCTGCGATTCCCCCGAGGAAGCATTGCTAGAGTGTGCCACCGCCACGGTGAGGCATTAGCGCATTTGGCGGAATACTGCCAAATTTTCCAGCTTGATAGTCCTCGAGCGCCTCGATCAATTCCGCGCGAGTGTTCATCACGAAAGGGCCGTAGTGGAATACCGGCTCGCGAATGGGTCGCCCACCCAGAAGCAGCACATCAATGGCCGTCGCGCCACCCGAATCCCGCACCCGCTGCGCGCCGACCGTGATCCGGTCGCCGGGCCCCAGGACGGCCAACTGACCCTGGTGGATCGGGTGGGCGACCGGGCCGACGTACCCGCTGCCCGACAGCACGTACACGAGTGCGTTGAAGTCCCGCCGCCACGGAATGTTGAGCCGCGCGCCGTTCTCGACGGTCGCGTGCGCGAGCGTGACCGGCGTGTGCGTGACGCCGGGCCCCCGGTGGCCGTCGATCTCGCCCGCGATGATGCGGATCAGGGCCCCACCGTCGTCGGACGCCAGCAACGCGGCGTCACCACCCTCGATGGCCTGGTACCGCGGCGGGGCGAACTTGTCCTTCTTCGGCAGGTTCACCCAGAGCTGGACGCCGTGGAAGAGGCCGCCGCTGTCGACGAGTTCGGCCGGCGGCGTCTCGATGTGCAGGATGCCCGAACCCGCGGTCATCCACTGCGTCGCTCCATCGGCGATCAGGCCGCCGCCCCCGTGGGAGTCCTGGTGAGCGAATTTCCCGTCGAGCATGTAGGTGACGGTTTCGAAGCCGCGGTGTGGATGCCAGTCGGTGCCGCGGGGTTCGCCGGGCTGGTAGTCGACCTCACCCATCTGGTCCATGTGCACGAACGGATCCAGGGCCGCGCTGCTCACCCCGGCGAAAGCCCGGACGACGGGAAAGCCTTCGCCCTCGTACCCACGCGGGCCGGTGGTGATCGACCGCACCGGCCGCTCGGTGTCGGCGGGCCCGGGGCCGTGGACTCGCGGCAACGTCAGCGTGTTGGCCGTAACTGCAGGCATCTGACCTCCTCGTAAAGCGAACTACCCGATATAACCGGACTAGAGTCCACTTATTCCGGGGGGTCGGTGTCACGAGGTGCGGCAAGACGCCATCGCCCCGGCAGCCGTTTGCCGGGGCGATCGCGCGGAGTGTGCGAACGGCGGTGTCAGGATTTGCTGCGCGCGCTCTTGGCGGCAGATTTTTCGGTGCTCTTGCCCGCGTGGGCCAGCTGGCCGCCGGCGCTTTCAAGGTGCGCCCGGACGAACCATTGGAACTTCTCCAGCTGACCCGCCTGGCCGATCAACAGGTCCTGGGTGACCTGGTCGAGTTCGTCTGTCTCGTCGATGTATTGGCGGATGTCTTCGACGACCCCGTTGTAGACGAGGTCCAGCGCGGCCAAGTGGGCCTGGACGGTGTCGCGGCCGACCGAATAGTCGTCCCACGAGCGGTCCTTGATGATGGCACCAGGCGTGCCCTGCGGCGAAGAGCCCAGAGCGGCAATGCGTTCGGCGACATCGTCGGCGAAGCTGCGCACCGCATCCACCTGCGGGTCGATCATCTCGTGCACACCGATGAAGTTCGGGCCAACGACGTTCCAGTGAATGTGCTTGAGCGTCAGGTGAAGATCGTTGTAGGTGCTCAGTTGCTTTTGCAGCAGTTCGGTGAGGCGCGCCGCCTGCTTGTCGGTCAATCCCGGAATCGTGAACTGAGTCATCGCGTGTTTCCTTGTTTCCTTTCGTGGGGTTCCCACACAGTTACTTGCCCTGTTGGGTACCCGATGGCCGGTGCGAAAAACCGGCGGATCACAGTGAGTGGATTTGCTGCACCGGCAGGCGCGGCCCGCGGCGCGGTTCGTACGCCAATCCGCTGGCTTCGAGCAGCCGGACCACCCGCTGGCGGTGCGGCCGCATCGGCTCCAGCAGTTCGAGCATCCCCGCGTCGTCGGTGGGCTCTCCCCGCAACGTCCAGCCGATCATCTTCGGGATGTGGTAGTCGCCCACCGATACGGCGTCGGCGTCGCCGAAGGCCCGCTGCGCCGTCTCGGCGGCCGTCCACACGCCCACGCCCGGCAAGGACATCAACGCCTCGCGCGCCTGCGCCGCCGGCCGTGACGTCAACCGTTCCAGCGAGGCGGCGCGCTGGGCGCAGGTCACCACCGCTTGCGCCCGCCTCGGGTCGACGTTGGCCCGATGAAACTCCCACGACGGGATGGTTCGCCACTCCTGCGCCGACGGCAGCACCCGCATCCCCTCCGGGGCCGGTCCCGGCGCGGGCCTCCCGTACTTGGTCACCAGCACACGCCAGGAGCGAAACGCGTCGGCGCCGGGCACCCGCTGCTCGATGATCGCCGGGATCAGCGCCTCCAGCACCAGCCCGGTGCGGCCCAGCCGCAGGTGCGGCACCCGCTGGTGCGCGGCGGCGACCGTCGGGTGCCGCGGCACGAAGTCCGAGGCGTCGTCCTCGAGACCCAGCAGGGCGGGCAGCATTTCGACGAACTCCTGCGCGCCGCCCCCCCACGCCACACACTGCGCGGCGTCGGGGGCCGCGCGCGTGATTCTCGCCGTGACCGGGCCGGTGGGCAGCAGGCTGGTCCGCCAGATCGAACCGTCGCCGGGCGTCCGGAAGCAGGGATCCGCTGGACCACGGCGAAGCGGCGACAACGTGTGCCCGAAGCTGGCGGCCCCCGGGAACACGACCGTGCGCGTGCTCTTCACCTGATGACTCTCCGACTGCTCGATTGACCCTGAACTCCGTCCCCAGTCAATATTGCGGTGTGATGACGCCGTTCGATGACCCGCAGGGCGAACTGGCCTGGATGTTTTTGCAGAGCACCAGCGACGGCGGCGATCTGGACGAGGGCTTCGCGCTGCTGCGCGACGACTTCACCTACTGGACGCTGTTCACGCGTACCGCCTGCGACAAGGACACCTTCCGGCGCGCGATCGAGCGGCGCAAACAAGACCTCGAACTGGACATCGACTTGGTGCGCTGCGTAAACGAGGGAGAGACGGTGGTGGTGGAGGCGCACGCCACCGGCACGACGTCCGACGGCGTGGCCTATGACAGCCCGTTCGTGTGCATCTTCGACACGCGCGACGGCCTGATCGTCTCGATGCGCCTCTACAGCGATACCCGGGCGGCGGCGTCCGCGCTTCCCGGATGGGTCCCCTACTGAGGCGAGACGCTGATGTCGGCCTTGTCGGGGTAGAACGCGACGTGCCCGGCGATCGCGGCGACCGCCGGATACGGCTGCTCGTAGGTCCAGATCACGTCGTCGACGGTGTCACCGGATGAGGTCGTCACGCTGTAGTAGGTGGCGTCGCCCTTGAACGGGCAGTAGGTGCTGGTGTCGGTGCGGGTGAGCCGATCCTGTAGCACGTCGGCGATCGGAATGTATTGCACCGCAGGGATTGTGGCTTCGCGCAGTTCCAGCGCGTCGGTGGTGTCGGCGACCAACTCGCCGTTGACGCGGACCTGCACCCGGCCGTTCGTGGGCTCGATGGTGATGGGGTGCCCGGCGTTTGGCTCCAGGACTTGGCGGTGGGCCATGATCAATACCTCCTACAGACGCCTATTGAGGTTGCAACACCCCGCCGTCGTCAACCCTTCCCGTCCGGCGGGCCGAATGCGTACCGGTGGTACTGAGACATGTTCGCCGCGGCGGGGATCGCGGACATAACTCTGCCCAGGACCCGGGATGAGCGTGGCAACTGCGCGAAGGTGAACGACTCGAACCATCGCTCCCAGGCCAGCAACCGCACCCCCGGTACGGCTTCGACGATGTCGTCGGGTCCGTTGATCGCCCACTGCAGGGTCGACCCCGACCCTCGCACCACGGTGTTGAGCCATTGCGACTTGATCCCGAGCCAATTGAACACGTCGAACTGCAGTTCACCCGAACCGAACCGGTCGACGACTCGGCGCAGCAGCGCGGTGCCGTCCTGCTCGGTCAGGTACATGGTCAGCCCCTCCCCGATCATCAACGCAGGACGGTCGGCGGGGATTTCGCTCAGCCATGCCGGGTCGGTGACCGAGGCGGCAATGACACGATAGCGATCGCGGCTCGGGTAAAGCTGGGTGCGCAGCGCTGCGACCTCGGGGTAGTCGACGTCGTACCACTGGACGTCCGGGCCCGGCTGCACGCGGAAAAACCGGCTGTCCAGTCCGCAGCCCACGTGCAGCACGACCGAGCGTGGGTGCGCTGCAAGGAATTTGCGCGTCCACTCATCAAAGTGCGCCGAGCGGGTAGTGACCGACGGCGCCCGCCGGGCGGTGATGGTCGTTTTCTTCCAGTCGTAATCGATGCGGTCGACGATTTCCTTCGCGTACCGATCGCCCAGGATCGGTTTTTCGAAGTCGGCATCCAGCGCCTTCGCGTAGAAGGTCGCCAGCATGGTCTGGGGCGCCCCGGTGAGATCGACGGACACTCGTGCGGTATTCACACCGCCCGAGGCTAGTCCCACAGCAAGTGCCGCGCAGCGTCCTGAACAACGGCCGGCGTGGTGTTCAGCCGGGAGTCGTGCTCCTACCCTTGGCATTTCGCATCTCCGCCCAGAAGCGCGCCGCCTCGCGGATGGATTCCTCGACGGGGCGTGGCTGCCAACCCAATTCGCGGACGGCCTTGCTGTGGTCGACCGGCGCCTCGGCACGCATCATGCGCACCGACGCGAGGCTGAGCTCGGCGTCCTTGCCGGTGAGCCGGGCTCGCAGACTGCCCAGCGCGCCGAGGGCGTACAGCACCGGAACGGAGATGGAACGTCGCGGTGCCGGCACGCCAGCCTCGTCGGCCGCGATCCGCACGACGTCGGTCAGCGCGATCATCCGCTCTGAGATCAGGTACCGCTCGCCGATGCGCCCGCGCTCGGCCGCCAAGACCATGGCCCGGGCGGCGTCGGTGACGCCGACGACTTCCAACTCGATGCCGTCCATCGTGAAGGGCAGCTTGCCGAAGACGGCGCCGGCGATGAACGCGCCGTGCGGGGTGCCGCCCCAGTCGCCGCTGCCGTAGGTCGTCGACACGCACATCGCCACCGCGGGCAGCCCCGCCTCGGCCACGTAGCGCATCACCAGATCCTCGGCCTGGACCCGGGATTGGACGTAGTCCGACAGCCCGCGGGCGGCCACGATGTCGTCCTCGGTCGCCACGTGCCCGCGCCGCCGGCCGACGGTCGCGTACGTGCTCGTGAAGACGAACCTGCGCAGGTCGGGTTGCGCGACGGCCACGTCGAGAACGTTGCGCAACCCTTCGACATTGGTGTGAAACAGCGGCGAGGTGTCGCGCAGCCAGGCGCGGGTGTCCACGACGCAGTAGTAGACGTCGTCGACGCCGTCCATGGCCGCCCGCAGCACGGCGGAGTCGAACACGTCGCCGTGGAAGCGCGTGAGCTCGAGGTCGTCGATGGCGCGGGTGTTGGCGCCTTCGCGCACCATGGCCCGCACCTGATAGCCGTCGGCGACCAGCTGACGGGTCACATGCGAACCCAGAAATCCGTTGGCACCGATCACGAGCTTGGGCTTCGTGGTCATTGAGCCGCCCCTCCGTACTGCTCCATGAAACGCGCGGCGTCCTCGTCGAGGGTGCCGAGCTCCTGGGCCTTGCGGCACCACTTCATCGTGGCCTGCACGAAGCGCAGCGGGTTGTAGATGTCCTCCTGCTGACGCCACAGGCCGTCGCCGGCGTAGGTGATGATCGAGATGTTGGTGGCACCGATGACGGTGCCATCGCCGGGATCGCGCATCGGATTGTCGAGTTCCATGATGATCCGCCCCGTGGGTTCGTCGATCACCGACCACAGCGACGGGAACGCGACCATGTGGCTGCCGGGAAAACTGCCCATCGTCCTGCTGATCCACTCGCGGACCTCGTCGCGGCCGTGCATGGTGCCCGCCGCGTGTTCGATGTACAAGACGTCCGGAGTGTAGTGCTGGACCCACGCGTCCCAGTCGTGCGACTGGGCGGCCGCATCGACGGTAGCTTCGAATTGCTCGAACGCGGCGGCCAGTTCGCTACGGGAGAACTTCGGCGTACTCATGATTTCGCGGCACCATTGCAGCTCATCGGCGGAGTGTAGCCTGGGCGTCACTGTGGCGGTTAGGAGGACGAGCGATGACCAACCAGAAAGCGATTCTCGCCGGCGGGTGCTTCTGGGGAGTGCAGGAACTCATCCGCAAGCAGCCCGGAGTCGTCTCGACGCGGGTCGGCTACACCGGCGGTGACGTCCCCAACGCGACCTATCGCAACCACGGCACCCACGCCGAAGCCATCGAGATCGTCTACGACCCAGCGGAGACCGATTACCGGACGATGCTGGAGTTCTTCTTCCAGATCCACGACCCGACAACGAAGAACCGCCAGGGCAACGACCTGGGGATGAGTTACCGGTCGGCGATCTTCTACCTGGACGAGGAGCAGAAGCGGATCGCGCTGGACACCATCGCCGACGTCGAGGCGTCCGGCCTGTGGCCGGGCAAGGTGGTGACCGAGGTCAGCCCCGCCGGCGACTTCTGGGAAGCCGAGCCCGAACACCAGGACTACCTGCAGCACTATCCGAACGGATACACCTGCCACTTCATCCGCCCGGGCTGGAAGCTGCCGCGGCGGGCGTCAGCCAGCCAATAGGCGGATCAGCGCCGGCGCACCGTAATTCGGCCGCCGTCCTTCGGGGTGAACGCGACCCCGCGGCAGTGCCACCGCTCACCCGGTGCGTCGGTCGTCTCAATCGCCAAGCGGCGCAACACCGTCCGGAGCACGACGTCCATCTCCATGTTGGCGAATGCGGCCCCGACACAGCGGCGGGTGCCCCCACCGAACGGAACCCAGGCCAGCGCCGACGGTTTCGTGCCGATGAAGCGCTGCGGGTCGAAGCGGCCGGGATCGGGGAACAGCTCGGGGTTGTCGTGTAGCTGTGCGATGCCCACGATGATCGAGTAACCGCGCGGAATCACCCACTCGCCCAGTTGATAGGTCTCGGGGTAAACGTGGCGTCCGGCGAAGTCGATCACCGTCCTCGCCCGCTGGACCTCCAGGATTGTCGCCTGGCGCAGCTCGTTGCCGCCGCTATCGGCCTCCTCGACGAGGGCCGCCAGCACATCGGGGTGCCGGCTGATCCGCTCGAACGCCCACGCCAGCGTGGACGCGGTGGTTTCGTGGCCGGCGGCCAGCAGGGTGAGCAGCTCGTCGCCAATGTCCTTGTGTGACATGGCCGAACCGTCGTCGTAGGTGCTGCGCAGCAACAGGGCGAGCACATCGGTCCGCTCGGCGAAGTCCGGGTCCGCCCGCTCGGCCGCGATCAACGTGTCGATGACCTTGTCGTACTGGCGCCGCCACTCGTCGAGGCGGTACCACGGGCTGAACCGGCCGTAATTCCGTTTCGGCTTGGGCAGCGCCGCCAGACGCGAGCCCAGGGTGACCCACGGTGGGATGAGGCGGCGCAGCTCGTCGAGTTCGGCGCCGTCGGCCCCGAAGACCGCGCGCAGGATGGCGTTCAGCGTGATCCGCATCATCGGAGGCAGCGTCGCGAACGATTCGGCCTGCTGCCAGCCGGCGATCTCGCGCAGCGTCTCCTCTTCGATGATGCTCTCGTAGTTCTTCATGCTCTTGCCGTGAAACGGCGGCGCCAACAGCCGTCGCCGGCGACGGTGGTCATCGCCCTCGAGCGCGAACACCGAGCCGCTGCCGAACAGCCTGCTCAGATTGGGCTGGATGTTGCCGAGCTCGTCGGGGCTGGTGGTGAAGACCTGTTTGGCCAACTCCGGGTCGCTGACGGCGATGACGCGCCCCCACATCGGGAGCCGCAGCGCGACGACACTGCCGTAGCGGCGCGACAGTCGTCGCATCATCGAGCGCCGCGACATCGCGAAGCCAATGCCCTGAACTGCCTTGGGAATTCGGGCGACCGGCGGCAGCTTGACCGCGGCCGGTGGGGCGACGACTTGTTGGCTCATGACGATGACTTCTCCCAACGTCGGCCCCTGCACCGGGGTTGGTACGGCGATGTACCGCGGGTTCTTCCAGGTACGGTACTCTGAAGTACCAGAGCTGACAAGATCCGCATCGAACCGAAAGGGGGCGCCGGCCGTGACCTCAGCGATGACAGCGACCGATGGCGGCCCCGATCTCGTCGAGGTCGATCCGTTTCGACTCAGATTGCTCGACGGCCTGGCCGACGCGATCACCGAGCGCGGTTACCGGACCAGCACGGTCGCCGACATCGTCCGCTACGCCCGCACCTCCAAGCGCACCTTCTACGACCAGTTCGCCAGTAAGGAAGAGTGCTTCCTCGAGCTACTCGCCGCCGACATGGAGAAGCTCGGCGAACGTATCGCGGCCTCGGTCGATCCCGACGCCGATTGGCACGCGCAGATCCGGCAGGCGGTCGAGGCGTATGTCGGTTACATCGAGGCCCGCCCTGCCATCACGTTGAGCTGGATCCGTGAATTGCCGTCGCTGGGTGCGGCCGCCCGCCCGGTTCAGCGCCGCGGGCAGCAGTTGTTGACCAGCCTGCTGATCGACCTCAGCGCCAGCCCCGGGTTTCGGCGCGCGAAGCTGCCGCCGTTGACCGCGCCCCTGGCCGTGATCCTGTTGGGGGGCCTGCGGGAGCTGACCGCACTTGCGGTCGAAGACGGAACACCGGTCCGAGAAATCGTGGAACCGGCGGTGGATGCGTCCGTAGCTCTGCTCGGCCCGCGGCACTGAGCTCGCCGGGCCCCGTAAATCAAGGTGTCGCAAGCCATTCCGGGCCCGGCCCGGCGGAGATAGGCTCACCGCAGACCCCGTCCGCTCTGACATGGAGGATTCTGCGATGCGGCTCTCGACTCGAAACCAGCTCAGGGGAAAGATCACCGAGGTCGAACTCGGCGCCGTGATGGCCGTGGTGAAGGTGACGCTCGACGGTGGCGATCAGGTCGTCACGTCATCGGTCACCAAGGACGCCGCGACCGACCTCGGGCTCAAGGTCGGGCAGCCCGCGACCGTGTTCATCAAGTCGACCGAGGTCACCATCGGCGTCGATTAGGGCGTGCCGAAAAGCTTTGCCGCGAACTACTTTTGGGCGCCGAGAAAGGTCCGCACGCGGTCCAGGACCAGGTCGGGCCGCTGGTCGACGATCCAGTGGCCGACGCCGTCGACCAGTTCGACCTCGAAATCCTCGATGTGGTCGGCGTATCCCTCGGTCAGGTCCGCGGTGATCACCGGATCTTCGGTGCCCGTCAACCAGCGGACGGGGACGTCGACACGGGCGTCGGCGTACTCGCCGCGCATCCAGCTCAGCATTTCCTTGGTCTGAAACGACCGGTACCACCGCGAACCCGCTTCGGCGTGGCCGGGCTGGCGCATGCACTCGAGGTACAGCTGCACGTCCTCGTCGGGCAGCGTGTAGCCGCCGCCCACCCATGACCCGAGGAAGCGCAGGAACCGGGAGTCCGGCGCGCTGATCACGCGGGGGCCGATGACCGGCAACGAGATTGGGATCTGATACCAGAACCGCCAGACGTTGCGCAGCGTCGACGGTGAGCGCTTCACGAATGGCGCCGAGGTGTTCACCCCGAAAAAGCCGCTCACCCTTTCGGGGTGGCGCAGCATCATGATGAACGCGACCGGCCCGCCCCAGTCGTGGGCCACCAGCTTGACCGTCGCGACGCCCAACCGATCCAGCACGCCGGCCAGATCGTCGGCCATCTCGTCCTTGCGGTAACTGGATGGCGGCGCCGAACTCCAACCCGACCCGCGCAGGTCCGGACACAACACCCGGTAGCCGTCGGCGGCCAGCGGCCCGATCAGCTCGCGCCATTCCCACCAGTTCTGCGGGAAGCCGTGCACCAGCATCACCACCGGCCCGCTCGCCGGGCCCGCGTCCGCGACATGGATCGTCACGCCGTCTCCGAGATCGACGTACCTGTGTTCGACACCGTCCAGCGCGGGCATAGTCACCATGTGTTGAGAACGTAGCGGCTGGGAAGGGCTTAGGCCAGAAACCGCTCGACATACGGCGCGAAGCGCTCCCGCAGGTTGTCCTCGGTCAACCCGAACATCTCGAAGGACGTTTCAACGTTGCCCAGCCGGCCACGGCGGTGGCCCGCCAGGTAGCCCGTGATCGCGTCGCGCGCCTCGTCGGTGAAGGGCTCGCCGGCCAACGTGTAGACGCGCTGCGCGGTGCCGAGTTCGTCGGCCATGAACTCGTCGAACCGGATGTCGACCGAGCGGTCCGGGCCGATGGTGTCGCGGTCGCGCACCAGCGCGCTGAGCATCTGGTCGAGGCGGTCGATCCAGGAGTGGGCGATCTGCTCCACCGGCACCGGCGAGCGGTGCATGCGCGCGGAATAGGTGATCATCGCGATCATCGACAGCGCCACCGGCACGGGGTCGCGGTGGGTGAACACGACGATGCTGTCGGGAAACACCCGGTCCAGGACGGGCACCTGTTCGAGGTGCTGGGGCGACTTGAGCAGCCAGCGCCGCCCCCCGCGCAGGAACTGCATCGCCCGCAGCTGGGTGGCCAGGTATTCGTAGTGCGGCGTCTGGTCGTGGGACTGGTAGTAGTCGCGCCAGCGGGGCACGTCAGCGAGCGTCTCCAGCAGCATCGTGGACACGTCGTTGGCCAGCAGCTGGATCTCCTCGTGGACGTGGTCGGTAGTCATTTCGTGCATGAGGACGAAATGCGGCATCACCATATTGATCACCCCGACCGCGACGTCCATCCGAGCCCGTCGCGGATCCGGCTGCACGCCAACCTCATTCGGCGTCGGGAAGGGCTCGTTGCTTTCCCAGTACGGCATGGTCCGGAAGGTGGGTGGCGCGGCCAGCAAGTTGTGCAGGTGCGTGGTGCCGGTGCGGGGCAGCCCGGCGATCACCACCGGCGAGGTCAGCTCGATGTCGTTGATCTCGGGGTGGCGCGTCAGCAAATCGGCCAACAGCAGCCGATTTTTGAGGATCTGCAGCAGCTGCCCGTAGAAGTTGACCGCGCCGGCGCCGTGCAGCCCGTCGATCTCCCGCAGCGCGGCGAGGTAGACATCGAGACGCTCGCGGTAGTCGTCGGGCCCGAAATCGTGCAATCCGGTGTCCTGCCTGGCCTGGGCGTGCAGCGCGTCGGCGTCCAGCGGGCACTGCGGGGCCATCGCGGTCATCATGTCGAGGATCTGCTGACCCTCGGCGCTGAATCGGGGCGTGGCCAGGTCATCGAGGGAAACGGAGCGAACGGCATCGGTCACGGCGACTTATGTTACTCTGAGTTTCGTAATGGTTGTTGATTTTGGCCGGCCCCGCGATCCGCGTATCGACGCCGCGGTGTTGCGCGCGACGGTGGAGCTGCTCGCCGAGTCCGGTTACCCGGGGTTGTTGGTTTCCGCCATTGCCGAGCGGGCCGGCACCAGCAAGCCCGCGATCTATCGCCGCTGGCCCAGCAAGGCGCATCTGGTGCACGAGGCGGTGTTCCCGATCGGCGCCGGCACCGCCATCCCCGACGCCGGCTCGACGCCCGACGGGCTGCGCGAGATGGTCCGCCGCACAATGCTTTTCCTCACCACGCCGCCCGCGCGGGCGGCACTGCCGGGCCTGATCGGCGAAATGGCCGCGGATCCCAGCCTGCACTCGGCGCTGCTGGAGCGCTTCGCCGGCGTCATCGGCGGCGGGCTGGCCGACTGGCTCGCGGCGGCGGCCGCGCGTGGTGAGGTGCGCGCGGACGTGACCGCCGCGGAACTGGCCGAGACGATCGCCGGCGTCACGCTGGTCGCCCTGCTCACCCGCGCCACCGAGCTCGACGAAGCGTGGGTCGATCGCACGACAAGGTTGCTCCTGAAAGGAATCAGCGCATGACGCACGAATCGACGGTCGCGTGGCAGGACTTGCTGAAAACCCTTGGCGGCCTCGATCGCTCGTTCTTGGAGGGCGACCGCGCCGTCACCGACGACCGGCACATCGCCGACGGCTACCGCATGCTCGCCACCACCCTGGGCGTGGCGTTGGACACCTACCTGTTCCCCGAACCCGATCGGCCGCAATTCGTCGCGGTGAACACGCCGTTTCGCCGCGACCGCCGCTGGGGCGGGGACAACACCGACGCCTACTACCACATCTGCCCGGTCGACCCGGCGCGCCGCTACCGCATCAGCGGGAACAAGGGTGACAGCGTGTACTTTTCGGTCACCGCCTACAACGAACCGACGCTCGGCGCCTGGTCGGACCGGGTGGTCGCGATCGTCCGCGACACCGACCTCGACATCGACGCCGACGGCAACTTCTCCTTCGACTTCCCCGCGGGGGATTCCGGGGCCGACGCGGCCGTGCTGATGACCCGCGACTACCAGGCCGATCCCCTGACCGGTCGCCCGGTGGTCTGGCAGATCGAGGCGCTCGACGAGCCGACGCCGCTTCGCCACGGCGACGCGGAGACCGCCGCGCGCCTGCGCGCGGTCGCGACCTGGCTGCACACCATGTTCGCCATCGTGCCGCTGGCCGTCGGTAACCGGGTCGACGACACCCACGCCCTCGGGCACGAAACCGCCCACGCCGCAAACGCGTTCGCCGACCCCTATCAGGTGCCGGACGCCAACTTCGGCTGGTCGGCGCGCGACGCCTGCTATTCGTATGGCAGTTTCGTGCTCGACGAGGACGAGGCGCTGGTGATCACGCACCGTCCGCCGTCGTGCAGGTTCTGGAACATGGTGGTGTGGAACCAGTTCATGGCCACCTACGGCGTGTCGGAGGGTCCCGACGCGCGCTGCTCGATCAACGGCCACAGCGCGGTCGCCAACAGTGACGGCTCGGTGACGATCGTGCTGTCCGGCGCGAAGACCGCGCACCCGAATTCCCTGACCACGCTGGGTTATCCGCGCGGCAACCTGGCGTTCCGGTGGTTCCTGGCCGACGGGGTGCCGCAGCGGCCGGAGGTGAAGCTCGTCAAGGTGGCCGACGCGCCGACGGCGCCCAGCTGATCCGGCGAGCGCGCACCGACGGCGAGAAAGGCGCGAAAAACTCGCCACCAGTGCATGTTTCGCGATAGTCAGGAGGCCGGCGTCTGCCGGGCCAGCTCGATGGCGCGGCCCAGCGTCTCCAGCTTGGCGTCCAGCGTGTCGCCAGCGGGATAGAGCCGCACGGTGTTCACGCCGGCATCCCGCCACACCGCGAGGCGCGCGGCCACCATCGGCTCGGTGCCGATGAGCGTGGTCGCCAGCACCATCTCGTCGGTCACCAGGCCGGCCGCGCCGTCCCGGTCACCGCGCTGCCAGCGCTCGCGCACCTCGGCGGCGATCTCGGCCCAGCCCTGCCGGCTGTAGGCCCGGTTGTAGAAGTTCGTGCTCGACGATCCCATGCCGCCGAGGCTGAACGCGAGTTCCTTCTTGCGGCCCGCGATCATGCCCCGCAACTCGTCTTCGTCTGCGGCGAAGGCGACTTCGGCCCCCTGGCAGATGTCGATGTCGGCGCGGGTGCGGCCCGCCGCCGCCAGGCCATCGTCAAGGTGGGAGAAGTAGGCGTCCTTCGCGCCCTCCGGGACGAAGCTGGTGCCCAGCCACCCATCGGCGACCCGTCCGGTCAACCGCAGCATCGCCGGTGACAGGGTGGCCAAATAGAGCGGGATGGCGTGTTCCGGTCGCGTCGACAGCCGCATCGGCTTCGCCTCGCCGCCGGGCCGGGGTAGCTCGAATTCCCGCCCGGCGTAGGAGATCTTTCCGCCCGCAAAAGCCTGCCGAACGATGTCGACGGTTTCGGAGATACGCGCCAGCGGCCGGTCGAACGCGACGCCGTGCAGGCCCTCGATCACCTGCGGACCCGAGGCGCCCAGCCCGAGCAGGAACCGCCCGCCCGACAGGTTGGACAGCGTGATCGCGGTCTGGGCGATCAGGACGGGCGATCGCGTGCCGACCTGGATCACGCCGGATCCCAGCAGCATCCGCTCGGTGCGCGCGGCCAGGTAGCCCAGAGCCGACGGGGCGTCCGCGCCCCACGCCTCGGCCACCCAACACACGTCGAGGCCCAGCTTTTCCGCCTCGACCGCGAGCGCCACCACCTGCCCGGCGTCGTTCCCGGTCCCGGAGAACTCCACCGTGGTGGCGGTCCGCATCACCGCACTCCGTGCTCGGCCAGCCGTTTGATCGACGCCAGGGCCTTGCCGATCGCGGCCTCGAACTCCCGCATCCGCACGAACACGATTTTCTGTTCCTTGTCGGGCATCGAGTCGATCGCGGTCGACAATCCCGAGCGACCCGGCCCCATCTGCATCCAGTAGTTCAGGGCCGTGCCGCCGTCGCGGGGCGCCAGCCGGAACCGCCAGGTCGCGGCCGGGTTATCGGGTTCGCCGACGGCCCAAGCGAATTCGCGGGGCTCGTCGCAGGCGACGATCTGTGACGTGGTGCTCCATTGGCCGAACGCCTCGTGTTCGTTGTGTCCGATGAAGCGGGCGCCGACCCGGGGGCCGTCCGATCCCTCGGCCCACTGGACGGCCTTGAGCTCGTTGCTGACCGCGGGCATCAGCGCGATATCGCAGACCAGGCTCCAGACCCGGTGCGGGTCGGCGTCGATCCAAGTCGAGGCCTCCACGGTCGGGGTGTCCGCATAGCGCGCGCCGGTCCATTCCACGGACCTCATTGTCCCCCTCGCCCGGCGCAAGGCAATGCGTGGACGGCACCGAGTTACGCGGCGATCGGCTCCCGAGCGGCGGACTCGTCCGCACCGGCCTTGGGGAGCCAGTTGTCCGGGAATGTGAGCCTGACGATCTTGCGGACGACGGTGCCGAACTGCCGCAGCAGCGGGCCGCGGTTGTACGGGATGCCGTAGCGCTCGCAGATCCGTTGCACCTCGGGCGCGATCTCGGCGTAGCGGCGGGCCGGCATGTCGGGAAACAGGTGGTGCTCGATCTGGTGGGAGAGGTTGCCGGAGAGCAGGTGAAAGAGCCGGCCGCCGGTGAGGTTCGCCGAGCCGAGGACCTGGCGGAAGTACCACATACCGCGCGACTCGTCCTTGGTCTCCTCGACGGTGAATTCCTGTGTGCCGTCGGGGAAGTGACCGCAGAAGATGATCATGTACGACCACACGTTGCGCATCAGGTTGGCCGTGAGGTTGCCGGTGAAGACGAACGGCGCGAACGGTCCGGCCAGCAGCGGGAAGGCGACGTAGTCCTTGAGGGTCTGGCGGCGGGTTTTGCGCCAGATGGCGCGGAGCACTTCCCGCTTGTCCTCGAGGCGGATCTCGCCCGAGCGGATGCGCTCGGTTTCCAGTTCGTGCAGCGCGACGCCGTATTGGAACAGGACCATCAGCAGGAAGGCGTAGAGCGGGTTGCCCAGGAAGTAGGGCTGCCAGCGCTGGTCCTCGCTCATCCGCAGGATCCCGTAGCCGATGTCGCGGTCCATTCCCACGATGTTGGTGTGGGTGTGGTGCATGTAGTTGTGCGAGTGCCGCCACTGGTCGGCCGGGCACGCGGTGTCCCACTCGAAGGTGCGTCCCGAGATCGCCGGGTCACGCATCCAGTCGTACTGGCCGTGCATGATGTTGTGGCCGATCTCCATGTTGTCCAGGATTTTGGCGATGCCGAGCATGCCGGTGCCCAGCAGCCAGGCCGGCGGCAGGAACAGCAGCACCCGGCCGCCGACTTCGAGCGCACGCTGGGTCTTGATGACGCGGCGAATGTAGTCGGCGTCCTTTTCGCCGAGGTCCGCCATCACGCGCTCCTTGATGGCGTCGAGCTCGCGGCCGAAGGCGTCGGCCTGCTCGGGTGTCAGGGTGATCTTGTTGGGTGTCATGGCTTTTCCTCTCAGGTCTTCTGATCGACCGCTAGAGCGAGACATCGACGTCACCGACCGGAACGGACACGCAGATCTGCACGTCCTCGTCGGGGGCGGTCGAAACCGCGCCGGTGACCAGGTTGCGCACGGTACCGGCGGTTTTGCGCCGCGTGCAGGTGTGGCAGATGCCCATCCGGCATCCGTTTTCCGGGGACAGGCCGGCGGATTCGGCCTGCTCCAGCAGTGAGCGCCCGTCGTCGGTGATGTCAACACCGCTGTCGGAGAACGTGACTCGGCCCCCCGACGGGTTGGCCGGCACGTCGAGCGCGGGCGGGACGAAGCTCTCGGTGTACACGGTGTCGCAGTGCTCGCGCACGGCCTCGACCAAAGCCGGCGGCCCGCAGACGAATACCGCGTCGGGCGAGGGCATCGCGGCGGCCAGGTGTTCCGGGCCGAAGCGTCCGGCCAGCTCGCCGCCCTCCGAACGGGTGTACCCGTGCAGCACCCGCACCGAGGACAGCGCGGCCAGCTCGTCGCGGTAGCAGGCCTCCGCGGGCGTGCGCGCGTAGTGGATGAAGGCGATCTCGCCGCGATGCCTTTCGGCGACCAGGGTGCGCGCCATCGCCAGCACCGGGGTGATCCCGCTTCCGCCGGAGACGAGGAGGATCCGGCGCGGGCGCCGCGATCCGCGCGGCGGCAGCGTGAAGTCGCCGCCGACACCGGTCAGACCGACCACCATGCCGGGACGGGCGTGTTCGTACAGGTGGTTCGAGACCAGCCCGCCCTCGTGCCGACCGATGGTCAGCTCGAGGGTGGCCGTGCCTTCGGCATTGGCCGGGGAGTAGCAGCGCGTGTGCCGGCGCCCGTCGATCTCGACGGTCAGGTTGACGTACTGGCCGGCCCGGACGGTGTGGGCGGCCAGGAAGGTGTCGTTGGGAGTCAGGGTGAGCGTGACGCTGCGGGGCGTGCTGCGGCGCACGTCGGTCACCTTGGCGCGGGCTTCGCCCAGCGTCCACGTCGGTGCGACGAGTTCGGTGTAGCGGTCGACGCCGTGCGGACCAGTCAGCAGGTCTAGGAGCTCTGAACCCAACACGCGGCGCCGCAACGTCCGCGCGAGGACCCGGCCAGAAGCTTGAGCGGTTTGAGTGAACATATGTACACCGTGCGACCGCAACGGCCAGGTCGTCAAGGGTTTACTGGCCGGATGTGGTAGGGTTCACATAGTGAACAGCCGTACTCCTAGCTCACGGGCGCGCGGCTCCGGACGTGAACGCTCGCGGGAAAGTCAGTCGCGCGAGGAGCGCAAGGAGGCGACGCGCCGCGCCATCATCGCCGCGGCCCTCAAGCTCTTGCAGGACCGCAGCTTTTCCAGCCTGAGCCTGCGCGAGGTGACCCGCGAGGTCGGGATCGTGCCGGCGGCGTTCTACCGCCACTTCGAGTCGATGGAGGCCCTCGGCCTGGTCCTGATCGACGAGTCGTTTCGCAGCCTGCGCGACACCCTGCGCGACGCCCGCGCCGGCAAGCTCGACCCGAACCGGGTCATCGAGTCGTCCGTCGAGATCCTGGTCGCCAGCGTCGCCGACCGGCGCGAGCACTGGAGGCTCATCGGTCGCGAGCGCAACAGCGGCCTGTCCGTGCTGCGCTACGCCATTCGCACCGAGATCCGGCTGATCACCTCCGAGCTGGCCACCGACCTGGCGCGTTTCCCCGGTTTGAACAAGTGGACCACCGAGGATCTCAACGTGCTGGCGACGCTGTTCGTCAACGCCATGATCGTCATCGCGGAGGCCATCGAGGATTCGCAGAGCACCGAGGCCACCGAGGACATCCGCCGGCTGGCCGTCAAGCAGTTGCGGATGATCGCGACCGGCATCGCCGGGTGGCAGAGCACTCCCTGATCGCGCCGGCCGCAGTAAACAGGCGAGCACTGACTTACTCGTCGACCACGTCATAGAGCGAATCGCCGTCTTCCGGGGTGCCGTCGATCTGGCCGCGATGCGCGCGCCGCGGGCCGTCGTCGACCGGCTCGATGGCGTCGGGCACGTCGGGCTCCTCGGCGGCCAGTCGATCGTCGAGGGATTCGCCCTCCCGTTCTTCTCTCGCCGTCACGCCGAAGCGGTTGGCCTCGCTCCAGTCCTCGGGGGGATCGACGACGATGTCGCCGTCGTCGTTGCGCAGTTCGTCCGAGTCGGTACCTTCGCTCGCGTTCAGGGTGTCACCCGGGCCGCCCTCTTCGGGGAAGTCGGCGGGATCGACCAGATCGTCGGCGTGGGGGTTGTCGCTCATGCCAAAACGGTTGCCCGCCGGATTGGGCGACTAAACGCGGCCCCGCGGCGCCCGCCACATGGCCCACATCGTCGGCCCGCCGTCCGGCAGCACGATCTCCCGGGTGACGGTGAAGCCGAAACGCTCGTAGTACGGGACGTTTTCGGATTTGGTCGACTCGAGGTAGGCCGGGCAGTATTCGGCGTCGCAACGGTCCAGCCGCGATCTCATCAACGCTTGCCCGAATCCCCGGCCACGGACCGTCGGGTCGCTGCCGATGACCGCCAGATACCAGTGCGGTTCCTCGGGGTGGACGCTTTTCATCAATTCCTGGACCGCGCGTCCGCGCATCGAACGCAGGCCGAATACCCGCAGGAACGTGGGCGTCATCGCCAGCTGGGCACCCTGCGTCTCCCGCCACTGGTCGGGCGGATCCCACAGCGCCGCAGCGCCGATACCGGACGCCTCGGAGGCCACCTCCACGCCGCCACGGCCCAGATGGTGGTGGCGGGTCATCGTCGCGAACATCCGCGCCAGGTGAGCGGTGCGCTTGTCCTGGTCGGGCAGCAGCCAGATCATCACGGGGTCGTCGTAGAACGCGCGGGCCAGGGTGCGTGACAGCTCGCGGACGTCGGCCTTGGCCGCCGGGCGGACGTGCTGGGTCATCCACGTCAGGCTAGTGGGTGTGTGAGGTGATCGCCGCGGGTATGCCGACCCGGTGACCGGCATGTCGCGGCGAGCATTCGGGCGGGTGGCTGCCGGCGCGGGCGTGGCCGGGTCCGTCGGGCTGTCCGACGGCTGCGCGAAACGCGGCCGCGACCACGGCACATCGTCCGGTCCGCCACCACCGTCCGGCAGGGGCGTGGGGTTCGTGCTCTCCCACGAACAATTCCGCACCGACCGGCTGGTGGCGCAGGCCCAGGCGGCCGAAGAGGCCGGCTTCCACCACGTGTGGGCCAGCGACCACATTCAGCCGTGGCAGGACAACCAGGGCCACTCGATGTTCCCGTGGCTCACGCTGGCGCTGGTCGGCAGCGCCACCAGCCGGATCTCGTTCGGCACCGGGGTGACCTGCCCGACCTACCGCTACCACCCGGCCACGGTCGCTCAGTCCTTCGCCTCCCTGGCAATCCTCAACCCGGGCAGGGTGTTCCTGGGCGTCGGCACCGGCGAGCGGCTCAACGAACAGGCCACCACCAACGCCTACGGGAACTACGCCGAGCGCCACGACCGGCTGGTCGAAGCGATCGACCTGATCCGGCGGTTGTGGAGTGGATCGCGAACCTCCTTCTCCGGGAAATACTTTCAGACCAATTCGTTGAAGCTCTACGACGTCCCGGCCACTCCGCCACCGATCTTCGTGGCGGCCGGCGGACCGAAGAGCGCGAGACTGGCCGGTCAGTACGGAGACGGCTGGATCACCCAGGCCCACGATGTGACGGACCCAAAACTGTTGGCGGCCTTTGGCGCCGGAGCGCAGGCCGCCGGGCGCGACATGGGCACGCTCGGTAAACGGGCCGAATTGTTCGCGGTCGTCGGCGACAAGGCCAAGGCGGCCCGCGCCGCCACGCTGTGGCGTTTCACCGCCGGTGCCGTCGACCAGCCCAATCCCGTCGAGATCCAGCGCGCTGCCGAGTCCAACCCGATCGACAACGTGCTGGCCGGCTGGACGGTCGGCACCGACCCGGCTCCCCACGTCAGCGCCGTGCAGCGCCTGCTCGACGCCGGCGCCGTCCCCTTCCTGCACTTTCCCCAAGACGACCCGATCGCCGCGATCGACTTCTACCGCACCGACGTCCTGCCGAAGTTGCGCTGAGCGGACTTCGGCCACCGTTCGTTTCGACGTCGCCGCCCCGGGTATCCGCACGCAACTTCGAGTGACAGCCCAACTGGAAAGGCAACGCATGGACGCAATCACTTTTCTCCGCCAAGACCACAAAAGCGTGCTGGGCCTGTTAGAGACGCTCGACGGGGCACCGTCAGAGGCGGGCGCGCATGCGAGCGGCTTGGAAACCATGGTGAACAACCTCATCATCGCCGAGTCTCAGCATGAAGCGATTGAGGAGCAATACTTTTGGCCGGCGGTGCGCGACGCGATCGGTGACGGACTCGTCGACAAGGCGATCGAGCAGGAGCAGGCCGGCAAGAAGCTGCTGCAGCGACTCGAGGACGGCAAGCCGGGCGAACCCGATTACCACGAAGCGCTCCAGGAATTCGTCACGGCGGGGCGGGAACATATCGCCTACGAGCAGGACGAGGTTTGGCCGCAGGTCGAGACCGTGATCAGCCGCGAGGATTTGGAGAAGATCGGCGAGAAGCTGGAAGCGGCAAAGAAGATCGCCCCGACGCGGCCGCACCCGAATACCCCACCCAACCCCGCCGCACTGAAGACGATGGGAATGGGCGCCGCGGTTGTCGACCATGTGCGGGACGCGCTAACCGGCCGCGGTGAAGACAACCCGCCCGATCCACAGATGCACTGACACCAGTTGGAGGCCGGGCGCCGATTATTCGGCGCCCGGCCATTTTCCGGCTCCAATTACCCTGTGGGAACGTGCTGTTCGTGCGTGAACGGCTTTTCGGCGTTGACGGCGGGCGAACCTTGCGGGTTCTCCTTGGCGCCGGTGTTCTTGCGCGTGGCGCCACCCAGCCACTGCTGTTCGGGCTTTTCCACGTACTCCCATTCCATGCCCTCGGGCCAGGGCCCTTGCCCCTGATTCCACGGACCGCGCACGGATTCGCCGCCCCCGTTGGACATGTTGAACGCCACGTTCTGAAAGCGCGGGTCACCGGGCAACTGTCCGGGCGGGAAATTCACCGGCAGCTCGTTCAGCGCGGCGCTGAATTGCTGATAGTGCGCGACCTCGCGGGTCATCAAGAACGTCAGGGTGTCCTGCACGCCGGGGTCGTCGGTGAACTGCTTGAGGTATTCGTAGACGATCTTCGCCCGCGATTCCGCCGCGACGTTGTTGCGCAGGTCCACTGTCGGGTCGCCATTGGCGTCGATGTAGGCGCCGGTCCAGTTGTTTCCGCCGGAGTCCTTGACGTCCGGGCCGCCCCCGCTGAGCACCAGGAATAGCGGGTTGACCGACACCGAGTGGATGAGGCCGTCCCGGCCGCCCCCGTTGGCCACGGCCGGCATCCAGTCGCATTTCTCATTGGCAATCTTGAGGTTGTCGTTGAGCCCGTCGAGCAGCATGGTGATCATCGATCCGACCATTTCGAGGTGGCTGAGCTCCTCGGTCGCGATGTCCATGAATAGGTCATACATTTTCGGGTTCTTCTGCCGCAGCACAAAAGCCTGGGTGAAGTACTGCAGCGCCGCGGTGAGTTCACCGTTGGCGCCACCGAACTGCTCCATCAGCAGCGACGCGAAACGCGGGTCCGGCCGGTCGACGCGTACCTCGAATTGAAGATCTTTGTTGTGCACAAACACTGGGGGCCTCCTGGGGGGTCGAGATCGGGCTGTCGCCGCCGGATACCCGGGGCCTTTTGCGCCAAACAACTGCAAGAGCACCTCAGTCCTCGGCGCATACCGCGGGGATGACTCTCGTGGCGACATCGTGGAGAATGCGCCCCTATGGAGTCCCAAGATCCAACCTCAAGGCATGAGTTGGCCGTGCGCATGGCCGAGCTTGCCCGCGAGATCGCCACGCCACGCTCGCTCGACCACGTCCTCGCCGACGTGACCACAGCCGCGGTGGACCTGATACCGGCCGCCGACCTCGCGGGCGTGCTGCTGCTCAAGGCGGGTGGGGAGTTCGAATCGATCGCGGACACCGACGGCCTGGTCGCGCAACTCGACCAGCTACAGCACGACTTCGCCGAGGGCCCCTGTCACGACGCCGCCCTGAAAGAAACGATCGTGCGCACCGATGATCTGCGCGACGAACCGCGCTGGCCGAAATACGCACCGGCGGCGGTCGAGCACGGGGTGCTGAGCAGCCTGTCGTTCAAGCTGTACACCGCGGAGCGCACGGCCGGCGCCCTGAACCTGTTCAGCTTCCGGCCCAATGTGTGGGACACCGAAGCCGAGACCATCGGGTCTGTGTTCGCCGCGCATGCAGCCTCGGCGATCATGGCCGGGCGCCACGGACTGCAAATGCAGTCGGCCCTTTCGTCACGGGACCGCATCGGGCAGGCCAAGGGCATCATCATGGAGCGCTACGGCGTGGACGACGTGCGCGCCTTCGAATTGCTGCGCCGGCTGTCTCAGGAAGGCCAGACCAAGCTCATCGACATCGCCCAGCGTGTCATCGACACCCGCGGCGAGGCCTGATCCTTACCCGCCCGCGCCAATACGGGCCCGTGCCAACGCCTTTCCCACCGGCCGAGCAGCGGTAGGCCGGCCCTAGGCGACGAAGCGGACGACGCTTTCGGCCACGCACGCCGGCTTGGCCGACCCCTCGATCTCGACGGTCGTCGACAGGGTCGCCTGCACGGCGCCGTTGCCCACGTCGTCCACGCTGACCAACGAGCTCTGGGCGCGCACCCGCGAGCCGACCGGGACCGGCGCGGGGAAGCGAACCTTGTTGAGGCCGTAGTTGATTGCGAGCTTGATGCCGTTGACGGTGTAGATCTGGTGCTGCAGTTGCGGCAGCAGCGCCAGGGTCATGAACCCGTGGGCGATGGTCTTGCCGAACGGACCGGACGCGGCCCGCTCCGGGTCGACGTGGATCCACTGGTGATCGCCGGTCGCGTCGGCGAACAGGTTGACGTCGTCCTGGGTGATGGTGACCCAGTCACTGTGACCCAGATCCTCGCCCGCGGCGGCGGTGAGCTCGGCGACTGATTCGAAGGTGCGCATTGCATGTCTCCTTGGTTTCGGCTGCTAACAATAGCGATGGGCCGCACGGTTAGCCCCGGGCCCTCACGGGTAGTAGCCGGTGGACGGACGAACCCCATCTCACGGAAGGCCGCTTCATGCCCGATGTGATTGCGCATCATGGAGTTTTCAAAGACACCCACCTGCACGTCGACGACACCGGCGGCGCGGGCCGACCGGTGCTGCTCATGCACCCCTGGCCCCTGTCCGGACAGGCGTGGTCGGCGCAAGTCCCGGCCCTGCGCGCCGCCGGCTACCGGGTGATCACCTACGACCGGCGTGGCTTCGGCCGCAGCGACAAGCCCCTCACCGGGTACAGCTATGAAACCCTCACCCAGGATCTGCACACCCTGATCGACTCCCTCGACCTGCGCGAGCTCACCCTGGTGGGCTCGTCCATGGGCGGCGGGGAGATCGCCCGCTACCTGTCGGCCTACGGCGCCGACCGCGTGCGCAGCGTCGTGTTTGCCTCCTCGGTGACCCCGTATCTGTTGCAGACCACCGCCAATCCGGACGGGCCGCTCACCATGAAGGACGCGGCGCGCGCGACCGCCGCGTTCGTCAAGGATCAGGACGCCTTCTACGACCAACAGATGACCGAATTCTTCACTGCCAACGGGCAATTGCGCGTGAGCGCCGCCACGCGCGCCGAGGCGCTCAGACTGTGCGGGCTGGCGAGCAAGGAGGCGTCGCTGGCGTGCATGGCCGCGTGGGCCAACACCGACTTTCGGGGCGACCTCGCCCGGGTGTCGGTGCCGACGCTGATCATCCACGGCGACGGCGACGAGTCCGTGCCGCTGCACGGGTCGGCCCGGCGCACGCACCAGGCGATACCTGGCAGCGAACTGCGGGTCATCGTCGACGGGCCACACGGCTGCCAGATCAGCCATCCCGAGGAATTCAACGCGGCGCTGCTCGAATTCTTGGCGCGGTAGCAGAGGTCGCGGGCCCGCCTGGCTGTTTCGCGCGAGCCGTCGGGGGAATCCTCCCGGGAACGTTCAACGAAAAGGAACCGCCATGCCAGACCGCAAGGGCCACAAACCCGAGCAAGACGTGGAACCCGACACCCACCAAGCCCGATCGCGCGCCGCCGCGGGCGAGGAAGACGGCTCATATGTAGGCGCCGCGGGCTCCGATGACTCGTTCGATGCCGGCGAGACCGGCGCCGAGGCCCGCAGCCAACAAGACTGACGCCACACGGCAGAGGGCGCACGTATCCCGGCTGCTCTCACGAGAGGCCGTACAGCACCACGGCGATACCCACGATCCCGAGTGCCAGCGCCGTGATCGCTCGATGCCGGTCTTGAATCCACCGTCGCAGCCGCTCAAGTCGTGAATCGATTCGCGGCCCGACCACGAAATAAGCCAGGATAGGCGCGGCGACAGTCGAATTCGCGAGTAGGGCATAGTAAGCGACGGCGATCGCCGCGCCGGTGCCGGTGAAACGAACGGATGCGATCTGCGTTCCGACGGCCGCGGTGGCCGCCAGCACTTTGGGATTGGCCAGCATCGGAAACATCCCCATGCCGGCCGCCACGGTAGGGGTGATCGCGCCGACCCTGTCGTCCCACCCCCGCCCCGCGCGGCGGCTGCCACGGCGCCACACTCGCACCCCCATCGCGACGAGAAGCACGCCGCCGACGGTGACCGCCACGTCAGCCCATGGCGGCGCGGGGCCGACCAGCACGTCGAACAACCGCGGGACGTGCATGAACGCGGTCGCGAGTGCAGTCAGGGAAACCAATCTCCCCAACACGTAAGAGACGCTGGACAGGTACGGCCGCTCGTTGTGAACGAGTAGCACCAACGCCACCACGACGGGCACGGGCGAAAGCGCGATCACCAGCGCAGGTGCGGTCAGGCTCGCGAACACCGGCCCTGAAAGCATCGACAGGTCAAGGCCTTTCAGGAGGATTGAGCGACGGGCGTAATAGGCCGGCGCGCCGCGTTCGGTGTAGCGGTTTAACCCAGCGCGCCGATCGCCGCTTGCAGCCTGGCGGTGGCCTGGTCCGCGACCTCCTGCAACGCCCCGGCTTCGCCGGTCACTTTGACCATGAGCTGGGGATCCATCGCCTCGACCAAGACCGCGTCAGTGTCGGGGTCGGAGCGCACCACGACGTTGCACGGCAATAATTGGCCGATCTGGCGGTGGATGCCCAGCGCGCGGTGCGCGAGCGCCGGGTTGCAGGCACCCAGGATGAGGTAGTTCTCCATGTCTTCGTCGAGTTTCTGCTTGAGCGTGGCTTTCACGTCGATCGTGGTCAGCACGCCAAATCCCTGATCCGCCAGCGCTTTCGTGGTGCGATCCACCGCGTCCTCGAACGAGGTGTGCAGCGTGGTGCTCAATGCCGATGTCATCTGTTTCTCCTCATTTCGGGTGTGAACGAGCCAGATATCGCCCGGTGGCGGCTAGGCCGCGGTGCGTGGTCGTTGCAGCTGGGCGAATTGTGGGGTTTTGGCCAACGTTTCGACGGCATCGAACAGTGCGGAGGCATCCTCCGCGGCTGGTACCGCGGTCAGGACCGGTCCGAAGAAGGTACGCTCGCCGATTTGCAGAATCGGGCTGCCGCCAGTCTCGCCCAGCGCGTCTTGGGCCGCCTGGTGTTGCTGCCGGATGGACTCGTCCAACGATTCGTCCGATACCGCCGCCGCCGTGGCGCCACGGGCGCCGACCGCCATCAAGACCTGCGCTACGAGGTTGGCATCGACGGGTTCGGAACGATCGAAATACCGCTCGCCGAAGGCGAAATACGCGGCCGGCCATGCCGCGACGCCGCGCTCGCGCGCGACGGCGGCCATCAGCCGACCGATCTGTTGCGAATCACGCATGCGGGCCTGCTGCGCGGGCGGCAGTTCGCGCCCCTCGTTGAGCACCGCCAGGCTCATCAGCCGCCAGTCGATGGCCAATCCCGTGCGCTCGGCGACGGTACGCAGCCAACGTGCGGTATTCCACGAGAAGGGACACACCGGGTCTAGCCACAGCGTCACCTTCGGCGCAATCTGATCACTTTCGGTGGCAGACATTTGCCCTTCCCTCTTCCGTATCGGTGCGGCCGTCAGGCCAGGCTCAGAAACAGTTTTTCCAGCTCATCCATCGACAGGGATGCACTGTCAGCCCGGTTTCCCGCCGGCATGATGCAGTCACGCAGACCCGACGCGATGATCTTGAAACCCGCGCGATCCAGGGCCCGCGATACCGCCGCGAGCTGGGTGACAACGTCTTTGCAGCTACGCCCCTGCTCGATCATCGAGATGACGCCACCGAGCTGCCCCTGTGCCCGACGCAGCCGGGCGAGGACGGCATCGATGTCGCCCTGGTTATGTCTCGCGGTGTCGCCGTCCGGCGCAGAACCGCCGCGTACATCGTTTGCCATAGCTCCTTCATACCATACCCGGCGGGGTATATGCTGCGTCCTGGTCAATACCCTGGGGGGTATGGTATTACTGGATTGCGGCCCACGCCCTGGAGTGCGGGTACCTCGTCACGCGACCGAGCGCGATGCACAGCCGCCGCCCACCGGGCGCGGGCCGTACGGCCCTGTCAGGTGTCACGCCGCGGGCCGAGACTTTTCGCCGGAAAGACCAGGTCACCAAAGGAGGAGACGTCAATGCCTACGTTTCTCGAACGGGCTTGGCTGCCGCTTGTCGTCGTGGCGGCGGTTGCCGTCGGGGGCGTGGCCGTCGATCGGCTCCGCGGGGTTTTCGGCTCCGAAGCGATCTTCACCGCGACCGGCACCAGCGCCGAACCACTCGAGGCCTCGCACATCAAGCGGGTGACCTACGAGGTCTATGGACCCATTGGCACAGCGGGAAGCGTGAACTACCTCGACAACAACGCACAGCCGAAGCAGGCGGACTTCACCGCGCTGCCGTGGACTCTCACCATCACGACCACGGTGCCGGCAGTGATCGCCAGCCTGGTCGCGCAGGGCACCGGTGACGACATCGGCTGCCGCATCACCGTCAACGGCGAGCTCAAGGACGAGAGATCCTCGGCTGGGCGGCACGCCCAAACTTCCTGTCTGGTGAAGGCCGCATGACCACCGACAACGACACCCCTCCGAAATTCATGCGGTTCGTCCGCAGATTCGCCATCCCCATCCTGCTGGGGTGGCTACTCCTGACGGTCGCCCTCAACGTGCTGGTGCCGCCCATCGAGTCGGTCGCGCGAAACCACGCGGTGACCATGTCACCGCAAGACGCGCCCGCGATGATCGCCGCCAAACGCATCGGCGCCACGTTCCACGAGTCCGACTCCGACAGCATCGCGATGATCGTCCTGGAGAACAGCAGCCCACTCGGCGACGAGGCGCATCGCTACTACGACGGCCTGGTGAGGAAGCTGCAGGCCGATCCCAAACACGTGCAGCACGTC
Organism: Mycobacterium marseillense; assembly: GCF_010731675.1. Lineage (NCBI taxonomy): Bacteria > Bacillati > Actinomycetota > Actinomycetes > Mycobacteriales > Mycobacteriaceae > Mycobacterium > Mycobacterium marseillense. The sequence goes on from NZ_AP022584.1 coordinate 3,702,876, forward strand.
CAAAACGTGTGGGGGGACCCACTTACCGCCGCCGGCGTCCAGAGCCGGGACGGCAAAGCCGCCTACGTTCAGCTCAACCTGGCGGGCAATCAGGGCAGCACCGAGGGCAACGAATCGGTCAAAGCCGTCCGCGAGATCGTCGACCACTCGAGTCCGCCCAAGGGGCTGAAGGTATACGTCACGGGTCCCGCGGCGCTGACAACCGACATGAACGAAGCCGCCGATAAAAGCATGTTCAAGATGATGGGCGTCACGGGCCTGGTCATCATGATGATGCTGTTCATCGCCTATCGTTCGATCGGCACGGTGCTTCTGGTTCTCGTCATGGTTGGTTTCGAAATGGGCACGGCCAGAGGACTGGTCGCGCTCCTCGGAAATTCCGGCCTATTGGGATTCTCGACGTTCGTCGTTGCGATGTTGTCGTCGTTGGCGATCGCGGCGGGAACCGATTACGCGATTTTTCTCGTCGGTCGCTATCAAGAGGCACGTCAGGCGGGCCAGGATCGAGAAACCGCCTACTACACGATGTTTCGCGGGACTTATCACATCATCCTGGGCTCTGGGTTGACGATCGCCGGGGCAACGTTCTGCCTGCATTTGGCGCGCCTCTCGTACTTCAAGGCGCTCGGCATCCCGTCAGCGCTGGGTCTGCTCGTCGTCGTGGCGGGGGCGATGACGGCAGCGCCCGCCGTCGTCGCGGTAGCCACCCGGTTCGGTCTGCTCGACCCCCGACGCATGATCAAGACGCGTGGCTGGCGGCGGATCGGCACCGCCACCGTTCGCTGGCCCGGCGCGGTGTTCGCGACCTCGCTCGTCATCGCCATCGTCGGCATCCTGATCATGCCAAGCATGAAGGTCAGCTACAACGATCGCTTCTACATACCGCGTGACCTACCGTCGAACGTCGGATACGCGGCTGCCGAGCGTCATTTCAGCGCCGCCACAATGAATCCCGACATTCTGATGGTCGAAAGCGATCATGACATGCGCAACAGCGGCGACATGATCATCCTGGACCGGATCGCCAAGAACGTCTTCGCATCGCCCGGAATCGCGATGGTGCAGAGCATCACCCGGCCGTTGGGCGGTCCGATCGAGCACACGTCCATCCCGTTTCAGATCAGCGCGCAAGCGATCCCGATCCGGCAGAACATTCAGTTCATGAAGGACCGCAGCGACGACATGCTCACGATGGGTGATGACCTCGGCGCCATGATCGCCTCGATGCAGCGGATGCAGGGCCTACTCGGGCAGATGAGCGGCACGACCCATCACATGGTCGGCGACATGCACGAAATGCAGGCCACGTTGAACGAGATGCGGGACCATCTGGCGGATTTCGATGATTTCGCGCGGCCGTTCCGCGACTACTTGTATTGGGAGCGGCATTGCTTCAACATCCCGGTGTGCTGGGCCTCGAGATCGGTCTTCGAAGCGATCGACGGCGTCGACCAATTCAGCGAAAACATGACCACGCTGATCAAGGACGTGAGCAACGTCGACGCCATACTGCCGCGGCTGCTGGCCGAGTTTCCGCCGATCATCGCCGTCGCCCAATCCATGCAGGGGACGTTGCTCACGATGCACAGCAGCTTTTCCAACCTGATCACGCAACTGGAGCAGATGACCGACACGGCGAGCGCGATGGGGCAGGCCTTCGACGCGTCGCGCAGTGCCGACTATTTCTACCTACCGCCGGAAGCCTTCCAGAATCCCGACTTTCAGCGCGGTCTGAAGCTTTTCCTGTCACCCGACGGGAAGGCCGCGCGCTTCATCATCACCCATGAAGCGGATCCTGCGACGCCGGCGGGCATTTCCGCGGTCATGCCGGAGCTGACCGCCGCGCATCAAGCGGTGAAGGGGACGACCCTGACCGGCGCCAAGTTCTACCTCGCGGGGACCGCGGCCATCTACCGCGACATCCAGTCGGGCTCCCATTACGATCTGCTGATCGTGGGCCTTGCGGCGTTGACGCTGATCTTTGTCGTGATGCTGATCATCACCCGCGCACTGGTCGCATCCCTGGTGATCGTCGGCACGGTGCTGCTGTCGCTGGGGGCCGCTTTCGGTCTCTCGGTGCTGGTGTGGCAACACCTGTTCGGCCTCGAATTGAATTGGATCGCACCGGTGTTCGGGTTGATCATCCTGCTGGCCGTCGGATCCGATTACAACCTGCTGCTGGTGTCGCGGTTCCAGGAAGAGATCGGTGCGGGGCTGAAGACCGGCATCATCCGCTCGATGGGCGAGACCGGCGGAGTCGTCACCTCGGCGGGCCTGGTATTCGCCTTCACGATGATGTCGATGGTCGCCAGCGACCTGCGCTCAATCGGCCAGGCCGGCAGCACGATTGGTCTCGGCCTGCTGTTCGACACCCTGATTGTGCGCTCGTTGATGACACCGTCGATCGCGGCCCTGCTCGGGCGCTGGTTCTGGTGGCCGATACGGGTGCGGCCACGGCCCGCCAGCTCCATGCTCCGGCCCTTCGGTCCGCGTCGCCTCGTTCGGTCGCTGCTACTGGGTGAGGCGGCGGACCGGACAAACGGCGAGCCCGACAGGGCCCTGGCTCGCTCACCGGGGTGATCGGTCGCGAGCGCACAATGGGTCGGTGAGGCTGCTGCTGATCGCCGATACCCACATTCCCAAACGCGCCCGCGACCTGCCCGCGCAGGTGTGGGATGAGGTCGCCGGGGCCGACGTCGTCGTGCACGCCGGCGACTGGATCGCGCCGGAGTTCCTGGACCGTCTCGAAAGCGCTGCGTCTCGCCTGGTGGGGTGCTGGGGCAACAACGACGGCGCGGAACTGCGGGCCCGGCTCCCCGAGCGGGCCGACGTCACCCTGGGGGGCGTCCGGTTCACGGTCACCCACGAGACCGGCGCTGCGGCCGGCCGCGACGCCCGCATGTCCCGGCTGTACCCGGACAGCCAGGTGCTGGTGTTCGGGCACAGCCACATCCCCTGGGACAGCACCACCGAGACCGGGTTGCGCCTGCTCAATCCCGGCTCGCCCACCGATCGGCGCCGCCAGCCGTTCTGCACGTACATGACCGCCGACGTCGACGACGGCGCGGTCACCGGCGTCGTCCTGCATCGTCTGCCCAGGTAGCGGGTACTTACCGTACGCAGGGCTTCCCCACATCAATAGCTCGACTACAGAGGTATCATGGCGGAAGTGAAAACACGCACCGATGTCGTTACCGACCTGTTCGGCGTGGTCGGCCGGTTCCGGCGGCAACTGCGCCGGTCGGCCGGCCGAGCGTTCGATGCGTCGCGGCTCTCCGAATCGCAGTCCGAGCTGCTGTGGCTGGTCGGCCGGCGTCCGGGGATCTCGGTCAGCGCCGCCGCGGCCGAGCTCGGGCTGGTGCCCAATACCGCCTCGACCCTGGTCACCAAGCTGGTGTCCGACGGGCTGCTGCGCCGCACCGCCGGGGACACCGACCGCCGGGTGTGCCGGCTGGAGCTCGCCGAGCCCGCCCAGCAGATCCTCGACGCGTCCCGCGCGGCGCGGCGGGGCCTGCTGTCCGAGCTGCTCGACGAACTCGATGCGGACGAAATCGAGTCCTTGGCAAAGGGATTGGAGGTCCTCGACACGATGACCCGAATGCTTCAGGAGCGACGATCATGAGCGCGGCGCTGCCGATGGCCGTCGACGCCCGGCACCTGACCTATCGCTACGGCCAGTTCACCGCCGTCGATGACGTGACGTTGCAGGTCCGGCCCGGCGAAACGATGGGCCTGCTAGGGCCCAACGGCGCCGGAAAGACGACCATGGTCCGGATGCTCACCACATTGGCCCCGGTGCAGCACGGTGAGCTGCACATTTTCGGCATGGACGCGCGCCGCCAAACCACCGATATCAGAAGCAACATCGGCTATGTCCCGCAACAACTTTCGATCGAGCCCGCCTTGACGGGCCGACAGAACGTGGAGTGGTTCGCACGGCTGTACGGTGTGCCGCGCGCCGAACGCTCCCAACGTGTCGGCCAGGCGCTGGTCGCCATGGACCTGTTGGAGGTGGCCGACCGGATGGCGTCGGCCTACTCCGGCGGCATGGTCCGCCGTCTCGAGGTGGCGCAGGCACTGGTCAACCGGCCGTCACTGCTGGTGCTGGACGAGCCGACCGTGGGGCTGGATCCCATCGCGCGCGACGGCGTGTGGTCGCAGGTGCGAAAGATGCAGGCCCAGTTCGGCATGACGGTGCTGCTGACCACCCACTACATGGAGGAAGCCGACGCGCTGTGCGACCGGGTGGCGCTGATGCACCGCGGGGCGTTGCGCGCCGTCGGCGCACCCGACGCGTTGAAGGCCCAGATATCGAAGGGTTCGCAGGGCGCGACGCTCGAGGACGTGTTCCGCCATTACGCGGCAACGGGTTTGGACGATGAGGCGGCGTCGACGGAGGAATCGGGCTCCATCCGTGAAATCCGTTCCAGCAGAAAGGTGGCGCGCCGTGTCGGTTGATAGCGCCCCGACCGGGACACTGCTCCGCGCGCCGCGGGGGTGGCGGCGGGTTGGTGCGCTGTCCGGCCGCATCGGGGCATTCGCGATCGTCGAACTGCAGAAGCTGCAACACGACCGGACCGAGCTCGTCACCCGGATGGTGCAGCCGGCGCTGTGGCTGCTGATCTTCGGTACCACCTTCAGCCACTTGCACGTCATCGCCACCGGATCGGTGTCGTACCTGGCGTTCCTGGCGCCCGGGATCATCGCCCAGTCGGCGTTGTTCATCTCCATTTTCTATGGGATACAAATCATTTGGGATCGGGACGCCGGGGTGTTGGCCAAACTCATGGTGACGCCTGCGCCGGCGTCGGCGCTGATCACCGGCAAGGCGTTTGCGGCCGGCGTGCGTTCGGTGGCCCAGGTCGTCGGCGTGATGGCGCTGGCGTACTTGATGGGCGTGGGCCTGACGGTCAACCCGCTTCGGATCGCGGCGGCGATGGGCGTCGTCATGCTCGGTGCCGCGTTCTTCGCCTGCCTGTCGATGACGTTGGCCGGCTTGGTACGCAACCGTGATCGCCTGATGGGCATCGGACAGGCGATCACGATGCCCCTGTTCTTCGCCTCCAACGCGCTGTACCCGGTTGACGTGATGCCGGCGTGGTTGCGCGCGCTGAGCAAGGTCAATCCCCTCAGTTACGAGGTCGACGCGCTGCGGGCGCTGCTGATCGGGACACCGTTCAACCCGCTCGGCATCGTCGTGCTGGTGGTGGCGGCGGTGCTCGGAATCACCACGGCGTCAACCCTTTTGCGTCGCCTGGTCGCCTAGACCGGCACCGGCGGATAGCGGATCAGCCGGCACGTCACAAGGGCCGGCGTGGTTTCGAGAGCCGATCGTGATCCGAATGTGATGATGTCTGGCCGACTCTCAATCGTTAGCCAACCGCGATCTGTCGCTGCGGCCACGACACCCGAATTCGGCGCTCTCCCTGTGTTTCACTCCCCGAGAACAGATTCCACCGCATGGTGCGGCAGATGAAAGTTGGGATGGGTAGAGAGCTATGTCGTTCATCGAAAAGGTGCGAAAGTTGCGTGGCGCGGGGGCGAACATGCCGCGCCGACTGGCGATCGCGGCCATGGGGGCCTCCCTGCTGTCCGGTCTCGTCGCCGCCACCGGCGGCTTCCCCACCGCGAGCGCCTTCTCCAAGCCGGGGCTCCCGGTGGAATACCTCGAGGTGCCCTCGCCGTCGATGGGCCGCAACATCAAGGTCCAGTTCCAGCCCGGCGGCGCGCACGCCGTGTACCTCCTGGACGGCCTGCGCGCGCAGGATGACTACAACGGCTGGGACATCAACACCCCCGCCTTCGAGGAGTTCTACCAGTCGGGCCTGTCGGTGATCATGCCGGTCGGCGGCCAATCCAGCTTCTACAGCAACTGGTACCAGCCGTCATTGAGCAACGGGCAGAACTACACCTACAAGTGGGAGACCTTCCTGACCCAGGAAATGCCGCTGTGGATGCAGGCCAACAAGCAGGTCTCCCCGGCGGGCAACGCCGCGGTGGGGCTGTCGATGTCGGGTGGCTCGGCGCTGATCCTGGCGGCCTACTACCCGCAGCAGTTCCCCTACGCCGCCGCGCTGTCGGGCTTCCTGAACCCGTCCGAGGGTTGGTGGCCCACCCTGATCGGTCTGGCGATGAGCGACTCGGGCGGTTACAGCGCCAACAGCATGTGGGGTCCGTCCACCGACCCGGCGTGGAAGCGCAACGACCCGATGATCCAGATCCCGCGGCTGGTCGCCAACAACACCCGCGTCTGGGTCTACTGCGGCAACGGCACTCCCAGCGACCTGGGCGGCGACAACATGCCGGCCAAGTTCCTGGAAGGGCTCACGCTGCGCACCAACCAGCAGTTCCAGAACAACTATGCGGCCGCGGGCGGGCGCAACGGCGTCTTCAACTTCCCGGCCAACGGGACCCACTCGTGGCCCTACTGGAACCAGCAACTGATGGCCATGAAGCCCGACATGCAGCAGGTGCTGCTGGCCAGCAACACCACCGCACAGCCGGCACAACCCGCGCAGCCGGCGCAACCGACACAACCGGCCACGTAACACCCGGCGGACCAGCATCGGCAGCAGCGCACCGGTCAGCGCTGCTGCCGATGCTCTTTCTCACGCCTGCTTGAGCAAGGCGCGCCGATCGGAGTGGAAGTACGTGTAGCCGGTCGTCACCGCGCACACGATCGTGGCTATCACGAGCATCGCCGTCCCGTTGACGAACAGGCTGATGAAGCCGCCCACGGTCGCGCCCAGCACGAAGCTGGCGAACAGCAGAAAATAGCCCAGCCAGTCCGCCACGGTCCCCCCGGCGATGTGGCGCTCGATGCCCTGGCCCATCTTGACCAGCGTCCCGGTCACGTAGCTGAGCGACACCGACACCTCGCCGTCCTTGACGAACGAGGTGTTCAGGGCGCCAATTCCGAAGGCCACCAACATGATCGGCGCAAAATCGAGCAGATTCTCTTCCCAGCCCTCGTCGATGACGTCCACCAGGGTGGCCGCGGCCAGGCTGAACGTCGTCAGCACCGTCGGGCCGTGCGGGTGCGCCACCCAGAAATGCCGCCGGCACACCGAGGCGATCACCACGCCCGAGACGAAGGAGACGATCAACACGCCCGCCGTCACCGACAGCAACACGTCGCCGCGGAAATAGCCGAGCATGGCCCGCTGGGCGTTGCCGGTCATGAAGGTGACGAAGTAGCCGGCGGAATGCGTGAAGGCGGTCGCTCCCAAGATTCCCGCCAGCACCGCCAGCACCCACGACAACCGCGACTCACTGTTGTTGATCTCGTTCGGCACACGCACATGGTTCCAGACGACGGCGGTGCGCGCAGCGCGCGGAACCCGGCCCCGACGCCGTCAGGCGGTCAGGCGCGCGATCGAGCGCAACGGGATCGGCAGCCAGCCGGGCCGGTGCCGCGCCTCGTAGCCGGCTTCGTAGACGGCCTTGTCCAGTTCGTAGGCGGCCAGCAGCTGCGCCGAATCGCGCGGGTCGATCCCGGAGGCGGCCGCGTAGCCGTCGCAGAACGCGCTGCGGTTGCGTTCGACCCACTCGCGGGCCCGGGCCGCCAGCTGCTTGTCATCGGCCTGGTCCACCAGCGGCCCGTAGGCAGCGTAGTCGAACGACCGCAGGACACCGGCCACGTCGCGCAGCGGCGAATCGGGCGCGCGGCGTTCCTCGAGCGGCTGCCCCGGTTCGCCTTCGAAGTCGATGAGCAACCAGCTCTCCGGCGTGCGAAGCACCTGTCCCAAGTGCAGATCACCATGGATGCGCTGCACGGTGATCGTCTCCGCGACCAGCTTGCCGAACCGCTCTTCGACGGTCGCCGAGCACTCCCGCAGCTCGGGAACCAGGGCCACGGTCGCCGACAGCCGCGCCAGCACGTTGTCCACCGGAAAGACCGCGTGGGAGGTGCCGAGGGTGTCGGCCAGGGTGGCGTGCACCGAGGCCACGGCTTCACCGAGGCGGAAGGACTCGCCGGCGAAGTCGCCGCCGACTTCGTACGCGTACAGGTCGCCTTCGGCGAACAGGTCACGGACGCTGGCGGTGGCCATCGCCCAGCCTTCCGCGGCGTTGGCGGCGAATTCGGTCACCATGCCCAGCGGCCACACCTCATCGGCCGCCTCACCCGGACCCGTCATCTCGTAGGTGCCCAGCAGCCGGGCGACGTGCGGGTTGCCCGCGCGGCCCAGCACGCGGTTGAGTTCAATGTCGGGGTTGATGCCGCTGCTGACGCGGCGAAACACCTTGAAAATCGCGTCCCGGTCGAAGATGACGCTGGTGTTGGACTGCTCGGCGTCGGACACGTGGGCCATCGCCTCCAGCGGCAGCTCGGCGTCGGGCTCCTTGGCGAACCGCACCTCGACGCCGGACGCGCCGCGCGCGGCCGACGAATCGATCAGCGACAGCAGGAACTGCGGCGCGTCGGCGTCATACATCGCGTCGAAGCCGGTGCGGTCGTCGGCGGCGCCGATGGTGGCGACGTTGCTGTACTCGGAGACCGGGGCGGAATCCCACCGCACGATCACCTGGTAGCGGTCACGGGAACCGTCGGCGTAGGAGGCGTCGACGAGGACCAGGTCAAGGTCGTCGCGCAAGCCGACGACGACGCTCGGTTCGGCGCTGGACAGCTGGCGGTTGCGTCCGGCGTACCAACGTTGCTGCGGAAGCCACTCAGACCAGGGCAGCTTTCCCGGTTGTGTCGTGGTCATTGGCGCCACTCCTCCTCATCGCTACGCTCAGCATCGTCGCCAGCGCGAGTCGTCATGCGTCCTCCTCGCATCCGGTCAGCCGGAACCAATAGAACCCGTGTCCCGGCAGTGTCAGCAGGTAGGGCAGGTGACCGATGCGCGGAAACTCCACCTGCCCGGTCAGCTCGACCGGCGTGCATCCACTCCAATGCTGCAGATTCAGTTCAATAGGCTGCGGGAACCGCGACAGGTTGTTGACGCACAGCACGGTGTCGCCGTCTTGCCCGTCAGCGGACACCTGCCGCACGAAGGCCAGCACCGACGGGTTCGAGCCGCCCAGCTCCTCGAAGGTTCCGATCGCGAAGGCCTCGTGGCGGCGCCGCACCGCCAGCATCGTCCGGGTGAAGTTGAGCAGCGACGTATTCGTGTCGCGTTGCGCCTCGACGTTGACCGCCTGATAGCCGTAGACGGAGTCCTGGCTGGGCGGCAGATAGAGCCGCCCGGGGTTCGCCTTGGAGAAGCCCGCGTTGCGGTCCGGCGTCCACTGCATCGGGGTGCGCACCCCGTCGCGGTCACCCAGCCAGATCACGTCGCCCATGCCGATCTCGTCGCCGTAGTAGAGGACGGGCGAGCCGGGCAGCGACAGCAGCAGCGCGGTGAACAGCTCGATCTGGTTGCGGTCGTTGTCCAGCAGGGGCGCCAGCCGGCGGCGAATGCCGACGTTCGCCTTCATCCGCGGATCCTTGGCGTACTCCGAGTACATGTAGTCGCGCTCTTCGTCGGTGACCATTTCCAGCGTCAACTCGTCGTGGTTACGCAGGAAGATCCCCCACTGGGCCAGGTCGGGGATCTCGGGCGTCTGGGCCAGGATCTCCGAGATCGGGAACCGCGATTCGCGGCGGACCGCCATGAAGATGCGCGGCATCAGCGGGAAGTGAAACGCCATGTGACATTCGTCGCCGCCGGTGGTGGCGTCGCCGAAGTACTCGACGACGTCGGCCGGCCACTGGTTGGCCTCGGCCAGCAGCACCCGGCCCGGGAATTCGTCGTCGATGACCTTGCGGACGCGCTTGAGGAAGGCGTGCGTCTCCGGCAGGTTCTCGCAGTTGGTGCCCTCCCGTTCGAACAGGTAGGGCACCGCGTCCAGGCGGAACCCGTCGATACCCAGCTCGAGCCAGAAGCGCAACACGTCGATCATCGCTTCCTGCACGGCCGGGTTGTCGTAGTTCAGGTCCGGCTGATGAGAGAAGAACCGGTGCCAGTAGAACTGCTTGCGCACCGGGTCGAAGGTCCAGTTGGACTCCTCGGTGTCGATGAAGATGATCCGCGCGTCGGTGTAGCGCTCGCTGGTGTCGCTCCACACGTAGTAGTCGCCGTAGGGGCCGTCGGGGTCGTGGCGGGACTCCTGGAACCAGGGGTGGGAATCGGAGGTGTGGTTCATCACCAGGTCGGTGATGACCCGGATGCCCCGCTCGTGCGCGGCGTTGAGCAGCGCGACGAAATCCTCGACCGTCCCGAACTCGGGCAGCACCTTGTAGAAGTCCCGGATGTCATAGCCGCCGTCGCGCAGGGGCGAGTCGTAGAACGGGGGCAGCCAGATGCAGTCGATGCCCAGCCACTGCAGGTAGTCCAGCTGCGCTAGCAGTCCGCGCAGGTCACCCGCACCGTCGGCGTTGGCGTCGAAGAACGCGCGGACCAGCACCTCATAGAACACGGCGTGCTTGAACCACGTCGGATCGGTAGGCAGCGCGGCGGCATTGTTGAAGTCCTCGGCGTCGGGGTGCTCGACCACGCCATCCTGGACGTGACTGCCCCCTTCGGGATGGTGCTCGACAGCTTCTCGTGCGTCGTTCATCAAATCCACGATGCCACGGGTACCCGAGGCGCGACATTCGGAATCACGCCCAGACCTGGGCGACGAAACACGGCCGGGGGCAAACGAATTGGCCGCCGGACGGGTCTCGTGGCCGCGTCTGTCAGGCCGGCGGCCCCTCCGCCAGGGTGATGTTCGCGGTGCGGTCGCCGCCGTCAGCGGAACGGTAATGCACCGCGATGTTGTCCCCGGGGTGGTGCGGGACGAGCACCTCGGTCATGGACGTCGCCCCGGTGATCGCGACGTTGTCGACGCCGGTGATGACGTCGCCGGCGGCGATCCCGGCACCCCCGGCGGGGCCGCCGTTGACCACGCGCTGCACGCGGGCGCCGTTGCCGTTGTTGTCCATGACGCCCAGCCCCAAAAATGCGGTGGGGCCGATGTGCACCGTGTTGGAACCGGCGCCGGCCCTGATCTGGCCGGCGACGCCCATCGCGCGGCCGATGGGAATGGCGAAGCCCTGCCCGCCGGACATCTTGTAGCTGTCGGTGGCGGCGGTGTCCACGCCGATCACCTGCCCGGCGTTGTTCACCATGGGACCGCCGGAGTCGCCCGGCCTGATCGGCGCGTCGGCCTGGATGAGGCCGCCCAGATTCTCCTGCGCGCCGGTCAGCGTGTCGGTCGCCGAGACGCTCTGGTTGAGCGCGACGACCTTGCCGGTGACCGCGCTGGGGGTGCCGCCCTGACCGCCGGCGTTGCCCAGGGCGACGATCGGCTCGCCCACCGTGGCCTCGCCACCGATGGCGGCGGTGGGCAGCCCGGCGGCGCCGCGCAGCTGCAACACCGCGATGTCTTGCGTGCGGTCGTAGCCGACCACGTCGACCGCGTAGGTCTGCCCGTTGCCGACGTCGAAGGCGCTGATGTCGGTGGCCCCCGAGATCACGTGGTTGTTGGTCAGCACCACACCGTTCGGGTCGATCACGATGCCGGTGCCGGCGCCCACGGCGTTGTTGTAGCCGAACTTGGTGTCGATGTTGACCACCTGCGGCCCCACCTGACCGACCATCGCCGACGGGTCCAGCGGCAGCGCGGGCGGCGCCGCGGTCGCCGGCCCGGCGGCCAGTCCGACGCCGATACCGGCGTGCAGACCGAGGCCGAGCGCGACCACGGCCAGCACGCTGACCACCCTGGACCAGACCGAGCGGTGGTGCGATTTGCTCATCGGTGACACCCTCCTGCTTCGCCGTCAACAACAACTGTCCCGGCCTCAGGCTCTGGGCGGCACAATTTGTGTACATAACCGTAATGCAGGTAGCTATGCACGGCATGTGTCAGGTTCTCGCGGGCGCTGCTCTCACGCACGGCGCGCCCCTAAGCTGACGCCGTGGGCGAATTCGACCCGCGGGCCAGGTTCACCGAGTCCCCGGTAGCGCGGTTGGGCACCGTCACGCCGGGCGGCGCGCCACACCTGGTGCCGGTGGTCTTCGCGGTCGCCGCCGACCCGGTGAGCGGCCAGGACGTCGTGTACACCGCCGTCGACGCGAAACCGAAGACCACACGGCGGCTGCGCCGGCTGGCCAACATCGACGCCAACCCCCTTGTGAGCCTGCTGGTGGACCACTACGCCGATGACTGGACGCGGCTGTGGTGGGTGCGAGTCGACGGTGTCGCGACCGTCCACGACGATGGCCAGGCCCTGGAGGTTGGGCGCCGGCTGCTGCGCGCGAAATACCCTCAATACCAATCGGTTTCGCTGGACGGTCCGGTGATCGCCGTCGCCGTGCACCGCTGGTCGAGCTGGCATCACTGATCCGCCGCCTGCGCACGCCTGCCAGCGCGCGGCGGCCCATCTGGCCCGACGGTCTTGTGGTCGACGGAAGTTGGGTGAATGGTAGCTAGATAGGTGCTAGCTAGCCCGGCAACCTGGAGGAAGTCATGGCGGACAAGACAACTACTTCCCAAGGCGCGGGAAGCGCTCCTACCGCCAACGGTCCGGATGAGATTCGCAACGTGGTTCTGGTGGGACCGTCCGGCGGCGGCAAAACCACTCTCGTCGAAGCGCTGTTGGTCGCCGCCGGTGTGTTGACGCGAAGCGGCTCGGTGGCGGACGGCAGCACGGTCTGCGACTACGACGAGGCCGAGATCCGCCAGCAACGGTCGGTGGGCGTCGCCGTGGCGTCCCTGTCGCACGACGGTGTCAAGGTCAATCTGGTCGACACACCCGGCTACGCCGACTTCGTCGGGGAACTGCGGGCCGGGCTGCGGGCCGCCGATTGCGCGCTGTTCGTGATCGCGGCCAACGAAGGCGTCGACGAGCCCACCAAATCGCTGTGGCAGGAGTGCAAGCAGGTCGGCATGCCCCGCGCCGTGGTGATCACCAAGCTCGACCACGCCCGCGCGAATTATCAGGAGGCGCTGGCGGCGGCGCAGAATGCGTTCGGCGACAAGGTCTTACCGCTGTACCTACCGACCGGGCTGCCCTCGTGCCAGGGGTTGATCGGGCTGCTGTCGCAGGCGCGCTACGAATACGCCGACGGGAAGCGCACCGTGCAGGCGCCGGACCCGTCGGACGCCGAGCAGATCGAGGAAGCGCGCGGCGCCCTGATCGAAGGGATCATCGAGGAGTCCGAGGACGAGTCGCTGATGGAGCGGTATCTGGGCGGTGAGTCCATCGACGAAGGCGTCCTCATCGCCGACCTGGAGCGGGCCGTCGCCAGGGGGTCGTTCTTCCCGGTGATCCCGGTCTGCAGCACCACCGGCGTGGGCACGTACGAACTGCTCGAGGTCGCCACCCGCGGGTTCCCGTCGCCGATGGAACACCCGCTGCCGGAGGTCTTTACGCAACTCGGCGCCCCGCACGCCAGCCTGACGTGTGACACCGGCTCGCCGTTGCTCGCGGAGGTGGTGAAGACGACGTCGGACCCCTACGTGGGCAGGGTCAGCCTGGTCCGGGTGTTTTCCGGGACCATCAGGCCCGACACGACGATTCATGTGTCGGGCCATTTCGCGTCGTTCTTCGGGACGGCCAACGGCTCCGGCTCCGGGGGCCACGCGCACCCCGATCACGACGAGGACGAGCGCGTCGGGGTGCTGTCCTTCCCGCTGGGCAAGCAGCAGCGGCCGGCCACGGCCGTGGTGGCCGGCGATATCTGCGCGATCGGCAAGCTGAGTCGCGCCGAGACCGGCGACACCCTTTCGGACAAGGCGGAGCCGCTGGTTCTCAAACCCTGGACCATGCCCGAGCCCCTGCTGCCGGTGGCGATCGCCGCCCACGCCAAGACCGACGAGGACAAGCTGTCGGTGGGACTGGGCCGGTTGGCGGCCGAGGACCCGACCCTGCGGATCGAGCAGAATCAGGAGACCCACCAGGTCGTGCTGTGGTGCATGGGTGAGTCCCACGCCGGTGTGGTACTCGACGCGCTGGCCAACCGGTACGGCGTCACCGTGGACACGGTGGAGTTGCGCGTCCCGTTGCGAGAAACCTTCAGCGGCAAGGCGAAAGGCCATGGCCGTCACGTCAAGCAGTCGGGAGGGCACGGCCAGTACGCGGTGTGCGACATCGAGGTGGAGCCGCTGCCGGAAGGCTCGGGCTTCGAGTTCGTGGACAAGGTGGTCGGCGGGGCGGTGCCGCGGCAGTTCATTCCGAGCGTCGAGAAGGGGGTGCGCGCCCAGATGGAGAAGGGGGTGCACGCGGGCTACCCGGTGGTCGACATCCGCGTCACCCTGCTCGATGGCAAGGCGCACAGCGTCGACTCGTCGGACTTCGCGTTCCAGATGGCCGGCTCGCTGGCGCTGCGCGAGGCCGCCGCCGCCACGAAGGTGGCGCTGCTCGAGCCCCTCGACGAGATCTCGGTGCTGGTGCCCGACGATTTCGTCGGCGCGGTGATGGGCGATCTGTCCAGCAGGCGCGGCCGGGTCCTCGGGTCCGACACCGCGGGCAACGAACGCACCGTGGTCAAGGCCGAGGTGCCCCAGGTCGAGCTGACCCGCTACGCCATCGACCTGCGGTCGCTGGCGCACGGCGCCGCCTCGTTCACCCGGTCGTTCGCCCGCTACGAACCCATGCCGGAGTCCGCCGCGGCCCGGGTCAACGCCGGCGTCTGATCCGCCGGGATTTCTAGGCCCCGCGGCCGAACTGTTGGGCGACGGCGCGCCGGTCCAGCGAGCCTTTGGCGGTGTGCGGCAACTCCGCCGCCTGCTGGAAGCCGGTCGGCACCTCGAAGGGGGCCAACCGATCTCGGCAGAACGAGGCCAGCTCGTCGGCCGTCGGCGCGGCCGATCCGCGCGCGACGATCACCGCGGCCACGGTCTCGCCGTACAGCGCGTCCGGCCTGCCGAACACGGCCACCTCTAGGACGTCGGGGTGGCTGGCCAGCACCGCCTCGACCCGCTCCGGCGAGATCTTCTCCCCGCCCCGGTTGATGAGTTCCTTGATGCGGCCCCGGATCACGAGGTCGCCGGCCGGCGACAGCGTCCCGAGGTCGCCGGTGTGCAACCACCCCCGCGTGAAGTTGGCGTCGGTGATCGACGGGTCGCCGAGGTAGCCCCGCACCACGGTGGGGCCGTGCAGCCAGAGCTCGCCGACGGTCTCGGCGGGCAACGACTGACCGTCGGGCCCAACGATCCGGATTTCGGGCCCCGTCGAGCGGCCGACGAGACCCGGTGTGGCGCCGGGGTTTTCGCTGTGCCCCCCGCCTTCGGCCGCCGTGGTCGCGACCTGGTGGGTCGCCTCGGTCATCCCGAACGCGCACACCACCGGGGCCGAGAACGTGTCCTGCAAGGCCTGCGCCGTCTCGGCGGTGAGCGGCGCGCTGCAGCTGCGGATGAACCGCAGGGCGCCGGTGCTGGCGGGCCGCTCGGTTCGGGCCCGTTCCAACAGGATCTGATGAATGGTCGGGACGGCTGTGTACCAGGTGGCCCGGACCGTCTCGATGTCATCCCAGAACGTGTGCGCCGAGAAGCGTCCGCCCGAGGGCAGCAACACCGATCCCCCGGACGCCAGGGTGGCCAGCAGCGCGGCGAGCAGGCCGTGGCCGTGGTAGAGCGGCATCACCGCGACGGTCGAATCCCGCTCCCCCAGAGCGTATCCGGCGACGATGGCCGCGACCGAGCCGGCAATGTTGTCGCGCGTCCAGGGAACCATCTTGGGCATGCCGGTGGTGCCGCCGGTGAACATGATCATGGCATCGTCGTCGCGCAGGCCCTGCGGCGTCGCAACGTCGCGCTGCGGTGCGCCGCTGACGTCCAGGCTGACTGCCGGGTCGGCGTCGCCGACGCTCACCGCGATGCGCCAGGCCGGCGGTGCCGCCTCGACGTGATCCCGGGGCTGGTCGACGAGCACCGCCCGCGCGCCCACCGCCTCGCTGCGGGCGCGCTGCTCGCTGTCGGGCAGAGCCGGATCGAGCGGGGCCACAACGAGCTCCGCACGCGACGCCGCCAGTAGCCCGACCACGAATTCGGCGTTGCTGCCGGCACACAGCGCGACTCGGTCACCCGCCTGTAGGCCGCCGGCCTTCAGTTGTGCGGCGAGATCGTCGACCAGCCGGGTCAAGTCGCGGTAGCTGACCGGGACGCGTTCGGCGGTGACGACCAGCGCGCACGCCTGCGGCGACCGCCGCGCCACCGTCTCGACCAGGTCGGCGATGCGCGGGCCGGCGGGCCCCGTGACCTCTTCGCCGGTTGTCGAATCGGGTCCCATCGCCGCGCTCCTTCCCCACGTTTGCCGTGCTCGTGGCCGTCGATGCCACCCTGCCGGGCGGGGCTCTCGCCCGTCCAATACCGATTCACTCACGCCCGATAAATGTCGGCTATCAAAGCGCGGCCGCACCGCGTCGACCTGCGGCGATAGACATGGTCAATCGTCGGATAGCGCCCTCGACTTGGACACGCGCCGCGCGTCGGGGTCACAGTGTTGGCTAAGGATGGCTAGGCAGTACCGTCCGCCGCACCCGAGGAGTCGCACATGTCCACCGTTTCGGCGTCGGGAAGCGACGCGCAGGGGCCGGCCCGCGTGCTCGACGGCTTCCACCTCGTGGTGGAGGCGCTCAAGGCCAACGACGTCCAGACCATCTACGGCCTCGTCGGCATCCCGATCACCGACCTCGCCCGCACCGCGCAGGCGTCGGGCATCCGCTATATCGGCTTTCGGCAGGAGGCCTCGGCCGGCAACGCCGCGGCGGCCGCCGGATTCCTCACCCGCCGCCCCGGCGTATGCCTCACGACGTCGGGGCCCGGGTTCCTCAACGCATTGCCGGCGTTGGCCAACGCCACGACGAACTGCTTCCCGATGATCCAGATCTCCGGCTCGAGCGACCGGGCGCTGGTGGATCTGCAGCGCGGTGACTACCAGGATCTCGACCAGCTCAACGCCGCCCGGCCGTTCGCGAAGGCGGCCTATCGGATCGACCGGATCGAGGACATCGGTCGCGGCGTCGCGCGCGCCATTCGCACCGCGGTCTCCGGTCGTCCCGGCGGCGTGTATCTCGACATCCCCGGCGACGTCCTGGGCCAGACCCTGCAGGCCTCGGGCGCCGCCGGCACGATCTGGCGGGTGGTCGACCCCGCGCCCCGTCAAGTGCCCGCACCCGACGCGGTCGATCGCGCGCTGGGCGTGCTGGCCCAGGCGCGACGGCCATTGATCGTGCTCGGCAAGGGTGCGGCGTATGCCCAGGCGGACAACGCGATTCGACGGTTCGTCGAGGCCACCGGGATTCCGTTCCTGCCCATGTCCATGGCCAAGGGGCTACTACCCGATTCCCACCCGCAGTCCGCGGCGACCGCACGCTCGCTGGCGATCTCCCGCGCCGACGCCGTCCTGCTGATCGGCGCCCGGCTGAATTGGCTGCTGGGCCACGGGGAGTCGCCGCAATGGTCCGCCGACGCCACATTCGTACAGGTCGATATCGCGGCGACCGAATTCGACAGCAATCAGCCGATCGCCGCGCCGCTGGCCGGCGACATCGGCTCGGTGATGTCCGCGCTGTGCGACGCCGTGACCGCCCAACCCATCACCACGCCCGCGGACTGGACCCGTGAGCTGGCCGACCGCAAGGCACACAACGACGCCAAGATGCGCGAGCGCCTGGCCGAGGACCCCCACCCCATGCGGTTCTATAGCGCCCTGGGCGCGATTCGCGCTGTGCTGCAGGGCAACCGCGACGTGTACGTCGTCAACGAGGGCGCCAACGCGCTCGACCTGGCGCGCAACGTCATCGACATGGAGCTGCCGCGGCACCGGCTCGACACGGGAACCTGGGGCGTCATGGGAATCGGCATGGGCTACGCCATTGCGGCCGCCGTCGAGACCGGCAGGCCGGTCGTCGCGATCGAGGGAGACAGCGCATTCGGCTTCAGCGGGATGGAGATCGAGACCATCTGTCGCTACCGGCTGCCGGTGACCGTCGTCATCCTCAACAACGGCGGCGTCTACCGCGGGGACGAGACCGCCGCACACCCGTCGGACCCGGCCCCCACCGTGCTGAACGCGCGGGCGCGCCACGAGCTGATCGCAGAGGCGTTCGGCGGCAAGGGTTATCACGTCACCACGCCCGGTGAGCTGCGCGCGGCGCTGACCGAGGCGATCGGGTCCGGGGGGCCGTCGGTCATCGACTGCGAGCTCGACCCGGCCGCGGGAGTGGAAAGCGGGCATCTGGCGAGCCTGAACCCGGCCCGCGCGGCCACGGTCAGCGGCGGCGGGTGACGCCCAGGAGCTGGGCGTCGAAAAACTCGTTCAGCGCCAGCCCGGCGGCCGATTCCGCGAGCGCCCGTGCGATCGGCGAACCGGGTCCGCTCGAACCGGTCGCCAGCACGACGTCGGCTTTGAGTACCGGGTCGACCATCTCCACCGCCCGGATTTCCGGGCCCAGCGGCGAGGTCCACAGCCACGTGTGCGGCACGATGGATGCCCAATTCCCGGCGGACGCCTGAGCGAATAGCGAAGCGACGGAATCGGTTTCCACTTGGGGGCTGACGGTGATGCCGTGATCGGCGAACGCCTTGTCGATGATCTGGCGGTCGCGCATGTCGGGGTTCAGCAGCGCCAACGGCAGTTGCGCGGCCTGGGCCCAGGTCATCGTTGCCGCACCGGATCCCAACATCTCCGCGGGCGACAGCAGCACGTAGCGCTCCTGGTAGAGCGGGACCACGTGCACGTCGTGCGCCTCGTCGGGCGTCGCGTGCACGATCGCGGCGTCGAGTTCGAACTCGCGCAGGCGTCGGTAGAGTTCGGTCGCCGCCAGTCGGGACAGGATCTGCACCTTCACCAGTGGATGCGCGGAGCAGAACGCCGAGAGCACCAGGGACGCCGTCGTCGAGGCGGTCGGCACGGTGCCCAGCCGCAGCGTCCCGGTGATGCCCGAGCGCACGGCGTCGACCTCGGCCTTGAAGGCGTCGTGTTCGGCGAGAATCCGCCTGGCCCACACCACCAACCGCTCCCCTTCGGGGGTGAGGCCCTCGAAGCTGCGGCCGCGGTTGATCAGCGTGACGTTCAGTTCCCGTTCCAGCTTGGCGATCGCGGCCGAGAGCGCCGGCTGGGATACGAAACACTTCTCGGCCGCCCGGGCGAAGTGGCGCTCGGAGGCGACCGCAACGAAGTACTCCAGCTGGCGGAAGAGCACCCGCACTCCTCGGGGTTCGGGCTCGGGCTCGGGGCGCCGATCTCGCTGAGGCTAACGCGCGCCCGACGGGTGCGCCAAGCCCGCGGCGGACACCTTCGACCACGCCCGCGGATGATTCGGAGGGTTGTAGCCGCGAAAAACGGTGTATCGGTGCCGCTTTCACGCGTGTGCCGCCCGGGGCCGAGCATCGCTGACAGAATCGAACCCATTCGGCGTTCGAATCGTGATCGTGGCGACCGCGGCGAGCTGTCATTGTTTGCTGAAACAGCCGATTCGTGGGTAACCCGTAGAATATCCGTGTGTTGATCGCACCATCTCGAAGGGTGGACGCTATGCGCCGAGGCGTTCGTTATCTATTTGTTATGGTCGCGATCACGGTCATGGGCCTGGTGGGATCGGTAGGCCGTGGCAGCGCCGCCGTGCCGACGCCCCACTCGTCTCCCGAGGTCGCCTCGATTTTGCCCGCCGACGGCGCCGTGGTCGGTGTGGCGCATCCCGTCGTGGTGACGTTCACCGCGCCGGTGGCCGACCGCGCCGCCGTCGAACGGTCGATCCACGTGACGTCGCCGGGCGGTACGCCGGGGCACTTCGAGTGGATCCACAACACGGTCGTGCAGTGGGTTCCCAACCAGTATTGGCCGCCCCACACGCACGTCTCGGTGGGCATTCAGGCCCTGACGACAGGTTTCGACACCGGCGATGCCCTGCTCGGTATCGCCAGCATCTCCAAACACACCTTCACCGTCAGCAGGGACGGCGAGGTGTTGCGCACCATGCCCGCATCGATGGGTAAGCCCAGCAGGCCCACCCCGATGGGCAGCTTCACCGCGCTGGAGAAGCAGCGCACGGTGGTGATGGACTCGCGCACCATCGGCATTCCGCTCAGCTCCCCCGAGGGCTACAAGATCACCGCCCAGTACGCCGTCCGCGTCACCTGGAGCGGCGTCTACGTGCACTCGGCTCCGTGGTCGGTGGACTCCCAGGGCTACGCCAACGTCAGCCACGGGTGCATCAACCTCAGCCCCGACAACGCCGCCTGGTACTTCAACCAGGTCAACGTCGGCGACCCCATCCAGGTCGTGGCCTGAGCGCCACCCGCGGAGCCCGTCGTGTGACGGTCGTCACACCCGTTGATGGAAGACCGGCCCGCGGCGGCGAGTTCTCGTTGGAGCGAGGTATCTGAACGAGAGGCGGGCCATGTCCGGTGATGCGAAGCGCACGAAAGTTAGCTCTAGAGGCCCGATCAGCCCGGCGCGCGAGCGCGTCGCCGACCGCATCCGCGAGTTGACGGCCACCGACGAACAGTTCCGCAACGCCGAACCCGATCTGCCGCTGCAGCAGGCGGCGCGCCAGCCGGGTCTTCGGCTGCCCCAGATCCTGGAGCTGTTCGTCGAGGGCTACGCCGAGCGGCCCGCGCTGGGCTGGCGCGCCAGGACACTGAGCACCGATCCCGCGACCGGGCGCGCCACCACGCGCCTGCTCCCCCGGTTCGACACCATGACCTACCGCGAACTGTGGTCCAACGTGCGCGCGATCGCGGGCGCGTGGCGGCACGACGCCGAGAACCCGGTGTCGCCCGGCGACTTCGTCGCGACCGTCGGCTTCGCCAGTCCGGAATACCTGACGCTTGATCTGGTCTGCGGCTACCTCGGTCTGGTTGCCGTTCCGCTGCAACACAACTCCACCGCCGCACGGCTGCGCCCGATCGTCGACGAGGTCGAGCCCTCGATACTGGCCGCCGGCGTCGGCTATCTCGACCTTGCCGTCGACGCGGCGTCGGGCAGCCCCTCGTTGCGGCGCCTCGTGGTCTTCGACTACCAGCCCGAGGTCGACGAGCAGCGCGAAGCGGTGCAGCGCGCCCAGGCGAAGCTGGCGGCCGCCGGCGCGGCGGTGCAGATCGAGACCCTCGACGACACCATCGAACGCGGCCGCGCGCTGCCGCCCGAACCCATGTACACCGGGGACACCGATGAGCGGCTGGCCATGGTCATGTACACCTCGGGCAGCACCGGATTACCCAAGGGCGCCATGTACACCGAGCGGATGCTGTGCAAGGTATGGACCAACGAGCTGATGCCCGACTTCGCGGACACGCCCGTGTTCAACGTCAACTTCATGCCGCTGAATCACCTCGGCGGCCGGATACCGCTGTCGACGGCGTTCCAGGCGGGCGGCACCAGTTATTTCGTGCCCGAAAGCGACCTGTCCACCTTGTTCGACGACTGGAACCTGGTGCGCCCCACCGAGATGGGCCTGGTGCCGCGGGTTGCGGAAATGCTCTACCAGCGCTACCAGAGCGCCGTCGATCGATTCGCCGCTGCCGGCGCCGACCCCGGCTCGGCCGAGACCCGGGCGCGGGATGAGCTGCGCGAGCAGGTTCTCGGCGGGCGCATCGTGACCGCTTTTTGCGGGACGGCGCCGCTGGCCGCGGAAATGCGGACCTTCGTCGAAACTTGTTTGGACGTCCACGTTCTCGACGGTTACGGACTGACCGAGGTCGGCATGGTGACCAAGGACGGGCGCATGAACCGTCCCCCGGTGCTGGACTACAAGCTCATCGACGTTCCCGAACTGGGCTATTTCCACACCGACAAGCCTTATCCGCGTGGCGAATTGCTGGTGAAGTCGTTGACCGCCACACCGGGATACTTCAAACGGCCGGACGTCACCGCCAACGCGTTCGACCCCGACGGCTACTACCGGACCGGCGATGTGATGGCCGAGCTGGAACCGGACCGGCTGGCCTATGTCGACCGCCGCAACAACGTGTTGAAGCTGGCGCAGGGCGAGTTCGTCGCCGTCGCGCGGCTGGAGGCCGTGTTCGCCAGCGCGCCGCTGGTCCGCCAGATCTTCGTCTACGGCAACAGCGAACGACCCTATCTGCTGGCCGTCGTCGTCCCGACGGCCGACGCCGCGGAGCGATTCACCGGAGATCCCGACGGCCTGAAGGCCGCCCTCGCCGAATCCCTGCGCCAGTCAGCACAACTCGCCGAGCTGCAGTCCTACGAGGTGCCCGTCGACTTCATGGTCGAGACCGAGCCGTTCAGCGAGGACAACGGCCTGCTCTCGGGCGTGGGTAAGCTGCTGCGTCCGAAGCTCAAGCAGCACTACGCCGACCGCCTCGAACAGCTCTACACCGAGCTGGCCGAAACCCGTGTGACCGAGTTGCGCGCGCTGCGCGAGGGCGCGGACAAACACCCCGTGATCTTCACCCTCACCCGGGCCGCCGAGGCGCTACTGGGTGTGGCCGGCGGCCCGCCCGCCCCCGACACACTCTTCATCGAACTCGGCGGCGATTCCCTTTCGGCGCTGACCTTCTCCAACCTGCTGCGCGACATCTTCGACGTCGACGTGCCCGTGGGAATGATCACCGGACCCGCGACCGACCTCGGTCAGCTCGCGCAATACGTTGAATCCGAGCGCAACTCGGGGTCGCGCCGGCCCACGTTCGCGGCGGTGCACGGGCGCGACGCCACCGAGGTCCGCGCCGCGGAGCTCACGTTGGACAAGTTCATCGACGCGGAGGCCTTGGCCGGCGCACCAAGGCTGCCGCGTGCGGCGGGCACTCCCCACACGGTCCTGCTGACCGGCGCCAACGGTTACCTCGGCCGCTTCCTGGCCCTCGAATGGCTCGAGCGTCTCGCCGAGACCGGCGGGAAGCTCATCTCCATCATCCGCGCGACCGACACCGCGACGGCCGTCAAACGGCTGGAGGCGGTCTTCGACAGCGGGGATCCACAGTTGCTGGAGCGATTCCGCACGCTGGCCGCCGAGCACCTGGAAGTGATCGTCGGCGACATCGGCGAGCCGAATCTCGGCCTGGACCAAGCGACTTGGCAGCGTCTCGCCCAGAGCGTGGATATGATCGTCCACCCGGCAGCGCTGGTCAACCACGTGCTGCCGTACGACCAACTCTTCGGTCCTAACGTCGTCGGCACCGCGGAGTTGATCCGCCTGGCGATCACGACGCGAATCAAGCCGGTCACCTACCTGTCGACCGTCGCAGTCGCCATGACGGTCGACCCCGGCGACTTCGCCGAAGACGGCGATATCCGCGCCGTCAGCGCGGTCCGCCCGATCGGCGACAGCTATGCGAACGGGTACGCGAACAGCAAGTGGGCCGGCGAGGTGTTGCTGCGCGAGGCGCACGACCTGTGCGGATTGCCGGTCACCGTCTTCCGGTCCGACATGATCCTCGCGCACAGCCGGTACGCCGGGCAGCTGAACGTGCCAGATGCGTTCACCCGCTTGATATTCAGCCTGCTCACCACCGGCATCGCGCCGTCCTCCTTCTACCGGCCCGACGAGCACGGAAGCCGGGCGGTGGCCCACTACGACGGGCTGCCCGCCGACTTCGTGGCCGAGGCGGTCACCACGCTCGGCGAGCAGATGGCGGCCGAGGAATCCGGCGGCTACCGCTCCTATGACGTGATGAACCCGCACGACGACGGCGTCTCCCTGGACGTGTTCGTCGACTGGCTGATCGCCGCCGGACACGACATCCGCCGCATCGAGGACTACGGCGACTGGCTCGGCCGCTTCACCACCGCGCTTCGCGCGTTGCCGGACAAGCAGCGCCAGCATTCGGTGCTGCCGTTGCTGGACGCCTACCGGGAACCCGAGACGCCGCTGCGTGGCGCTCCGGCGCCCACCGACGTCTTCCGCCACGCGGTACGGACGGCGAAAATCGGTGCGGACGAGGACATCCCGCACCTGTCGGCGGGGTTGATCGACAAGTATGTGGCGGATCTACGCCTGCTGGGGTTGGTGTAGCCCCGGGCTGTCCTCGCCGGACAGACCTGTCCTAGCCGGGCAACCCCTTTGTGATCGCAGCGTCCTGCTTGCGCGCGATGTCGAGGGTCGCGGCCGGATCGAATGGGTCGTTGGGGGCGCTGTCGAATTCCAGGGTGACGAGCGCCTTGCCTTCGGTGAAGAGCAGGACCGTCATCGCCTGGGAGTTATCGGGGGAAGCGCCCGACACCACTGCCCCGTTGGCGCCCACGGCGAGCGGGCGCCAGTCGCCGACCACCTTGCCCGCGTAATCGCTTTTGCTACCGGCGAGTTCGGCCGCGGCCGCCGACGGATCGGCGGTCACCACGATGGTGTCCCACAGGCGGCGGCTGCTGTCGGGGTTGGCGAACAGTTGCGCGACTCCCGGCTCGTTGTTGGGGTTGAGCATCGGCGACTGGGGTGCGGTCAGACCCCCTCCGACGTCGCTGGGCTTGATCAACAAGAAGCCGTAATCGTTGGGTTGCCCCGGCGGCGGCCCGGTGACCGCGCCCGAACCCGTCGGGGAGGCGGCTGGGCTCGACTCCGTCGCGGAGGGCGACGAGGATTCGTGCGCACCGCCACAGCCCGCGCTCGCGGCGCCGGCCGCGACGATCGCGGCCACGCGCAGCAAGACACCGGCGGCGATACCGATCCGAGGAGCCCCCACGCATGTTCCTTCCACGCGTCATCCGTGTCCCAGTTGCTACGAACATATGCCCAACGAGGCGCCGGTGGATAGGTCTTCGCGTGCCTATGCTGGCGTGAGTGGGGGCATCGTCGCGGTGAGGAGATCGGCATGACCGCTGCAGGGGCGCGCGCCGTACGGTTCGACCGATACGGGGGACGTGAGGTGTTGTATGTCGCGGACATCGACATGCCCACACCCGGGCCGGGCGAGGTGGTCGTCGAAGTCCGCGCGGCCGGGATCAATCCCGGCGAGGCCGGCATCCGGGTCGGGGCGATGCACGAGATGTTCCCGGCCACCTTTCCTTCCGGTGAGGGCAGTGACCTCGCCGGCGTCGTGACCGCGGTGGCGCCCGGCGTCACCGAGTTTGCGGTCGGCGACGAGGTGCTGGGATTCAGCCTGGCCCGGTCCAGCCACGCGACCCACGCCGCCGTCCCGGTGGGTCAATTGATCCGCAAACCCGCCCAACTCGGTTGGGCGGCAGCGGGTTCGCTCTACGTGGCCGGCGTGACGGCGTACGCGGCCGTGCGCGCGGTGGCGCCGCAGGCGGGTGAAACGGTTGCCGTATCGGCCGCCGCGGGCGGAGTGGGCAGTCTGGTGGTGCAGCTTCTGGCGCTCCGCGGGGCGCGCGTGCTGGGCATCGCCGGCCCCGGCAACGCCGACTGGCTGGAGGCGCACGGCGTCGTCCCGATCGCCTACGGTGACGGGCTCGGCGAGCGGCTGCGCGACGCGGCGCCCGACGGCATCGACGCTTTCATCGACCTGTTCGGTCCGGACTACCTCCAGCTCGCCGTGGACCTCGGCGTGGCGCCGGAGAGGATCAACACCATCATCGCCTTCCAAAAAGCGGGCGAGGTGGGCGCCAAGACCGAGGGCAGCATGGACGCCTCGACACCCGAGGTGCTCGCCGAGATGGCCGGCCTGATCGTGTCCGGCGCCATCGAGTTCGACGTCGCCGCGACCTATCCACTGGACCGGGTCGCCGACGCCTTTGCCGAACTCGAGCAACGGCACACCCACGGGAAAATCGTTCTGCTGCCTACCGACTCACAATGACGAGACCGGCACGACGACCCCGGCCTGCACGATTTTGATGATGACGAACGCGACGGCCAGCACGAGGTAGCCGCGCAGGGTGAACAATCCCGCCCGGCGCATCGGCGATATCGCCGGCCGCTCGAGCAGGGCCAGGTTCGGGGTCTGCCAGCCGGCCCGGTCCTGGCGGCGCACGGCCCGCCGTTCGGCACGGGTGAGCGATGCGGCGTCGTCCAGTTCGTCGACCTGCTCCGGGTCCAGCCCGCCTCCGAGCGTGCGCACGATGGCTTCCGCGTCGGCCAGGTTGCGGTGCCGCCGGCCGACGATGATCATCACCGCGCCGCCGGCGATGCCGATCGCGGCGCCGGCGGCGAGCCCGGTCTCGATGGTGGCGGTGGACAGGTCCGGGAAGAAGGTGGTCGCCGTCAGCGCCAGGGACAGCAGCACCAGGCACCACACGATGGTCCAGGCAACGATGTTCTGCCGCACCGTGTTTACCCACGGTCCCAGCACCGCGCGGTCGTTGCACAGCAACACCAGGAAGACGGTGGCCGAGGGAAGGAGGACGCCGGCGAGCGCCTGCACGCCTTGGGTCACCAGCCCCAGGACGTGGTCGGGGCTGAAGGAAACCGCCGCCGACACCGCAAGCAGCACCGCGTAGCCCCCGTAGAACACCGGCGCCTCGCTGATCTTCCAGTGCAACGAGTGCCGCTTGCCCATGGCGTCACCGACGGCATAGGTCGTCGCCAGGCCGACGGCGTTGGCGCCGATCAGCGACGCGTCCAGCAGGATGATCGCGAATAGCGCCCCGACCGTGCCGCCGAGATGCCGAGACAACCCCGCGGCGACCGCGCCCGCGTCGGTGAAGTGCCCGGCCTCGGCGGTGCCCGCCATCCCGAACGCAGTCACCGCCATCAGCGCCGTCGCACCGACCATGACCACGACGATCCCGATCACCAAATCGGCTCGCCCGTAAGGGATCCAGCGCGCGGTGATGCGCTTGTCCACCACGTTGGACTGCTGGAAGAACAGCTGCCACGGCGCGACCGTCGTCCCCACGATCGCGACCACCAGCAGCAGCACGGTCGAGTTCAGGCCTCCGGGGAACTGCGGAATCAGCCCGGCCGCAGTCGCTTTCGGGGCCGGATGCACCAGCAGCACCATCGGGATGATCAGCACGTTCACCGCGATCAACAAGAACATCAGCCGCTCCCAGCGGCGAAAAGAACCGCCGGCCACGACGGCGAACAGCAGCACCGCGGCGGTCGGGACGGCGACGATCTTCGGGCAGCCCAAGAAGCCGAGAGCCAGCGACACACCGATGAATTCGGTGACGATCGTCAAGGCGTTCAAAACCAGCAGATCACCGACGCTGAACGCGCCCCAGAACTTGCCGAAGCGCTCGAAGATCAACCGCGCGTGACCGACGCGGGCGACGGCGCCCAGCCGCAGCACCATTTCCTGGTTCACGTACAGCACCGGAATCATCAGCACCAGCGCCCACAGCAGGCCCATCCCGTAGTCCTGGCCGGCCTGGGCGTAGGTGGCGACGCCACCGGCGTCGTTGTCGCCGACCATGACGATCAGGCCGGGACCGGTGATGACCGCCAGTGTCTTCAGGCGACGCCAGCGGCCGCTGGTGGTCGCGCCGCTGCCGTCGGCGCCGTCGCGCGCGATTCGACCGAACGCGCCGACGATGTCGCCGACGTGCGCGGTGTCGAGCACGGTCGGTGCCTGCGCCTCGGCGGGCGGGCTTTCCGCGGCGGCGGCCGCGTGGCCGGAACCCGGGCCGCGGCGGCCGCCACCGGTGTGGATCGACGTCATCTGATCCTCGCTAGACGAATCGTTCTCACCTCGCGGTGAGGACATGCGGATGCACTCGATGCGCGGGACGGATCACCAGTGGTTGTCGGTGCGTCCCGATGCGTGTCCGCCCAGCGAGGCGGTGACCACCGCGATCGGCATCCGCGAGACGTACAGGTTGGCCCGCTCCTGGGGGGTCAGGTTGGCCCGCAGGTGCAGCTTGTCGGCCAGCAACCGGCCCGCGCGCAGCATCGACCGCCCGCGTCCCCTCGGCGCAACGGAAATACGGTGCGTAACAACAAAAGCCATGATCTTCTCCTGCCAGAGGCCCGATCGGCATCGACACTGTCCGTGGGACGGGTCAGCCGCGCGGGACCAGAGGCAAGGTCAGGCGGCGGAAGGAATGCCGGAGCCGGATCGGGGCAAAACGAATTTTGGATGCGGACTATCGCCGGGACTCATCTCGCCCTCACCTCCTCACGGCCAGGACACACGCGGGTGTCACCACATTCACCTGAACGGGAGAGGCAGGAATGACCGACGGCACCAAAGCCGCCGGTCGCACCCCTCTCGTCGGAGCTTCGGCACTGCACGGCGTATCCGGACATATCCGATGGTCGCGACCCGCTGCGCGCGGCTTCCGCCGCGCTTGCGATCGCTCCTCGTCCAGAAGCCACTTGGGCTCAACCCTTGGGTCCGGGAAGAGCTGTCCTGACCCGGGGCGTCTCTCGACGTTCGGGGTCAGTGGCCTGTATCCATGCAGACGCCTCACCTACCGAGGTGCTTGCGGAGTCCATAGTGGCACCGCGGCCCGGGCTCGTCAAACTCATTTGCCCTGAGCGCGGCGCCGCCGCCGGCCTCCCCGCACCCACCCAGGCTGCGCGCCTACGCTCGATTGCCCGGCTCCTCACTCGCGCTGTCCCGGCGCTCACCGTCGCCGGGCTACGCTCGGCGACATGGCCACAACGCTGCAGGATCCCAAGGTCTCATCGACGCTCGACCGCATGTACGCCGAGTCGAGAAACCAGATGTCGCTGTTGCGCGAGCGGAGTGGCACCTTCAATCAGCCGATGACCGCCCAGGAGCGGGCCGAGGCGATGAGCGAGTTCTACATCCCGGTGACGCCCGAGGCCGGCCGGCTGCTGTATTCACTGGTGCGCGCCACCCGCCCGGCGACTGTCGTCGAATTCGGGATGTCGTTCGGCATTTCCGCCGTTCACCTGGCCGCCGCGGTGCGCGACAACGGGAGCGGCCGGGTCGTGACCACCGAGCTCAGTGCGCCCAAGATCGCCGCGGCCAAGCAGACGTTCGCCGAGACCGGCCTGGACGACGTGATCACGATCCTGGAGGGCGACGCCCTCACCACGCTGCAAGGCCTGGACGGGGCGGTCGATTTCCTGCTGCTCGACGGTTGGAAAGACCTGTACCTGCCCGTGATCGAGTTGCTCGAACCCCGGCTTTCCACGGGCGCGTTGGTTATCGCCGACAACGCCAGCTCGGCCGATATGGCGCCGTATCTCGACCGCGTACGCGACCAGGCCAACGGCTACGTCAGCTTCAACTTCCAGGTCCGCGACAGCGACAGCATGGAAATCAGCTGCCGCACGGGCAATTAGGAAAAATCACCGCAGCGGCGCTACCGCAGCGATTCCTCGAGCCACGGCGTCAGCCACTTCACCCCTTCCGGGGTCAGGTGCACGCCGTCGCTGCGCACCTTGATGCCGTCGACCTTGGCGGTATAGACCCCGTCGGGACACAGCTTCTTGTTCAGGTCGAGGATCGCGACGCCCGGGTGGTGGCTGACGGTCTTGCGCAACATGGTGTTCCACAGGTTGACCCGGTCCGGCTGGTCCTCGGGATACAGCCGGCCGTCCGGCTTTTCACCGCCGCGGCTGTAGGGCACGGTCGCGACCACCACCCGCACACCGGTGGAACCGGCGATGGTCAGCGCCCGCTCGAGCTCGCCGTTGAGGTAGGCGTCGAAGGTCGGGTCGCCGATGTGGGTCCACTGGCCCTCGTTGACGCGGTCCACGGTTTCCCAGCGGCCGATGATCAGCAGCGCGACATCGGGCTGGTCCTGGCTGACCTGCCTGGCCCATCGGATCGGCCAGCCGTCGCATTCGGATCGCTGCTCCAGGGTTTGGCCCACATACCGGTACGGGGTGCCGCGCACCAGGCTGCATCCGATGACGGTGTGGTCGAGGAACGCGAATCCCGGTGTCGGCGGAAGGTAATGCATCCACGTCCACCCGATCGAGTCACCGAACACCGAGACGGTGAACGGCCGATTGGGATCCCGCGGCCGGCTTTCCGCCGGCGGCGACGGCGAGACCGCCGCGACCGCCGAGACGCCGGGCGGCAGACCCACCTCGCGCAGCCCCGGCCCGGTTCCCACCGGGACCACCAACAATGTCACCGCCGCGGCGCTGGCCACGGTCGCCGCCGCCAGCGGCAGCAGCGGCACCCGCGCCGGGCGCCAGCGCTGGATCGGCTGCTCGAGCACCCAATACGACGCCGCGGCCACCACCACCGTGGCGGCGCACCGCGCGGTGAACAACGGCAGCCCGGACCACCCGGTGCGTTCGCCGTTGAGTGCCAA
Source organism: Mycobacterium marseillense (assembly GCF_010731675.1). NCBI lineage: Bacteria > Bacillati > Actinomycetota > Actinomycetes > Mycobacteriales > Mycobacteriaceae > Mycobacterium > Mycobacterium marseillense. The sequence continues at coordinate 3,732,883 of NZ_AP022584.1, forward strand.
GAAGATCGGCCAGTGCCACAGGTAGACGCCGTAGGAGATGGTCCCGAGCCACACCAACGGCGGCAACGCGAGCGCGCGGGCGACGACGCCGCGCTGCTCCAGGGCGACCGGGGCGATGACGAGGACGGCCGCGACCGCGACGCCGATCAGCAAGCCGTGGCGGAATTCGCCGCTGGCACCGGTGGCGTAGTGGGTCGCGGCCGCCAGGCCCGCCAAACCCAGCAGCGGCAAGATCCGGGCGGCGCGCCGTCCCCACCGCGTGCGGATCATGCACCAGCCGCGGTTCATCGACGGCCAGTCCCGCACCAGCAGGGCGGCGGCCGCGGCGCCGACCAGGAGGGCCTGCGCGCGGGTGTCGGTGCCGAAGTAGATCCGGTCGCGGGTGCCGTCGGAGGCGGTGACGATGGCGAGCGCCGCGGACGCCAGGGCCCCGAGGGAGGCGATGAGAAATGTCGCGAAGCGCACGCCCCCGACGGTGGCTCGGGTGAACCGCCGCCTCGCGCGCGCGGCCAGCGCCAGTGTGACCGCGATCAGCAGCAGCGGCCAGACGAAGTAGTACTGCTCCTCCACCCCGAGCGACCAGGTGTGCTGCAGCGGCGACGGCGGTGCGCCCTGGGTGAAGTAGTCGGTTTTCTGGGCGACGAACCGCCAGTTGGCCATCCACACGAACGCCGCGATGGCGTCGTCGCGCAGGCCGGTGAGCGACCGCTCGGGCAGCAGCTGCCGGGCCGCGGCCACGGTCAGCACCATCAACACCAGCGCCGGCAGCAGCCGGCGCGCGCGCCGGATCCAGAAGCCGGTGAGTTCGATGCGGCCGGTACGGCCCAGCTCGTCGAGCAGCAGCGAGGTGATGAGGAATCCGGACAGGACGAAGAAGACGTCGACGCCGATGAATCCGCCGCTGACACCGGGGATGCCGCCGTGCCCGATGAGCACCAGTGCGACGGCGATCGCGCGCAGGCCGTCGAGCGCCGGGATTCCGCTGCGCCGCTCCGGCCGGTCCCAGACCGCCAGCCGTCCGACCCGGCGCACGGGGGCGACCCATCGGGGCCGAGTACGACGAGCCGGTGCGGGGTGAGACCCGCCCGGCTCGGTGCTCGCCGTCAGCGCGCCGTGACTACCATCCCGCCCGGCGCCATGGTTGATGCCGATACGTCGCTGCCCCTCCTCGTGAACGGAGCCAGCTTAAGGGCGGGCGCGCGGGATCGCGTGGAGGACACGCAACGGTTTTCCGCTGCGGTGCGTTCGGATTTCGGCTGCGGCGTCAGGCCTTGCTGGGCGCGTAGCCGAGGGTGCTCTTGACCTCCAGGTACTCGTGGAAGCCGAAGTCGCTCCACTCGCGGCCATTACCGCTGCGCTTGTAGCCGCCGAATGGCGCGTTCATGTCGAACGCGTGGTTGATCGTCACCCATCCCGCGCGGATCCGGCGGGCGACCTCGCGCGCCTTGTCGAGGTCGGCGCCGGACACATAGCCGGCGAGGCCGTACTCGGTGTCGTTGGCGATCTCGACGGCCTGGTCGATGTCGTCGTAGCCGAGGATGCACAGCACCGGCCCGAAGATCTCCTCGCGCGCGATCGTCATGTCGTTGGTGACATGCGCGAAGACGGTCGGCTTGACGTAGTACCCCGTGTCCAGCCCCGCCGGGCGGCCCGGGCCGCCCGCGACCACGGTCGCGCCCTCGTCGATGCCCTGCTGGATCAGGCGCTGCACCTTCTCGAACTGTGACCTCGACGCCACCGGCCCGATCGCGGTCGCGTCGTCGGCGCTGCCCACCTGGACTTGCTCCGCAACCTCGCGCGCGATCGTAATGGCCTCGGCCATCCGTGAATTGGGCACCAGCATGCGCGACGGCGCGTTACAGCTCTGCCCGGAGTTGGGCATCATGTTGGCGACCCCCGCGCGGACGCCGTCGGCGAATCCGCCGTCGTCGAGGACGATGTTGGGGCTCTTGCCGCCGAGTTCCTGGGTCACCCGCTTCACCGTCGGGGCGGCGGTCTTGGCGACCTCGATGCCGGCGCGCGTGGACCCGGTGAACGACACCATGTCGATGTCGGGATGGCTCGCCAGGGCCGCGCCCACGCCCGCGCCGTCGCCGTTGACCAGGTTGAACACCCCGGCCGGCACGCCCGCGGCGGCCAGGATCTCGGCGAAGATGTAGGGCGAATACGGCGCGACCTCAGAGGGTTTCAGGACCACGGTGCAGCCGGTCGCCAGCGCCGGGTACACCTTGACCGCGACCTGGTTGATCGGCCAGTTCCACGGCGTGATCAAACCGCAGACGCCGATCGGCTCCTTGGCGATGAGGGTCTCCCCTTTTTGTTCGGAAAACGGGAAGTTCTTCAGCGCGTCGATGGCCGTGGTGAGGTGGCCGATGCCGAGGAAAACCTGCGGGCCCGCGGCCAGCGAGGGCGGTGCGCCAATCTCCTCGGTGACCGCCTGGGCGAGATCGTCCGCGCGCTTCTGGTATTCGGCGAGGATGGCCTGCAACAGGTCCAGGCGCTGTTCGCGGGTGCTCTGCGACCAGCCGGCGAAGGCGCGCCGAGCGGCTTGGACCGCCACGTCGACGTCGGCCGCCGACCCCAGCGAGATCTTTCCGGAAACCTCCTCGGTCGCCGGGTTTTCCACCTCGAAGGGGTTGGGCCGCACCGGGTCGACCCATTGTCCGTCGATGTAGAACTTCAGGTATTCGCGCATAGCTTGCACTCTTCCTTGTTTGCGACCCTTACTGGGTGCCTTCTGCATACCAGGTGCGGAATCGGTCGTACTTGGGCATCTCCTCGGAGTTGGCCTTCGGGTCGATGCACACGTGCACCACACCCACTTTGCCGCTGGCGTAGGCGCGGGCGATGGCCGGCCCGATCTCCTCTTCCTTCTCGACGAACTCACCGTGGCAGCCGAAGCCCTCCGCGATCTTGTCCATTCGGACGTCCTTGCTCCAGTGCACGCCGGGCTGCGGCGACGGCTGGGAGAAGGTGCGCTTGTAGACGCCCACCTCCAGGCCCCACTGGTGGTCGACGCCCACCACGCACACCAGCGGAAGATTTTGCCGCGCAGCCGTTTCCAGCTCGGCGATGTGGAAGAGGAACGCCGAGTCGCTGGTCAGCAGCATGACGGGGCGCTTGCCGCCCTCGGCGACGGATGCCCCGACCGCGTAGGGCAGGCCGGTGCCGAGGTGGCCGAAGTTCTGGTTCCAGATGACGTCGCGCGGCTTGGACTGCGAGTAAGTCCACTGAAATATGACGGTCGCGCCGCCATCCCGGACCATGATGGCGTCGTCGAGTTCGTTGAACGCCTTGGTGGCCTCGACGACGTAGCGCGCCGGGTGAATCGGACGGCCCGACGGCGCGTTCTCGGCGAGCTGAGCGAGCTCCTCGGCGTCGGCCTTGACCAACTTCTCGAGGTTGGCCGCCGGGGTGCGCGGCGTGTCGCGGAGCGCCTCGACGAGCTGCGGCACGACGCCGCGCAGATCGCCCACCAGCGGCACGTCGAACTGGCGGTTGACACCGATGGCGGCCGGGTCCTGCTCCACGTACACCCATTTGCGGTTCGCGTCGTTGTCCGCCCAATGCTGAGTCCGCCCGTAGTGCATGGGCTCACCGAGTTCGGTTCCCAGCGCGACGCACAGGTCGGATTCCTCGACCGCCTCGTTGGCGGCCGGGGAGAACAGGTAGGGGAAGGTCCGGTCCTGCAGACCCGGGATGTATGACGTACCCCCGGAGGTCTGGATGACCGGGCAGGCCATCAGGTCCGCGAGCTCCTTGACCGCGGGGCCGGTACGCGACGTGTGCACGCCGTGTCCCACCAACAGAATCGGGCGCTTCGCTTCGCGGATCAGCTTCGCGGCCTTGGCAATCTCCGGGGCGCCGGCCCCCTGGTTGACGAGGCGATACCGGTGGGGCGGTAGTGGATCGGCCACGTCGAGCGCTTCGAGGATGACGTGCGACGGGTATTCGACGTAGGCCGGGCCGGGGGTGCCCGACATGGCCTGGCGGATCGCCTCATGGATGATCTCGTCGGTCTGGTCGGCGTACTCGATCGAGCTGCTGTACTTCACCGACGCCGCGAAAAGTGGTTCCTGACGGACGAATTGGATGCGGCCGCGTCGGACCCGGCGCTCGGTGATCCGGGCGCGCTGGCCGCCGAGGAAGATCACCGGCGAGTTCTCCACGAGCGCGCACTGGATCGCTCCGGCCATGTTGGCCATGCCTGGGCCGAGCGTGCCGATGCACAGGCCGGGCTTGCCCGTCATCCGCGACGCCGCGTCGGCCATGAAACCTGCGCTCAGTTCGTGATGCGGCGCGACCACCGACCACCCGCGAGCCTCGGCCTCGGCGAACATGTGCACGAAGTTCGGGTCCGGGATACCGAACAGTGTGTTGATGCCCTCGGCCTCGAACAGGTCGAGGATGCGTTTGTAGACAGGCACGGCCATGGTGGAAAACTCCTTTACTAGCAATAAATTTCGATGAGCAAGCGTTATCCGGGGTTCGCGTCGACCGCCAGACCCAGCTCGTCGAGGACCGCCGCGGTGTCGGCGCCGAGTTCTGGTGCCGGCCCCGCGACGCGCCCCGGTGTCTGTGAGAACCAGGTGGGGACGCCGGGGAAGCGGACCGGCCCGTGCGGGGTGTGGACCGTCTCGAACATGCCGACGGCATTGAGATGCGGATCGTCGAACAGCGCGCCGGGCGTGTTCAGCGGCGCGGCCGGGATCTCGAGTTCGCGGAGCAGCTCCAACCACTCCGCGGTGGAACGCTCCTTCATCGTCTCGGCGACCAGCCCGTAGACGGTGTCGATCTCGCGGGCACGCTGTTCCAGCGTCGCGTACAGCTCGCTGGCCCACGGCGGCTGCACGGCCTTCATGAACGCGTTCCAGTGCTTGTCGTTGTAGATCAGCGCGGCGATGTAGCCGTCGCTGGTGCGGTACGGACGGCGGTTGGGCGCCACGGTGCGCGGATACACCGCGGGTCCCAGTGGGGGATCGAACAGCGCGCCGTTGGCATGTTCGACGAGCATGAACGACGCCATGGTTTCGAACATGGCGACCTCGACCTCTTGCCCCTGCCCGGTGCGCTCGCGGTGAAACAACGCCATCGTCGTGGCGTACAGCGCCGTCAGCCCGGCGATCTTGTCGGCCATGATGGTGCCGACGTAGTCGGCCTCACCGGTCAACTGCTGCTGCACGGCGGGCAGGCCGCATTCGGCCTGGATCGTGTCGTCGTAAGCGGGGCGATCGCGATCGGGCCCGCGCCGCCCGTACCCGTAGCAATTGGTGTAGATGACTTGGGGATTGATCGCGGCGACGTCGTCGTAACCGAAGCCGAGCTTGGCGATCGCCTTGGCGCGCATCGAGTGGATGAACACGTCGGCGGTCTCGACCAGGGCGCGCAACGCCCGCGTCCCGACCTCGGTGTGCAGGTCCAGCACGATGCTGCGCTTGCCGCGGTTGACGTTGACGAACACCCCGCTCATGCCCGGCGCCGGGCCCACGGAGATGTAGCGGGTGTTATCGCCCTGGGGCGGTTCGACTTTGATCACGTCGGCGCCCATGTCGGCCATGATCTGAGTGCAGTAGGGCCCCATCACCATCGCGGTCAGATCGATCACGCGCACACCGGCCATCGGGCCCCTGGGGCTAGCCATTGAGCGCTCCTTGGTGGGTCGAGCCAGGTAGTTCGTTTGACCTCTGTGCCAACTCGAAGCTGTAGCGGATGTGCTGGTTGTGGCCGTCCGGGACGACCGGGAAGATCAGGGGGGCCTCCACGTAGCGGATCGCGTCCAGATGATTGCCGACGTCCTCGATCGTCCACGACGACCGGCACACGCCGGGGCTCTCGGCGACGACCGCCCGGGCCACGCGCCCCGCCAGCGCGATGAACAGCTCGCCGGTCACCGAGCACGACTCGTGTGCGAGCCAACCCACCACCGGCGCAACGAGTTCCGGGTCCATCGGCGGATAGGCCGAGGTATCAATGCCTTCGGCCATGCGTGTCACGGCCGCGGGCACGATCACGTTGCAGCGCACCCCCTCGGGGGCGCCTTCCAGCGCGGCGACATTGGACAACCCGATCACGCCCGCCTTCGCGGCCGCGTAGTTGGCCACGTCGTGGTTTCCGTACAGGCCGCCGATCGACGACGTCAGCACCATGCGGCCGTAGCCCGCCGCGCACATCAGGGGAAACGCCGGGCGCACCACGTTGAACGCGCCGCGCAGGTGCACGTCGAGCACGGCGTCGAAATCCTCGTAGCTCATCTCCTTCAGTGAGGCGCGACGGACGTTGCCGGCGTTGTGCACCAGGATGTCGACGCGGCCATAGTGCTCGAGCGCGGTCGCGATGATCGCGCCGCCGCCCTCGGCGGTCGCGACGGACGCGCTGCACGCGACGGCCTGCCCGCCCGCCGCGGTGATCTCGGCGACGACCTGCTCGGCCGGACCGACGTCGACCCCGGCTCCGTCGAGGGCGCCGCCGACGTCGTTGACGACCACCTTCGCCCCACGCGAGGCCAGCAGCTTCGCGTACGCACGGCCCAGCCCTCGGCCCGCTCCGGTCACCACGGCGACGCGGCCGTCGAATCGTAGTGGTGCTGCGGGGGTTTCGCTCAAGTGCCGAGCACCAGCCCGTCCAGGTCGCCCTTGTCACGCCACAGACGCAGCAAGTCCTCGAAGGCGTAGAAGCCGGGACCGTACGGTTCGCCCAGGTGCGACCGGATGCCCTCTCCCCCGCCGCCGCCTTCGTTGTTGTAGTAGCCGGGCGTGCACTGGGCGTCGAACGCCGAATTGTCGACCGCGGTTTCGCGGATCGTCGCGCACCACTGCTCCTGCGCCTCCTCGCTGGGCTCCACGGTGGTCGCCCCCCGTCTCAAGGCCTCGGCGATGACGTAGGCGATGTGCTCGCCCTGCAGTTCGTAGTTGGCGGCGATGTTGGCGGAGATGCCGACCTGGGTGAAACCGGTATAGAACTGGTTCGGGAACCCGCGGCTGGTCATCCCGTGCAGCGTCTTGTATCCGTCGCGCCAGTAGTCGAACAGCGACAGCCCGTCGCGCCCCTCGATCGTGTCCATCGAATAGCGGCGGCTGATCTCGGTGGTGATTTCGAAGCCGCTGGCATAGACGATGCAGTCGACCTCGTACTCGACGCCGCCCGCCACCAGTCCCTTTTCGGTGATCCGTTCCACGCCTTTGGAATCGGAGACGTCGACGAGGGTGACGTTGGGGCGGTTGAACACCGGCAAGAACTCGTCGTTGGACAGTGGGCGTTTGCATAGGAAGCGGTAGTAGGGCTTGAGCGCCTCGGCGGTCTGCGCATCCTCGACGATCACGTCGATGCGGCGGCGCAGCCGCTCCATCAGCTTGTAATCCTCTTCTTCGCGGATCGCCATGAACTGCTCGGGGGTCAACGACGCCGGATCGTCCAGCGCGAGCACCCGGGCCGCGGTGTTGCGCCCGAGCTCGGTCCAGAAGTCGCACACCAGATCCGGCTGACCCAGCGCCATGCCTTCGAACGTCCAGGAGTGGAAGTTGCGTTGCCGTTCCCGCTGCCAGCCCGGCCGCAACGACTTCGCCCACTCCGGATCGGTGGGCGCGTTGTTGCGCTGGTCGACCGTCGAGGGGGTGCGCTGAAAGACATAGAGGTGCTGGGTGTCTCGAGCCAGGAACGGGACGATCTGGATCGCGGTGGCGCCGGTGCCGATGACGGCCACCCTCTTGTCTGCCAGCTTGTGCAGGTTGCCGCCGCTGTCCCCGCCGGTGTAGTCGTAGTCCCACCGCGAGGAGTGGAACGCGTGCCCCTTGAAGTCCTTAATCCCCGGAATGCCAGGCAATTTCGGCCGGTGGAAGGGGCCCGACGCCAGCACCACGAACCGGGCACGGATGTCGTCGTCGCGGTTGGTGCCGATTCGCCAGCGCTTGATCTCCTCGTCCCAGCGCAGGTCGCGCACCTGGGTGGAGAAGATCGCCGAGTCGTAGAGGCCGAAATGTTTGCCGATGTTGCGGCAGTGCTGGTAGATCTCGGCGCCGTCGGCGAACTTCTTCGACGGCATGAAGTCGAGCTCTTCGAGAAGCGGTATGTAGCAATAAGATTCGTTGTCGCACTGGATGCCCGGATAGCGGTTCCAGTACCAGACGCCGCCGAAGTCGCCGCCGAGCTCGATGACGCGTACGTCGTCGACGCCGGCCTTCTTCAGGTAGGCCGCCGACAGCAGGCCCCCGAATCCGCCGCCGAGGACCGCGACGTCGATGTCCTCGCAGATCGGGTCGCGTGGCGTCGCCGGGGTGTAGGGATCGACCTCGTAGTAGCCGGCGAAGTCGTCCTCCAACTCGATGTACTGCTTGGAGCCCTCCGTGCGCAGCCGCTTTTCGCGCTCCAGCCGGTACTTCTCGCGCAGCGTGGCGATGTCGATGTCGTCGGGCGTCTGGGTGGGGCCGCAGTTGTCCTGGTGCATGGTCATGCCGATGGGGACTCCTTGCCTGAAAGTTCTCGGGGCTCACCGGCGCCCATGTATTTCGACAATTGGTAGTGCAGGTTGACGGTGCTGCGTTCGCGGTAGGGGTTGGGCTTGGTGCCCGGGAAGCCGAGCGATTTCATGCCCTGTTGCACGGCGGCCATGTTGGAGAAGTCCTGCGGCAGTACCGACCGCCACCGCGGGTCGCCGACCGGGGTGTACTCCCATTCCGTCTGGGGCTCTTGTCCTTTCGGGTACAGCTCGAAGACCGACACCTCGAACAGGCACTTGTCGGGGTTGTAACTGGGGTGCGGCCGCGCGCCGTAGCACAGCGCGCTGGTCAGGCCCTGCCCGATCTGGAAGTTCGGGAAGATCTGCCACGCGGTGCCAGCCTGCCCGAGGATGTCGGCGGGAATCGTCGGCCAGATCACGCCACGGGCCTCGTCGTCGCGGCGCGCCGACGCCAGCCAGTGCTCGAGGACCTTGTCGGCCGGTGTCCCCTCGGGCAACTCGTCGACCAGCCGCCGGGCGGCGTTCACCAGCGTCTGGGTGGTGGTGGCGTTGGTCTCCTCCATCGTGTACACCTGCATCTCCGCGGTGGACACGCGCGGATCGGCGCCGATACCGAGGCGGATCTTGGACTTGGTGGCCTCCATGTCCTCCGGGGCGTCATAGCCGATGTTGCTGTGTCGCCCTTGGGCTTTCGCCCACCCCTTGAACTCACCGAACTTGTTGAACTCCGGGTGAGTGGTGAAGACGTGGTAGGTCTCGTTGAAGGCCTCCAGCGCGACCTTCCAGTTGCAGTCGAAGGACAGCCACTTGCGCCACTTGTACCGCATGTTCTCCAGGCCGAACGGGTCGAGGATCTTCGCGGCGGGGAACAGGAAGTCGGCCAGCGGCTCGCAATCTGGGTCCATGTTGATCCATAACCAGCCGCCCCACGTGTCGACCCGCACCGGGCGAAGGTGGGTGTTGTCCGGGGTGAGCGCGTCCTGCCAGTCCTGTTGTTCGCGGATATGCGTGCACGCCCCGTCCAAGCCGTAGGTCCAGCCGTGAAAGCCACAGACGAACGACTTTCGGGTACGGGCGCAGGCATTCTTGGCGCCCTCGGGCGTGTCGATCAGCCGGCGGCCGCGGTGCATGCACACGTTGTGGTGCGCGTGAAACTCGTTCGGGCCGGTACGCACCACGATGATCGAGTCATCGAGGATGTCGTAGGTCAGGTAGCTGCCCACCTCGGGCACTTCCTCGACGCGGCCAACCTGCTGCCAGACCCGGCGCCACAGCTTGTCGCGCTCGGCGCGGGCGTAGTCCTGACAGATGTAGGCCTCGACGCCGATCGTCATCGGACTCGAGAGTTCTTCGGCACCCGCGGAATTCGTGTCTTTGGCGAGGTCGGTCATGACATCCTCCTAATTGCCGCCCGGAAGGATTCGTCTTTGAGGAAGAGCGACGTGTTGTCGGCGCCGAGGTGGCTCCACTTGAGGTCCAGCCCGCCGTCGACCAACAGCGTCTGGCCGGTGATGTAGCTCGACATCTCCGAGAGCAGAAACAGGATGGCCCCGGCCTGTTCTTCGGGCCGGCCCCGCCGGCCCATGGCGATCGCCTGACGATCCCGCTCGGGGTCCTCGTCGACGTAGGTGCGCGAGGCCGCCGTCTCGGTGACACCGGGTGCCACGGCATTGACCCGGATTCCCGCCTGCGCCAATTCGACGGCCATCGTGCGCGTCATCGCGGTGATCGCGGCCTTGGCGGACCCGTAGGCGATGTGAAACGGCGCGGTGTTCATGCCGCTGATCGAGGAGATCGACACGATCGCTCCCGGCTGGTGGTGCGCGACGAGTTCGGCCGCGACGGCCTGGCTCATGAAGAACGCCGTCTCGAGGTTGTCGGCGAAGATCTTGCGCCAGTCGCTGCGCGTCACCCGCGTCGACGGCATCCACGTCGACGGCTCGGCGCCACCGGCGACGTTGACCAGCCCGTACAAGCTCCCGTCGGCGCGGCGCGCGTGGTCGATCACCGTGGCGATGCCCTCGTCGGTCGACGCGTCGGCCGCGACGGGCACCACGGCCAGGCCCTGTCCGGCCAGCGGGGCGATGTGCTCGTCCAGGTTTTCCTTGGATCGGCTCACCGCGATCACGGTGGCCCCGGCCCGGGCGGTCATGGCCGCGACGGTGGTGCCGATCCCGCCGCCGCCGGCGCCGGAGACCACCACGATGCGGCCGGCGAGCCCGAGGTGCCCGATTTGATCGTCCATGACCTGCTTTCGGCCGCCACCGGCGCCGGCAACGACATCTGTACCAGTTTGTCCGGACAAAACATGGCATTCTGTCCCTGGGAGAACACTATTCCGACCCGTGGACTTCGCTGTCAAGATCGAGGCCCGACGCCGTGGCGGCTATTGTCTGGACTACGAGGAATTGATAACGTCCAGCCCAACCGGCTGACGGAAGGACCTCGGCGAGCATGTCCATTTCACGGGCCCTCTCCACGCGGCCCTCGCGGTACGCGGGCCCAGACGCAACCGACGTCGCGCCGGGCTGGGAGCTCGAGCGGGTCACCGCGCCCAGCCGGCTGTTCGGCGCCAACGGGCTGCGCACCGGCCCGGACGGCCGCATCTACATCGCGCAGGTGACCGGCAGCCAGATCAGCGCGCTGGACCACCGCACCGGCGAACTGGTGACCGCCAGCCCCAGGGGCGGCGACATCGTGGCGCCCGACGACGTCGCGTTCGACCCCGGCGGCAACCTGTACGCGACCGAGGTGATGGACGGCCGGGTCAGCGTGCGCGAGACCAGCGGTCGCACGCGCGTGCTGCGCGACGACGTGCCGTCGGCCAACGGCATCACCTTCCATCACGGCCGGTTGTTCATCGGGGAATGCCGGGAGGGCGGACGGCTGCTGGAATTCGACCTGTCGGGCGGCCCGCCACGGGTCCTCTTGGACAACGTGCCCTCACCGAACGCGATGGAGGTCGGTCCCGACGGTCTGCTGTACTTCCCGGTGATGGGCGCCAACGAGATCTGGCGCGTCGACCCCGATGGTGGCGAGCCGCACTGTGTCGCAACGGGTCTCGGCGTGCCCGACTCCGTCAAGTTCGATGCCCAGGGCTACCTCGTGTCGACGCAGGTGGCCAGCGGGCAGGTGCTGCGCATCGATCCCCGCAGCGGCGAGCAACGCCTGCTCGCCCAGCTGAACCCGGGGCTGGACAACTGCACCTTTGTCGGCGACCGGCTGTTCGTCTCCAACTTCACCGGCGAGATCACCGAGATATCCCCGGATGGCACAACGACATCCGTGCTGGCGGGCGGACTCAACTGGCCGTTAGACCTGGCCGTGGGCCACGACGGGCAACTCTACATCGCCGACGGCACCTACTTCTACGTCGCCCTGCCCGACGGGTCCTTGCACACCGCCGGGATGTTGTTCAGCCCCGGCTATCCCGGCTTCCTGCGCGGGCTCGCCGCGAGCGGGCCCGGCGAGTTCGTCGTCACGACATCGGGCGGCCAGGTCGCCCGCTACCGGCCCGAGGCCAGCGAAACCGAGGTGCTGGCGGACGGTTTCGATCAGCTCTACGGCGTGGCGGTGAGCCCCGGCGGTGTGGTGGTTGCGGAGTTGGGCACCGGGCGGGTGCTGGCGCTGCGGTCGGGGGACGTCGAGGTGCTGGCGACGGGCCTGCGCGAGCCGGTCGGCGTCGCGATCGACGCCGACGGGGCCCCGCTGGTGGCGGAGGCCGGCGCGGGGCGGGTGGTCAGGCTGGCCGGGTCGAGCGCCGACACCGTCGTCGCCGATCTGCAACGGCCCCAGGGCATTCTGGTCCGCGACGGCGTGCTCTATGTGGTCGATGCCGACGCCAAGGAATTGATCGCCGTCGACCTCGCCAGCCGCGCGCGCCAGACGATCGCGTCCGGGCTGCCGGTCGGCCCGCCGCCGGGCGTCACGCCCAAGCCGCTGCGCGGCATGCCACCGTTCTCCGGGCCGCAAGGTCCGTTCGCCGGCATCGCCGCCGCAGCCGATGGGACGCTGTACATTTCGGCCGATGGCGAGGGCAGCGTGCTGGCCGTACGCCCGACGGGGCACGGCCGCTGATGTCCCAGGCCATCGCGGCCGATCACCGCTACCTGCAGATCGCACGCACACTGCGCAAGGAGATCGTCGACGGGGTCTACCCGGTGGGATCTCAGCTGCCGACCGAGCACCAATTGTGTGAGCGCTTCGCGGTCAGCCGCTACACCGTTCGCGAGGCGCTGCGCCGGCTGCGGGAGGACAATCTGGTCGCGTCCCGGCCGCGGGCAGGCACCCGGGTGGTGCCGCGGCCGGCGTCGAGTTCCTATGCGCAGGACGCGATGTCGATCGAGGACCTGCTCGCGTTCGCGGCCGGCGCGCAACTGACCATCGAATCCAACGCGATGGTGACGATCGACGACGAGCTGGCCGCCCGCACCGGACTCGAGCCCGGCACCCAGTGGCTCTCGGTGCGCGGCTACCGGCAGGCCGACGACGCGTCGGTGCCGATGTGCCGCACGGAGTACTACATCAGCCGCAGTTTCGCCGCGGTCGGCAGGCTGCTGCAACGCCATGCCGGCCCGATTTTCCCGTTGATCGAGGATCTGTTCGGCGTGAGCGTCTCCCAGTTGCACCAGGAGATCGCGGCCGTCCTGCTGTCCCCGGAGCTGGCCGACGGCCTCGGCGCGGAAGCGGGAACGGCCGCGTTGCAGATGCGGCGCACCTACACGACCTCCGACGGCGAGGTGGCCCAGGTGACGATCAACACCCACCTGTCGTCGAGGTTTCGGTACGCGATGACCATGCGTCGCGTCACGGGTCAGGCCGGTTGAGTTGATCACCCGGGCCCGACACGACGCGGCGCACGCGTCAGAGGCCTACCGGCGCGGTCTGTGGGTGCACACCACGCTGGCCGATGCGCTGCGCGCCGCCGCGGAGACATCGTCTGATCGAATAGTTCTGGTGGACAACGACGTTCGGCTAGACTGCGCGACGCTGCACGCGCAGGCCGGCGCGCTGGCGGCGGCACTGCTGGCGCGCATGCCCGCCGGCAGCGTGGTGTCGTTCATGCTGCCGAACTGGCACGAGAGCGCCGTCATCTACCTGGCCGCGACGCTGGCCGGCATGGTGGTGAACCCGATCCTGCCGTCGCTGCGCGACCACGACCTGCGTTTCATCCTCGAAGATGCCGGCACCGCGATGATTTTCGTTCCGCAGCGGCACGGCGGCCACGACTACGAAGCGATGCTCGAACGGGTGACGGCCGCGATGGATTCGGCACCTGAGGTGGTGGTGCTGCGCGGCGCCGAAGCCGGGCACGGCGGTCCGCACACCTCCTATCGGGACCTGCTGGGCCAGGCGCCGAACGCCGCCGCGCTCCCGACGCTCGATCCCGACGCCGTGCGGATGATCCTGTACACGTCCGGAACGACGAGCCGACCGAAAGGCGTGCTGCACACCCATAACTCGCTGTACGCCCTCATCTGTCAGCTCCGCGAGCACTGGAACATCGATCCCGGCGACACGTTCCTGGTCCCCTCGCCGGTCGCCCATATCGGGGGCTCGATCTATGCCTTCGAATGCCCGCTGCTGCTGGGGACGACCGCGGTGCTGATGGACCGGTGGGACCCGGCGCAGGCGATCGCGCTGATGAACACCGAACGGTGCACCCACATGGCAGGGGCCACGCCGTTCCTGCAGCAGCTGCTCTCGGCCGCCGAGCGCGCCGGCACCCGCCTGCCCGACCTGAAGGTGTTCATCTGCGGCGGCGCGTCGGTCTCGCCGATGCTGATCCGGCGCGCCGCACAGTATTTCGATCGCGCCGTCTTCACCCGGGTGTACGGCTGCACCGAGGTGCCCGTCGCGACCGTCGGCGCACCCCGGCCCGACGAAGCCGAACCCGCCGCCGACACCGACGGCAGGGCCGGCATCGCCGAGATCAAGCTCGTCGCCCACGAAGCCGCGCCCGCCGGTGAGGGGGAAATCTGCGTGCGCGGACCCCAGATGCTGGTGGGCTACCGCCATCCCGAAGACGACTCTTTCGATGCCGCAGGGTTTTTCCGCACCGGGGATCTCGGCCGGTGGGTCTCGGCCGGCCTCTCGGCCGGTATTGAAGACCGGTATCTCGTCGTGACCGGGCGGGCCAAGGACGTCATCATCCGCAGCGGCGAGAACATCTCGGCCAAGGAGGTCGAGGACCTGCTCGCCGACCATCCCGGGATCGCTGAGATCGCGGTGGTCGGGCTGCCCGACGAACGCACCGGGGAACGGGCCTGCGCGGTGATCGTCCCGGCGGGCGACGAGAGCCCGGACGTCGCGAGCCTGCTCACGACGCTGGTGAGCAAGGGCGTCGCCAAATTCAAGGCGCCCGAACAGGTCGTGATCTGGGATGCCCTCCCGAAGAACGACGCGGGCAAAGTCCTCAAGCATCGGATCCGGGCGGCTCTCACACAGGGCGGAGACTAAGGATGGGTGAGATGCAGGTCGCAATCGTCACCGGCGCGAGCAGCGGCATCGGGCTGGGCTGCGCCACCAAACTCGCCGAGATGGGCATGGCGGTCCTCGGGACGGGCCGCGACCAGGACCGGCTCGCCGAGCTGCACAAGGCGATCGGCGATCCGGAACGCGTTGCCACGCTTGCCGTCGACCTGACCGACGACGACGCGCCGCGACGCATCGTGGAGCGTGCCGTGCAGCGGTGGGGCCGCATCGATTACCTGATCAACAACGCCGGCGTGGGCAGCCCCAAGCCACTGCACGAGACCGACGACCACACCCTGGACTACTTCCTGGGTTTGATGCTGCGGGCACCGTTTCGGCTCGCGCGTGACGTGCTGCCCCACATGCGACCCGGCTCGGCGATCATCAATGTGACATCGACGTTCGCGGTCGTCGGCGGCCTGCGGGGCGGAGCCTATTCCGCGGCCAAGGGCGGGCTCACCGCCCTGACCACCCACATCGCCTGCCAATACGGCGCATCGGGCATCCGCTGCAACGCCGTCGCGCCCGGCGTCACGGTCACGCCGATGGTCGAGAAGCGGTTGGAAGACGAGCGATTCCGCAAGATCAACACCGAGATGACACCGCACCAGCGGTTGGGCCGCATCGACGACATCGCCAGCACGGTCGCCTTCTTGTGCTCGCCGGGCGGCAGCTTCATCAACGGCCAGACGATCGTCGTCGACGGCGGATGGAGCTCGACGAAGTACCTGTCGGAGTTCGCCCTGTCCTCCCAGTGGATCGAGCGATGAATCTGTTCGCGATGCTCGACCAGGCGGCGAGCCGGCACCCAGACCGCGGCGCGCTGTATCACGGCACCCGCCGCCTGTGCACCTGGATCGAACTGCGCGACAGGGTGTTACGGCTGGCCGCATCGATCCGCCAACAGCACGGGGCCGGCGCCCGCATCGCGATCGCGACCCACAACCGCCCCGAGATCGTCGAGTTGATGTTCGCGATCTGGGCCGCCGAGTGCGTCGTCGTCCCCATCAACTACAAGCTGCATCCCCGCGAAATGGCCGAGATCCTCGACGACGCGGGCGCGGCGCGGGTGTTCGCGTCCTCGGCCATCGGCGGCGAACTGGCGCCGATCGTCGCGACACAGATGGAAACCTTTGAGTCCGAGGACTACTCGCGGCGGCTCGCCGTCGTCCCGTCGTTGCCGCCGCGCACGGACCCGTCGGCGCTCGCGTGGCTGTTCTACACCAGCGGAACCACCGGCCGATCCAAGGGCGCGATGCTGTCGCACCGCAATCTCACGGCGATGACCGTCGCGCACCTCGCCGACATCGACGCCCCCGACGAGGGCTGCAGCCTCCTGCACGCGGCACCCATGTCGCACGGCTCGGGCCTCTACGTCCTGCCGTACGTGCTGCGCGCCGCCCGGCAGGTGGTGCCCGAGTCGGGCGCGTTCGATCCCGACGAATTCCTCGATCTGTGCGAGCATCACCCCGGCGGCAGCGCGTTTCTCGCTCCGACGATGGTGCAGCGGCTGGTGGATACGGGCCGCGCCTGCCCGGCCAACCTGAGAACGATCGTCTACGGCGGCGGTCCGATGTATGTCGAAAGCCTGCGCAAGGCGATCGCGGCGTTCGGCCCGATCTTCGCCCAGATCTACGGGCAGGGCGAATCACCGATGACCATCACCGGATTGCGCCGCGCCGACCACGAATCCGGCGACGACGCAACCCTGGGATCGGTCGGCTATGCGCGGTCCGGGATGGACGTCGCGGTGCTGCGCGCCGACGGCGGCCCCGCACCCGTCGGCGAGATCGGCGAAATCGTCTGCCGCGGCGACGCGGTGATGTCCGGCTACTGGCGAAACCCCGACGCGACCCGCGCCACCCTCAACGAGGGCTGGCTCTACACCGGGGACATGGGCTCGTTCGACGCGCGCGGATTCCTCACGCTGCGCGATCGGTCGAAGGACGTCGTCATCAGCGGCGGCAGCAACATCTACCCGCGCGAGGTGGAGGAGGTCCTGCTCGAGCACCCCGCGGTCGCGGAGGCGTGCGTGGTCGGCACTCCGGACCCCGAGTGGGGCGAGGTGGTGGTCGCATTCGTCGTCGGCACAGGCGATTCCGTCGACCCGGCGGCGCTGGACGCGCACCTATTGCGGCGCATCGCCCGCTTCAAACGTCCCAAACGCTACGAATTCGTCGGCGAGCTACCGAAAAACAGCTACGGCAAGGTGCTCAAGCGGGAACTGCGTGCCAGCCTGGCGCCGGTCCCGCCGCGGCGCCAGGAATGCCACGAGACATCAAGGAGGTCGCAATGAAGTGTCGCGCCGCTGTCATCCGCGGGGTGGGCCAGGACTGGGAGATCAGCGAAATCGAGCTGGATCCGCCCCGCGGCGGGGAAGTCCTGGTCCGGATGGCCGTCGCCGGGATCTGTCACTCCGACGACCATCTGTTCACCGGCGATGTGGTGCCGACCCCCGAGGCGCTGGCCGCGAGCGGCCAGCCGGCGCCGGACTGGTTCCCCCTGCTAGGCGGTCACGAGGGCGCCGGTGTCGTCGAAGAAGTCGGGCCCGGCGTGACCACGGTGCAACCGGGAGACCGCGTGGCGCTGTCCTTCATCCCCGCGTGCGGCAGCTGCCGGTTCTGTGTGAACGGTCAGAGCTACATCTGCGACATCGGTGCGAGCCTGTTCGTGCGGGAGATGCCCACCGACGGCACCTGCCGCCGCCACCTCGGTGACGAAAACCTGTTGGCTTACGGGCAACTCGGCACGTTCGCCGAATACGCGGTGCTGTCGGAAAGGTCCGTGATCAAGATCGACGACGCGATCCCGTTCCATGCCGCCTCGCTGGTGTCGTGCGGGGTCAGCACCGGCTGGGGTTCCGCGACGATCTCGGCGGGCACCGAGCCCGGCGACACCGTCGTGGTCATCGGCGCCGGCGGCGTCGGGATGAATGCCCTGCAAGGCGCGCGTGCCGTCGGCGCCAAATTCGTCGTTGCGGTCGATCCCGTTGAGTCCAAACGTGATTCGGCCAAGATCTTCGGTGCCACGCACACCGTCGCCTCCGCCGCGGACGCGATACCCCTGGTCAGGGAGATCACCGCCGGCCTGATGGCCGACCGCGTCGTCGTCTGTCCCGGGGTGGTCCACGTGGACCTGCTTCCGCAGGCGATGACGCTGCTTCGCAAAGGCGGCATCTGCGTGCTCACCGGCATCACCCCGTTCACCGAGCCCCCGGTTCCGTTGGTCCTGCAGGAGATGACGCTGTCGGCCAAGCAGCTCAGGGGGGCGCTCTACGGCGGTATGAACCCGCGCACCAGCGTGCCGATGCTGTTGTCGCTGTACCAGGCGGGCGCGGTGAAACTCGACGAGTTGGTCACGCGCCACTACCGGCTCGACCAGATCAACGAGGCGATGGCGGACCTGCGCGAGGGCCGCAACATTCGCGGCGTCATCGATTTCGCGGGCGTCTAACCGGCGGCTCACCCGGATTCGAAGTGCCTCCGGATGCCGGCCAGCATCTCGGCGTGCGCCTTGACCGCCTCGCGGATGGTCACCCCGGCAAGGAGTCGCGGCGCGGCGATCCGGATGCGCTCGGTGACGCGGGTGTCACCGCCGTCGGGCTCGAAGCTGACCGTGCCGCGTAACCGCACCCCGGGTGACTGATCAGCCTCGGTCAGCACGTCGCCGGCAACGGGCACCCGCAGCCGGGCCTGGTAGGCGGTGCGGACGGTGAACGGCCCCAACGGGATTCGATCTACCACCCGATAGCTCTGCTGGTAGCCCTCCGCGGTTTCGCTGCGGGACAACGTTTCCACGGACACGATCAGCGGGTGCACGAGCCTGATGTTGTTTAGGTCCACATAGAAATTGCGCACCGCATCGGGCGGGGCGGGCACGCGCTCCGACAGCCTCCGGTTGGCGTTCACGAAAAGCAACGACCGAGCCCGCGAATGTAACGCCACGGCGACATTCTGCCGGTTTTTTCGCCGTGGCGTTACGCTCGGCGCGAATCAAGGAGTTCGGCCGCCAGGTAGCGGTCTATTCCCTCGCTTGCGGAATTGACCTAACGTGTCATGGATGGAGGCAGATGGAACTCCGGAGTCGGTGCCGGTCGAGAAATTGCACTCGGGCGACCCGATCACCGATTGTGGTCAGCGGTACATAGTTCTCGAATCGAAGGCGCTCAGCGACTGCGTGGTCCTCGAGCTCGAATCCCGAGTGGATCACCAGCTGCAGGTCATCGAGAAGTCCTTCCCGGCCGGTTACCAGGTCGGCAGGGCGAACCACCGAATTCTCTAGCCAAAAATCTTCGGTGGCATAGTGCGCGAGTAGCCGGTCGACGGCTACCGCGCATTCGTGCTTTTCGGGCCGATTCCGTCCTGGCTCCTTCGCGGCGGGCGGATGTCGTTGGGGTCGTTGGGATCCGGCTCGCCGAACCAGCGTGACGGCGCGTGCTCGCCGTATTCGTCGTGCCAGTCCCACCACTCGTAGGGTGCGGTCTGCGGGTAGCCCTCGGGCGAATCCTCCCAACTTTCCTGGCGTCCGAGCGCGGTCATGTCCAGGAAGCTCCAGGTGGTCCCCAACGCCTCGTCACCGCGGTTGTTGATGAAGTAGGTGCGAAACACCCGATCGCCGTCGTGGATGAAGGCGTTGGTGCCGTGCCATTCGTCGACGCCGAAGTCGGCGTCGAACGTGTCGGTGATCGTGTACCAAGGCATCTTCCAGTCCATCCGGGCCTTCAGGCGCTCGATGTCGGGCTGCGGTGCCCGCGACGCGAACACCAGCGTCGTGTCGCGGGCGTTGAGGTGCGCCAGGTTGCCGACGTGGTCGGCCATCATCGAGCAGCCCCGGCAGCCGTGCTCGGGCCAGCCGTCGATGTCGGGCCCGTAGAAGGCGCGGTAGACCACGAGTTGGCGCCGGCCCTGGAACAGGTCCAGCAGGTTGACCGTGCCCTCGGGCCCCTCGAAGCGGTAGTCGGAGTTCGCGGCCATCCAGGGCATCCGGCGCCGCCGGGCCGCGAGCGCGTCCCGAGCGCGGGTGAGTTCCTTTTCCTCTTCCAGCAGTTGTCGATGCGCGGTCGCCCACTCCTGGGCCGTCACGATCGGGGGTGTGTTCATCGGTGTCCGTCCTTGCAGTGTCGGGTGTTTCAGGTCAGCGGCGCGAGGCCGGCGGAGGTGAGTAGGTAGGCGTCGTGGTCCGCGCCCGCGGTCGCGATCTCGAGCACCGACTTGCCCACCTGTTCGGCGGTGAGCGCGGGTCCGGCGGCCTGGAGGAAGGTGTCGACGTCGACGCCTTGACGCTCGGCGTAGGCGGCGACGGCGGCCGCGCCCAGGTCGGTGGCCGGGGTCAGCCGCGGCAGCACGGCGGTGAAGCCGATCCCCAGTCCCGCGCGTTGCGATTCGCCGGCGGCATAGCCGGTGATGAACCTGACGGTCGCCTTCGCACCCGCATAACCACCGGACAGCGGCGATCCGGCCAGGGCGGCGCCGCTCGACATCGCGATCACCGAGCTGCCCGGCGCCAGCGGGCGCCGCAGCGCGTCACGAACCCAGTGAAACGCCTGCGCCACGTCGGAATTCCAGTTGTCGCTGAACGTCTCCCAGCTCTGTTCCTGCAGCGGCGCCATCCGCGGTGCGGCCCCGGCGCACAGCACCAGGGTGCGTGGCCGGTACCGGTCGATGAGCCGGCCGGCCGTCAAGGGATCGGCGGCGTCGGCCACCACCGGGACGAAGTTGTCACCCAGCTGCGCGTGCGCCTCCTCGAGTTGTGATCGGGTGCGCGCGATGCCGACGACCTGGGCGCCGGCCGTCGTCAACGCGGCCGCGATCGCGCGGCCGAATCCGCGGCCGGCCCCGGTCACGATCGCGGTGCTGCCGACGAATCCGTCGGTGCGGGGATTTCGGGTCTGGTTCATGTCGTGCTCGCTTCCTCACGTGGACTGCGGCCGTGTCGCGGCTTCACTAGTTGAGATACGGCCCGGCGGCCGGATTCATCGCTTTGGGGCCGATGAATTTCGGCCGCGGGATGTCTCTACAGGAGTAGGTTCGTCGCGCACCGAGAGGAGAGGGTCGTGCCGGCGCAGGAGGAGTTCGTCGAGCGGGCGGCGCCATTTCGTGCCGAGCTGATCGCGCATTGCTACCGCATGCTGGGATCGGTGCACGACGCCGAAGACCTTGTCCAGGAGACGTATCTCCGGGGCTGGCGCGGCTATCAGGCGTTCGAGGAACGCGCGGCGTTGAAGACCTGGCTGTACCGGATCGCGACGACGGCCTGTCTGCGCGCGCTGGAGAACCGCGCCCGCCGCGTGCTGCCGGCGGGGCTGGCTGACGGCTCGAGGGACCCGGACGTCGACCTCGATGCGGCGGCGGGCGCGCACGCGTGGCTCGAACCCATTCCGGACACCATGATGTTCAAGGGGCCCGAAGAGGACGTCACCGCGAAGCAGAGCGTGCGGCTGGCGGTGATGACCGCCCTTCAGGAGCTCCCGGCGCGCCAGCGCGCGGTGTTGATTCTGCGCGACGTCGTCCAATTCAGCGCCGCCGAGGTTGCCGAGCTCCTGGAAACCACGCCCGCCGCGGTCAACAGTTCGCTGCAGCGCGCCCGGGCCCGCCTCGCCGAGCTGTCCCCCGCCGAGGAACACATGTCCGAGCCCGACGACGCCCGGCGGCGTGAATTGCTCGACCGGTACTGCGCGGCATTCGAAAACGCGGACATGGCGGCGCTGACCGCGCTGCTGCAGGCCGACGTCAAACTCGAAATGCCGCCGCTGCCAGTGTGGTTCGCCGGCCGGGACACGGTGCTGCGGTTCCTTGCCCAGCGCGCCCTGGCTCAACCCGGCGATATCGCGATGATCCCGACCGCCGCGAACGCGCAGCCCGCCGTCGCCGAGTACCGCCGCGCCGCCGACCGCGTGCTGCGGGCCCATTCCATCCACGTGATAACCCCGGGTGCCGCCGGGATCGCCGGCATCACCGTCTTTCTCGACCCGGGCCTGTTCACTGCGTTTGGTTTATCGCCGAGCCGGTAATGTTTGTGCCAGGGACGTGATCGCAGCCCTTGCCATCTAGGGAAGCCCGACCTGCATCGACCTACATCGCCGCGGATGTCGTCGCAGGGTTTACCTTCCCGCCCCACGTGTGGACAGGTCCTTCACACGCCAGGATCATTAGGCGCGGGAGACGTATTTGAAGGGTGACGAGTGAAGATTCCCGGCGTTTCCAGCGTCGTCGCTGGTGTGGCCGGCGGAGCCGCGCAGATGGTGCGGGCCGGCGTATCGACTGCGGCGGGCGCCGCCGGCGCGCTGCAGACGTTGGCCAGCCCGGTGGCCGAGCTCGCGGGTCCCGTGATCCAATCGGTGGCCCAAACCACGGGCCGGGCAATCGGGATGGACACTTCCACCGACGGCACCGCCGCCCCGATCACGCCGCCGGTGCGCTGGCACAGCGGGCAACGCGTGCACCTGGACCTGGATCCGTTGCTGCCGTTCCCCCGCTGGGGCGAATACGCGCCCGCCGTCGAGGAGCCGGTGCGCAGAATCCCGGGGGTGGCCAAGGCCCACGTCGAGGGCTCGTTGGGCCGGTTGGTGGTCGAACTCTCCGACGGCGCGGACCACGACGCCGTCTTGGACGAGGTCCGGGCGACGGTCGCGTCCATCGCCGCCGACATCACCTGGTCGAAGTCGGAGGTGGCGACCCCGTCGGCGCCCTTCGCCGACCCGGGCAACCCCCTGGCGCTTCTGGTGCCCCTCACCGCGGCGGCACTGGATCTGGTCGCGATGAGCGCCGCGGTGACCGGATGGGTGACCCGGCTGCCCTCGGCGCCGCAGACCACCCGGGCCGCGGCCGCGCTCATCAACCATCAACCGCGCATGGTCGCGATCCTCGAGGCGCGGCTGGGCCGGGTAGGAACCGACATCGCGCTGGCCGCGACGACGGCCGCCGCCCACGGCCTCACGCAGTCGTTCGGCACGCCGATGCTCGACCTGACCCAGCGCACCCTGCAGGTCTCCGAGGCCGCGGCGCACCGCCGGGTGTGGCGGGACCGGGAACCCCACTTGGCCTCGCCCCAACGGCCGCAGGCGCCGGTCGTCCCGGTCATCTCGTCGGCCAAGTCGGAGGTGCCCCGGCACAGCTGGGCGGCCGCGGCGGCCGGCGAGGCGTCGCACGTCGTGGTCGGGGGAACCATCGACGCGGCGATGGACAAGGCGAAGGGCTCGATGGCCGGGCCGGTGGAGAGCTACGTCGATTCCGCGGCGAACGGCTCGTTGATCGCCGCGGTCAGCGCGCTGGTGGCCGGCGGCGGCACCGAGGACGCGGCCGCGGCCATCGAGGCCGGGGTGCCGCGGGCCGCGCACATGGGCCGCCAGGCGTTCGCGGCGGTGTTGGGCCGCGGGCTCGCCAATTCCGGTCAGCTGGTGCTCGACCCGGGGGCGCTGCGCCGCCTGGATCGGGTGAAGGTGGTCGTCATCGACGGCGCCGCGCTGCGCGGTGACCACCGCGCCGTCCTGCGGGTCCGCGGCGACGCGCCCGGCTGGGACGAGGACCGGGTCTATGAGGTCGCCGACGCGCTGCTGCACGGCGAGCAGGCGCCCGAGCCCGATCCGGACGAGTTGCCGGCAACCGGCGCGCGACTGAAATGGGTTCGCAACCAAGGGCCTTCGGCCGCGCCCGCGCAGGGCCTGGAGAGCGCCGACCTGATGGTCGACGGCGAATGCGTCGGCAGCGTCGACGTGGGCTGGGAGGTCGACCCCTACGCCATTCCGCTGTTCCAGACCGCGCACCGCACGGGCGCGCGGGTGGTCCTTCGCCACGTCGCCGGCACCGAGGACCTCACCGCCAGCGTCGGCGCGACGCACCCGCCCGGCACCCCGCTGTTGAACGTCGTCCGCGAGCTGCGGGCCGATCGCGGACCGGTGCTGCTGATCACCGCGCTGCACCGCGACTTCGCGTCGACCGACACCCTGGCCGCGCTCGCGATCGCCGATGTCGGTGTGGCGCTTGATGATCCGCGCGCCGCCACGGCGTGGACCGCGGACATCATCACCGGTACCGACCTGGCCGACGCGGTGCGGATCCTCTCGGCGATCCCGGTGGCCCGATCGGCCAGCGAATCGGCGGTGCACCTGGCCCAGGGCGGCACCACGCTGGCCGGGCTGCTGCTGGTCACCGGTGAGCAGGAAAAGACCACCAGCCCGGTGAGCTTTCGGCGCTGGCTCAACCCGGTCAACGCCGCCGCGGCCACGGCCCTGGTGGCGGGGACGTTCTCGGCGACCCGGGTGGTCCGGCTGCCCGACCCGACTCCCCAACCGCTGACCGCCTGGCACGCGCTGGATCCCGAGATCGTCTATTCGCGGCTGGCCGGCGGCGCGCGGCCGTTGGCCGTCGAGACCGAACCGTCGTGGCGACGCCGCCTCGACGACCTGTCCTACAGCCCGGGCCTGGCGCCGCTGCGCAAGCCGCTGCACAGCGTGGTCCGGCTGGCGTCGGCGACCCGGACCGAGCTCGCCGACCCGCTGACCCCGATCCTGGCCGTCGGGGCGGCGGCGTCGGCGATCGTCGGCAGCAACATCGATGCTCTCCTGGTCGCGGGCGTCATGACGGTCAACGCGATAACCGGTGGGGCGCAACGACTCCGGGCCGAGTCCGCGGCCGCCGAGCTGTTCGCCGAGCAGGACCAGATGGTGCGCCGGGTGGTCGTTCCCGCGGTCGCGACGACGCGCCGCCGGCTCGACGCCGCCCAGCACGCCACCCGCACGGCGACGGTGTCGGCGAAGTCGCTGCGGCCCGGCGACGTCATCGATCTGGCCGCGCCCGAGGTGGTACCGGCCGACGCCCGCCTGCTGGTGGCCGAGGACCTCGAGGTCGACGAGTCCCTGCTCACCGGCGAGTCACTGCCGGTGGACAAGCAGGTGGACCCCGTCGCCGTCAACGACCCCGACCGGGCGAGCATGCTCTTCGAGGGCAGCACCATCGTTGCCGGCCATGCCCGGGCGATCGTCGTGGCGACCGGGGTCGGGACCGCCGCGCACCGCGCGATCTCGGCGGTCGCCGACGTCGAGACCGCCGCCGGAATCCAAGCCCGGCTGCGCGAACTCACCAGCAAGGTGCTCCCCCTGACCCTGGCCGGCGGCGCGACCGTGTCGGCGTTGGCGCTGCTGCGGCGCGCCCCGCTGCGCCAGGCGGTGGCCGACGGCGTCGCGATCGCGGTGGCCGCCGTCCCCGAGGGGCTGCCCCTGGTGGCCACCCTCTCCCAGCTCTCGGCCGCCCAGCGGTTGACGGCCCGCGGCGCGCTGGTCCGCGCGCCACGCACCATCGAAGCGTTGGGCCGCGTCGACACCATCTGCTTCGACAAGACCGGCACGCTCACCGAGAACCGGCTGCGCGTGGTGTGCGCCGTGCCGGTCGGGGTCGACCCGCACGACGCGCTCCCCGAACTGACCGAGCCGCAATCGGCGGGGCTGCTGCGGGCCGCCGCGCGGGCATCCGCCCAGCCGCAGGACGGCCAGGGCCACGCCCACGCCACCGACGAGGCGATCCTCACCGCCGCGAATTCGCTGAACGGCCATGGCGATTCGGAGTGGACGATGATCGCCGAGGTGCCCTTCGAGTCCAGCCGCGGCTTCGCGGCGGCGATCGGCGCCCTGGGCCACGGTGGCAGCGTCAACGGGAACGCCGCGGACGCGCCGGTACTGATCCTCAAGGGAGCACCTGAAGTCATCCTGCCGCGCTGCCGGTTCGCCGAGCCGCAGGCCGACCAGGAGCGGGCGGAGACCGTCGTCCGCGGCCTCGCCGAACAGGGCTTGCGAGTGTTGGCGGTGGCGCAGCGCGGCTGGAAACACGAGACCGACGACGACGACACCGACGCGGACGCCGTGGACGCCGCAGCCGAGGACCTCGAACTGCTCGGCTACATCGGCTTGGCGGACACCGCCCGGGCGTCGGCCCGCCCGCTGATCGAAGCGCTCACCGACGCCGACCGCGACGTGGTGCTGATCACCGGCGACCACCCCGTCACCGCGCGGGCGATCGCCCGGCAGCTGGGCCTGCCCGCCGATGCGCGGGTGATCACCGGCGCCGAGCTCGCCGGTCTCGACGAGGACGCGTGCGCCAAGATGGTCGCCGATGTGCAGGTCTTCGCGCGTGTCAGCCC
This sequence comes from Mycobacterium marseillense, assembly GCF_010731675.1. Lineage (NCBI taxonomy): Bacteria > Bacillati > Actinomycetota > Actinomycetes > Mycobacteriales > Mycobacteriaceae > Mycobacterium > Mycobacterium marseillense. The sequence goes on from NZ_AP022584.1 coordinate 3,758,939, forward strand.
GGAGCAGAAGGTGCAGATCGTGGCCGCGCTGCAGCGCTGCGGGCGGGTCACCGCGATGGTCGGCGACGGCGCCAACGACGCCGCGGCGATCCGAATGGCCGACGTGGGGATCGGGGTGAGCGGGCGCGGGTCGTCGGCCGCCCGCGGCGCCGCGGACATCGTGTTGACCGACGAGGATCTCGGCGTGCTGCTCGACGCCCTGGTCGAGGGCCGCAGCATGTGGGCGGGCGTCCGGGACGCCGTCACGATTCTGGTCGGCGGCAACGTCGGCGAAGTGTTGTTCACGATCATCGGCACCGCCTTCGGCGCGGGGCGCGCGCCGGTGGGCACCCGTCAGCTGCTGCTGGTCAACCTGCTCACCGACATGTTCCCCGCGCTCGCGGTCGCGGTCACGTCGCAATACGTCGAACCCGACGAGGACGAGTACGAATCCCCCGAGGAGGCCGAAGAGGCGCGGCGGCAGCACCGGCGCGCGGTGCTGACCGGCCCCACGCCCTCCCTCGACGCCCCGCTGATGCGCCAGATCGTCACCCGCGGCGCCGTGACCGCAGCCGGGGCGACTGCGGCCTGGGCCATCGGGCGCTGGACGCCGGGCACCGAACGCCGCACGGCGACAATGGGTTTGACCGCCCTGGTCACCACGCAGCTGGCGCAGACGCTGCTGACCCGCCGGCACAGCCCGCTGGTGATAGCGACCGCGCTGGGCAGCGCCGGTGTGCTGGTCGGCATCGTCCAGACCCCGGTGCTCAGCCAGTTCTTCGGCTGCACGCCGCTGGGGCCGATCGCCTGGTCGGGCGTGCTGGGTTCCACCGCGGGCGCCACTGTGGTCTCGGCGCTGGCGCCCAACTGGCTGGCCAAGCAGGTCGCCGCGCTGGAGCCCGGCGAGGAGTAGACGATGGTGTTCAGCCGGATAGTTCCCGGCGCAGCACCTTGCCGGTCGGGTTGCGCGGGATGGCGTCCACGACGTTGATGTCGCGGGGCTGTTCGAAGCGCGAGACTCGGCTCTTCAAGTACTCCCGGAGCTCCGGCACGTCGACGTCGCTGCCCGGGCGCGCCACCACGAACGCCGCCAACCGCTGGCCGAACCGCTCGTCGGGCACGCCGATGACCACGCTGTCGGCGATGGCGGGATGCTGGGCGAGCGCGTTTTCGACCGCGCGCGGATAGACGTTCTCGCCGCCGGAGATGATCATGTCGTCTTCGCGGCCGACGATGAACAGGCGCCCGGCGTTGTCGAGGTAACCCATGTCGCCGGTGCTGGTCATGCCGTCGACGACGGCCTTGGCTTCCCCGGCCGCGGGGCCGCCGGTGTAGCCCTTGCCCGCAAGGTCGCCCCCGACGAAGATGCGCCCGGTCACCCGCGGGCCTACCGGCCGGTCGCTCTTGTTGAGGATGCGCACGGGACAGCCCGCGACGGGCCGTCCGACGGTTTCGGGGGCCTCGCGAAGGTCGGCCGGCGTTGCGAGGGAACCGATGCCGACCTCGGTGGAGCCGTAGCCGTTGTAGAGGATGTCGCCGTAGGTGTCCATGAACCGCTGCCCCAGCGTGGGATCGAGGCGGTCCCCGCTGGACATCACCACGCGCAGGCGCGGGACCGGGTTGCGCGCCCGCACCCGCTCGGGCAGCTCGAGGATGCGCGCGAGCACGACCGGCACCGCGGTGAAGGCGTCGGCGCGGTGCAGCGACGCCTGGGCCAGCGCGGCTTCGGCATCGAACTGCCGATGCGTGAGCACCGTGCCGCCGAGGGCGATCGTCAGCATCAGCATGCCCAGCCCCAGCCCGTGAAACATGGGCATTGCCACCGAGATCCGCGACCCGGTACGCAGCCGGGTGCGGTCGAGGATCGTCACCCAGACCCCCACCGCGGACCGCATCTCCGGCGCGCGCGGCACCCCCTTGGGTTTGCCGGTGGTGCCCGACGTCAGCAGCACGATCCGGCCGGGCGGGGCCACGCGCGGCCGTCGGGCGTCCTCTTCGGCGGTGGCCGTCGCCGGGTCGACCGTGACGGCCGATTCGTCGGCGGCCCGGATCCGCTCGCCGAATTCGTTGTCGGCGACCATCGTTGAGATGCGGTGGGCTTGCAGGGCGGCCGCCAGCGCATCGCTGCGGAATTCCGTGCTGATCGGGACGACGTCGGCGCCCAGCAGCGCGGCCGCGAAGACACCCGCGACGAAACCGCGTCCGTTGCGGCACATGACCCCGACCGCCCGGCCGGGGCCGACGCCGTCGCCGGACAACCGCCGCGCCAGCGCCTCGGTTTCTCGTTGCAGCCGGCGGTAGCTCAGCGCGCCGTCGTCGTCGACGATCGCCGTGCGGTCCGGCCAGCGGGCCGCCGTGACCGCCAACAGCGTGTAGGGGTTGGTGCCGCCCCGGCGCGCCTCGCGAAGCAGCCGCAGGCCCGCCGGCAGCGAGGGCGGGGTGAGCAGGCCGGAATGCAGCAGGGCGCGGGCGGCGGTGGTGGCGACGCGGTCATTGGTCACGGTCGCCCCCGTCGGATGCGGTGAGGAATCGGCGATGCCATACCCGGGCGGCGTAGTCGGCGGGTCCCGCCAGCAGCACCGAGGCGAACTCGGCCGGCAGCACCCACGGCGGCTCGAGGGTGCGGGGCCGCTCGATGACCGCTTTGGCGATGACGTCGGCGGCTTGGTCCGGCGACAGGCCGGGGAGCCTGCCCAGCAGGGGCGTGGGGGCGATCATGCGAGTACGGACCAGCGCGAAGTAGACGGTGGTGACATCGACGCCGTCGCCGTGCAGCTCCGGGGCCACGCTGCGCAGCCAGCGGTCGAACGCCCCCTTCGACGCCTGATAGGCGCCCCACTGCGGGCCCGGCACCACCCGCACGCCGACGCTGGACACGTTCACGACGTGCCCGCCGCCGTGGTCGCGCATGGCCGGCAAGAGTCCGAGCAGCAGCCGGACGGGCCCCAAGTAGTTGATGTCGATGGTGCGCTGGAAGTCGTGTGGCCGGTCGTACTGGTCGTGCAGCGAGCGGCGCAGCGACTTGCCGGCGTTGCTCACCACGATGTCGAGCGGGCCGTGCTCCTCGGTGATCTGCTTGCCCAGGGCGCTCACCGCGGACTCGTCGGTGAGATCGGTCGGGTACGCGACCGCGCGGCCGCCGCCGGCGTTGATCGACGCCGCCAGGTCACCGAGCCTTTCCTCGGACCGGGCAACTACCAGCACCGTCGCGCCGGCGGCGGCGAGGCTGCGCGCGGTCGCCTCGCCGATGCCGTAGGAGGCGCCGGTCACCAGCGCGGTTTTGCCGGAGGCGGCGGCGCGCAGCCTGTCGGGATCCGACACCCGCGCCGGATTGGCCACATGGTCTCCCGCCGTGGCGAAGACCGCGTTCAGGGCATGGGCTAGTGCGTTCAACATCGCTGCCGCATTCACTCGAGCCGCTTGCCGGGACGTGGCTGTTGCTCAACCGTGTCCCGACCCGTAACTACAAGTAGCAGACCACATTGCGGTCCGGGACCGCGCTTCGGCCCGGCCGTGACGGCCTGGTGGCGATCCGGGTGGGGCGCGGGAACGCGCGGAGGCGGGGTGCGCATGCCGGATGAGCGCTGCGCACAACCGATCTCACTCCGCCCGCATCAGCGGCGGTTCTTTTATGAGAACACAGTAATTTCGGCGTTTCCTCTGTTTAAGGCGCGTGTCGAATGGGCACAATGGCGGCATGTTTGCGCGTCACATCGTTCGTTCGTTTGGTCCAGCAGTAGTTATCGCCGCATCGGGCATGGCCGCCTCGGCCATCTCCGGTTCCCTCATCCCCACCGCCACCGCCCAGTGTCCCGACGTGCAAGTGGTCTTCGCCCGCGGCACCGGCGAAGAACCCGGCGTCGGCCCCACCGGACAAGCCTTCGTCGACGCCCTGCACCAACGCGTCGGCGACCGCTCCTTTGACGTCTACCCCGTCAACTACCCCGCCACCGACCAATGGGACACCGGCATCGACGGCATCCGCGACGCCAGCACCCACGTCGTGTCCATGGCACACGACTGCCCCACCACCAAAATGGTCCTCGGCGGCTACTCCCAAGGCGCGGCCGTCATGGGCTTTGTCACCTCCGCAGCCGTCCCCGAAGGCATCGACCCCGCCACCGTCCCCAAACCCCTGGCCCCCGACGTCGCCAACCACGTCTCCTCGGTCGTGCTCTTCGGCATGCCCAACGTGCGCGCCATGAACTTCCTCGGCGAACCCCCCGTCGTCATCGGGCCCACCTACGCCGACAAAACCCTCAAAGTCTGCGCCATCGAAGACCCCGTCTGCTCCGACGGCATGAACTTCGCCGCCCACAACACCTACGCCGACGACGGCTCCATCATCGACAAAGGCGTCGCCTTCGCCTCCAGCCACCTCGGCATGGGCGCCCCCAGCGCGATGTCGGTCGCATCGCCGCACGGAGGGTTCGGGGAGTGAGCGGCTGACCCGCTCGTAGTCCTTTTATCGGCCTGTCCCGCAGGCGGTTTCACGTCACGCGATAATGCTGCGCGTGGCGCCCCTAGCGGCCGGGCCCGGCGGTGATCGCCTCGTTGAAGCCGGGATAGATGTCGTCGTAGGTGCCATCCCGCTCGGCGAACCGGAAGGCCTTGACGCGCTCGACCACGATCTCGTCGGCCTGCGGATGCGCCTGCAGCAGGGCCATGGTCTCGGTGATGTATTCCTCGAGCGGCATCGCCCGGGGGTCGAATCCGCGCTCGCCCTGCAACCCGGTCTGCACCTGCGGCGGAATGATCTCGATGACCCGCACCGAGCTGTCGCGCAGCTGGAAGCGCAGCGATTGGGTGAACGAGTGCAACGCCGCCTTGGTGGCGCAATAGCTCGGGGTCAGCGCGCTGGGCATGAAGGCCAGACCGGAGGTGACGTTGAGGATGGCGGCGTGCGGCTTGCGCAGCAGCGACGGCAGCAGCGCCGCGGTCAGCCGGATGGGGCCCAGCAGGTTGATGGCCACCGTCTGCTCGGCCAGGCCGACATTGCCACTGGTGAGGTCCTCGACCCGTTGAATGCCGGCGTTGTTGACCACCACGTTGAGATCCGGGTAGTGGTCGGTGACCTCGGTGGCGAATCGGCGGATGTCGGCGGGGTCGCCTTGATCGAGCGACAGGGTCTGCATGCCCGGGTTGGCCTCGGCGACGGCCCGGAGGTGCTCGCCGCGCCGCGCGGCGACGATGACCCGGTTGCCCAACCGGTGCAACGCTTCGGCCAGGCCGCGGCCGATTCCGGTGCCGCCGCCGGTGACCAATACGGTATTGCCCGTCATCTGCATCGCGGTTCTCCTTCGGGTTCGCTCGACCGGCCCCACTCGACCGACGTTGCGGAATGCCCCATTGCGAGGGCGGCTAACCACGATGCTCAATCCGGCCGCGCGCCGTCAAGGTCGGCGCCGCGGCGAAGACGAGCCGCGGGAGACCTGTTTACGCGACGGCGCGGTTGTGCAGCGGACGCGGGTCGATGCCGGCGCGGGCCCAGGCCTCGGCCGCCCACGGGGTGTAGAGCGCCTTGACGGGTAGCCGGTTGATCAGGGGGTTGAGCGCGCGGACGACCGCGGCGAGCCGCTGGAATCGCTTCTCTTTCTTGGCATCCCACCGCAGCTGGCACACCTCGCGCATCTGCGGCGGCAGCGTTCCGACGACGACCAGGCGGGTATAGGCGTTCAGCGGCGCCGAGACCACGTTCCAGAGCGGTTTGGGCATCCAGCGCGGACCCGGGATGCCCTTGCGGATGTACCCCGTGCCGTAGAGCACCGTCTTGTGCGGGACGAACCGGTCGAGCATCTCGTCCCAGTAGGCCACGAAGTCGTCGTAGGTCTGCGGCTGTCCGCGGTCGCTGACGCCGTAGAGGCTGTACCAGACCTTGCCCTCGTTGAAGATCTGCTCCTTCTCGGCGTGCGACAACCGGCGGATGAACATGTCGGTGTTGTAGATGACCTGGTCGACGAAGCTGGCGTGGGCCCAGTAGAACAGCTCCGGGTTCAACGCGTGATACCGCGATCCGTCGCTGACGGTGCCCTTGATCGTCTTGTGAAAGTCCCGCACCTTGCGGCCCCACTCGTGGGGGTCCTCGGAGTAGACGGTGTTCATCAGCGGAGGCGCCGTCCGCTTGGCCCGGCCCAGCGTGTCACTGAAGATCACGGAGTGGTCCAGCACGCCCTGGGCGAGTTGCTCGATGCAGTTCTCGACCCCGGCGGTGCGCTGGAATCCGAAGAGCTGGGTTCGGTTGTCTCCGTAAAACTTCCAGATCAACGAATCCGGGCCCAGGCGCGGTGAGGTGTCGCCTCCGGGCGACCAGTCCGGTCCGTCGGTGGGCATGGCCACGGCCTCGCGAACGCCGCTGTCGAAACGTGACCCCGCGCTCTCGGCGGCGAGCTGGTCGTTCTGGGCGGTCATGCCCCCACCTCCTTATGGCACGCACGCTGCGCGGCGAAGCGATGTGAACCAGTGACACAAAGTCGTATCTTTGTTTCAAAGCCTAGCAACCGCCCGTCGACATTGCACATTGCCGGTGGGGGCCGGGTGGCCGTGCCGCTTTCTCGCCGCCGAAAAGTCGGCGCTGAACCGCGCCGGGGAGTTGATACGATGCCGCCAATCATGCAGTCCGAACCGGGCGCTGCCGCTATCTCCGCGTCTACCGAGGCGCTGACCGATCTCGACCGCACCATCCTGGACACGGCGCGCGGGGTGTTCGAGACCTACGGCGTGCGCCGGGCCAACATCGACGACGTCGCCACCCGGGCCGGGGTCAGCCGCAGCACCATTTATCGCCGCTTTCCGACCAAGGAAAAGCTGTTCGGACAGGTGGTGCGGCGCGAGGCCGAACTCTTCTTCAGCACGCTCGATCAGGCGACGGCCGGATGCGATCCGCAGGAGGCCGTGGTCGAGGCATTCGCGCTCGGGGTGCGCTTGGTGCAGGATTCGCCGCTGTATTCGCGGATCGCCGAAAGCGAGCCGGAGCTGTTCGGCATGTTCTCCCGGTCGCATATCTTCCCGATTCGCCAGTTCGCCGACGGGATCGCCCATACCCTGCGGCGGTGCGGCGCCGAGATGTCCGAGACCGATCTGGACAACATCGCCGACATCCTGCTGCGCGTCGCGCTCGGCATCATCGTCTTTCCCACCGACCGGCTCGACACCTCGGATCCGGCGGCGGTGCGCGAGTACGCCGCCCGCTATCTGGTTCCGATCATCAGCCGCTGACGGACACCGCGATGTCGGTGCCCTGAACTACGCTCGATCCGTGGCTGGGAGTTCTGGGGCTCCACGGACCCGGTATGCCAGTTGCGGCGAGATCGACATCGCCTATCAGGTCTTCGGCGATGGCCCGATCGACCTGCTCGTGCTGCCGGGCCCGTTCATCCCGATCGACTGCGTCGACAGCGAGCCGTCGATGTACCGCTTTCATCGACGGCTGGCGTCCTTCTGCCGGGTGATCCGGTTCGACCAACGCGGGATCGGCCTGTCGTCCCGGGTCCCCTCGCTGGACATGATCGGCGCGGAATCCTGGGCCAACGACGCGATCGCGGTCATGAACGCGGTCGGATGTGAGCGCGCGACGATCCTGGCTCCGAGTTTCACGTCGCTGGCCGGGGTGGTTCTCGCCGCCGATTTCCCCGACCGGGTGAACAGCCTGGTGATCGTCAACGGCCAGGCGCGCACGCTGCGCGCCCCCGACTACCCGTTCGGCTCCGATCTCGCCGAGGCCGACCCCTACACGACCGTGGCCATCGAACCCGACGCCGTCGAGCAGGGCTTCGACATCCTCGGCATCATCGCGCCCAGCGTCGCGCACGACGACGCGTTCCGGTCGTGGTGGGACATGGCCGGCAACCGGGCGGCGTCGCCCAGCATGGCGCGCGCGTTCATCGGCAAGATCCGCGAGGGCGACGTGCGCGACCGGCTGGAGCGGGTCGGCGTGCCGACGCTGATCCTGCATCGGGACAACCCGCGCTTCAGCCCCGTCGGGCACGCGCACTTCCTCGCCGAACGCATCGCCGGGTCGCGTCTGGTCGAGCTGCCGGGCGAAGACGTCCTGTACTGGGTGGGCGACACCGGGCCCATGCTCGACGAGATCGAGGAGTTCATCACCGGCATCCGCGGCGCCTCCGACGCCGAGCGGCTGCTCACCACCATCGTGTTCACCGACATCGTCGGGTCCACCGAGCGGGCCGCGGCGCTCGGCGATTACCGGTGGCGCGACCTGCTGGACAACCACGACAGGATCGTCCGGCATGAGCTACAGCGCTTCGGCGGCCACGAAGTCAACACCGCCGGAGACGGATTCGTGGCGACGTTCAGCGGCCCGAGCGCCGCGATCGCCTGCGCTGACGCCCTCGTGGACGCGGTGCAGGTGCTGGGCATCGAGGTGCGCGTCGGCATCCACGCCGGCGAAGTCGAGGTGCGCGGCGCCGGCAAAGCCGACATCGCCGGCATGGCCGTGCACATCGGCGCGCGGGTGGCGGCCCTCGCCGGACCCAGCGAGGTCCTGGTGTCGTCGACGCTGCGCGACATCGTCACCGGATCGCGGCACCGCTTCGGCGACCGCGGCGAGTCCGCCCTCAAGGGCGTGCCGGGCTACTGGCGCCTCTACGCCCTGGTTCGCGAGCACGCCGCCGTCCGCCGCTGACCCGGCGCGCGGCGTAGGCTGCCCAACGGGGGAATCTTCGCCAAGCCCACTGTGCGAGTTCTGGCATTCAGCTCGGCTTCTGGCCGAGGGGCCGAAGGAGTTACGCATGACCGACGTGCACATCTCGCTGCCTCCCGCGCTGCGGCGAGCGCTGGATCTGCTCATCGATCCGCCGGCCGATCCCGACGTCAGCCACGGCTATCTCGACCTGCTCGGCGGCGACGCGGTTGACGACGCCGTCGGGAAGAACACCGGCCCGATTCAGGCCGCGTGGGCCTCGACCGTCGGGTCGATGCTCTACGACAACGCCCAGGCCTTCGCCCGCCAGTGGATCAGCGCCTGGCAGCTGCCGCTCGAGTGGTTGCACATCCCGCCGGGCGGCGTCGCGCTGGACGTCGGTTCGGGGCCGGGCAACGTCACCGCGTCGCTGGCACGGGCCGCCGGGCCGGAGGGACTGGCCCTCGGGGTCGACATCTCCGAACCCATGCTGGCCCGCGCCGTCCGCAATGAGGCCGGCCCGCAGGTTGGCTTCATCAGGGCCGACGCGCAACGGCTTCCCCTGCGCGACAACACCTTCGACGCGGCGGTGTCGACGGCCGTGTTGCAGCTGGTTCCGGAGCCGAAGGCCGCGCTCGCCGAGATGGCGCGCGTGCTGCGGCCCGGTGGCAGGCTGGCCGTGATGGTCCCGACGGCCGGGCGCCTCGCCCGTTATTGGCGGATGCTGCCGAATGTCGGGGCGCACGCGTTCGACGACGACGAGATCGGCGACATCTTGGAAGACAACGGATTTGCCAGCGTGCGGGTCAATACCCTCGGCACGTTTCAGTGGGTGCGCGCCGCCTTGGGCTGACCTTCGCGCGCGGCTTAATTATTCGGCGCTCTGCGCCAGCATGGCGAGTCGATCCATCGACTCGCGCAGCATGTCCGCCGTGGTCGCGCGGGCGCGCTCGAGGCGGGTGGCGTCGGTCAGCTCGGTCCAGTCGTACGTGTGCGTCACCGTGGTCAGCTCGGCGTTGATCGGGCTGAGCTCCCACCGCCACAGGTGACCGGGTGGCTGCTTACCGGGTTCGGCTGGGCGCCAAGCGATCTTGCTGCCCTCGACGAACTCGGTGACGTGGTTCTCCCGCACTGCACCGTTGGTCAGCGTGGTCTTGAACACGTCACCCACTTGGCGCACCCGCTGGCCGGGCGCCGATGACGCCAGATTGTCGTTGCCGTCCCAGCTCGGCTGGCGCGACGGGTCGGCGATCAGTTCGAAGATTCGCGCGGCATTGGCCGACATCACGCGAGTGGCGGCCACGATGCGTTCGGTATCGGACATACCGGTATCCAAACACGTCGGGCCGCCCACCGCGGTGACCACTTCGAGCCAACCGGCTCACGGCATCCGGGGCAGCGACTCGGCGGGCCCGGACAGCGCCGCCTTGACGTAGCGGGTGTCGTCGTCGGCCAGCACCTCCGTGTCGTCCCGCTCGATGCCGTCGACGATCGCGCGCGCCACCTGGCGCGCGTCGTTCTTGGGTGCGTCGAAGCCGGCGGTCATGTCGGTGTCGGTGAAGCTGAGGTGCGCGGCCACGACCAGGGTGCCCTGCTTCTCGAGTTCGATGCGCAGGGAATTCGTCATCGACCACAGCGCCGCCTTCGAGTCGCCATACCCCCCGGATCCGGGCATCCAGGACAGGATCGAGGCGACGTCGACCAGGGCGCCGCCGCCGTTGTCGGCCAGGATCGGTGCGAACGCCTTGGCGACGCGCAGCACGCCGAAGTAGTTCGTCTCGAAGACCATTCGCACCTCGTCGACGTCGCTGTGGAGCAGGCTCCGGGCGCCGAGAACGCCGGCATTGTTGATGACGATGTCGGCGTCGGTCGCGACGGCCGCCAGCTCGGCCACCGAATCCGGCTGGGTGACGTCCAGTTCGGCGCTGATCACCCGCGGGTCCCGGCTGGACTTCGGCGCTCGCGCTGTCGCGTAGACCTTCGCCGCGCCCCTGTCCAACAACTCGGCCACGATGGCCTTGCCGAGACCGCGCTGTCCGCCGGTGACCACCACCGTCGATCCCTTGACGTTGACCATGATCCTGCTCCTTTGACTGAGGCAAACTTACTTTGCTTACGTCACGCTAGTTGTCGCGGAGCGACGTAGTCAAGTAGTATTTGCCTATGTCTTCACCGTGGGTTGCGTCACAGCGATACGGCTGCGCCGCGGCGCCCGGGGGCCTCGGCCTGGTCCAGGATTTCCTCAATACGAGGGGCATCGGCGGGTACGGGCCGGACCTGCTGGGCGACCTGGAGTCGGCGCGGGAGTGGGCGGCCGACGCGGTGCGAGCGTGGTCGTCGGTGCGCGGGGTGGACGCGTCGCCACCCGCGTTGGGTGAGGCGGACCTGGGCAGGCTTCGTGCGGTGCGGGCCACCATCGAGCGGATGGTGGACGGCGAACCGCCGAGCCCCCGGGGCGCCCACGGCGCGGTCGCCTCGTTCGCGCTGTCCGATGTCGGTGAGGTACGGCTCGATCCCGGCGGCAGCGGATGGCGGTGGTTGGCCTCGGCGCTGTGGGGCGAGATCCTGCTGAGCCAGCACGCCAATACCTGGCGGCGGATCAAACGCTGCCACAACCACCGTTGCGGGTCGACGTTCTACGACCGCTCGAAGAACAACAGCGGGGTCTGGCATGACGTCAAGACGTGCGGCAACGCCGTCAATCTGCGGGCGTCCCGGGCGCGCCGCCGCGAACGCGAAAAGCCAACGGGTTCAGCTGTTTCGCCACAGTAGGCGGTAGCGGTAATACAGCCCCCGCCGGATGACGGCGCCGGGCACGACGTCGGCGGCGACCGACCGGATCTCGTCGAGGCCCTCCCGGGGATCGGCGACGGGTACGCCGATGTCGCGGGTCTTCCGATGCAGCAGGCCCCCGGCGCGCGCCAGCGGCATGCACAACCCGGACCACACCCAGTCGGCAACGCTCTTGTTGGCGGACAGCCCGACGACCGCCAGTTGTCCTGCGGGCCGCAGCATTTGACGCGCCTTGTGCAGCGCGTCCCGCAGCGGCAGGTGATGCAGACTGGCCACGAACGTGATCAGGTCGTAGCGCCGCTCGTCCGCATCGAGGCCCTCGAATCGCACGTGTTCGACCGCCGCGTTGTCGATGGGCTGCAGTCGCTGCGCCGCGCGCCACACCGAGATCGGGTCGGCATCGATGCCGACCACGCTGCGGGACACCGCGGCTAACCGCTGAGCCAGCAGCCCTTCCCCACACCCGACGTCCAGGACGTCGCCGCGACGCCGCGCGGCGATGCCGACCAGCCAGCTGTGATAGGCGGAATTGTGGTTCCAGTACTCGTCGTGTCTCGCGTATTCATGCACCGTGGGGTCAGTCTGCCCGATCGGCGCTCAGCAGCGTTCGACGCCCCTGGACATGATGCGCGGGCCGGTAGCCGCCGGGCGCCGCTTGCTTCCGAGGACCGCGTACAGCGCGTCGCAGGCGCGCGCCTTGAGCGGCGCGACCATGTCGAGGTTGGCTGGGGCCTGGCTGACCCAGGCCGGAAGTGTGGCCACAATTCGATCCTTTGTCTGTTCGGCCGTGCGCCGATTCATTCAATTGCACCACAGCTGTTTTGCGTTGACGCTGCGCCGAGGTGAATGTCACGAAAAGCCGCGCTGTGGGATAGCGCACATTCCCGGTGCAACGAAAGGCACGCAACACCAAACCCTAGTGAAATCCCCTGAACCGGCGCAGATACCCGATCAGCCGGCGCACCGGCACCGCCTTCGGCCAGTCGTCGGGCCGAAAATAGGCGTCGGTGCCGCCGTCAACGAATACGACCGCGCCGCAGAGGAAATCGGCGGCGTCCGAGAGCATGAAGCACATCCAGTCGGCCATCTGCCCCGGGTCGCCGAAGCCGCCGACCGGAACCGGGAACGACTGGACGGCCCTGGCCTGCCGTGGGTCCGACAACTGTTCGGCCAGAAGCGGAGTCATGATCGCACCGGGCGCCAAGGCGTTCAGGCGCACGCCCGAGCCCGCCCAGTCGGGCAGCACCGCATGCCGCCGCACCCACCGGCTGACAGCGATTTTCGAGGCCCCGTACATCATGGTCGGCGCAGCCGGCCCGAACAGCCGCACCGCGCGCAACGCCCTGCCGGCGTCGTGAGCGAGCAGCGCCTTCACGGCCCGGCCGGGCACCGCCGGCATCGTCGTCGTCGAATTACTGCCGACCACAACGACTTTGGCGCCCCCCGCGGCCGCCAGCGCCTCCCGCCAGGCGCACAGTAACTCAACGACCCCGAAATAGTTGACCTGGGCGATCTGGCGAACACGATCCTTGCCGGGACTCGGACCGAGTCCGGCGGCGAGCACCGCACCGTCGAGCCTGCCGCCCGCCGCCGCCAGGACACGCGCCGCGGCGTCGTTACGCCCGTGTGGCGTCGACAGATCGGCGACGATGTCGGCGACCTTGATGTCGACACCGATGACCGTGTGCCCACCGTCCCGGAGCCGCCGCGCGGTCTCGCGCCCCATCCCGGAAGCCGATCCGGTGACCGCATACGTTCCCATTGGACTCCTCCGTTCCCAGGGCAGTATGCCCGGCCGGCCGGATGCCTCGAGGGTCGCCGCCCGCTGGGTGGACACCTGAGTTAAGTTGCGAAGATGCATGACCAAACGCCCTGCATCGATTTCAGCCAGCTCGAGTCGGTCTACGCGCCGCTGGCCGAATCGCTCCGCCGGCTCGTCGACATCAGCATCCGCACCGAGGCCGGCCCCGCGGCGGTGGCGGCGGCCACCTCCAAGATCGACAGTGCCGCAGCGGAATTGAGCGAAGCGTTGAAGCCCGGCCCGTTCGGCGTGCATCGGAACCCCGATGGCCAGACCATCGCGTGGGGCAACGCCGTGATCGGCCTGCGCAACCCGATCGCACCGCCGCTGGTCATCCATCATGAGCCCGACGGACTGGTGTGGTCGGAGTTCGTTCTGGGTGCGGCCTACGAGGGACCGCCGGACACCGTGCACGGCGGTGTGTGCGCGCTGGTGCTCGACCATGTGCTCGGCGCGACCGCGCACCAGCCCGACAAGCCCGCGTTCACCGGCACGCTCACGCTGCGATACCGGCGCCCCACGGCGCTGGGGCGGCCGCTGCGCGCCCAGGCTCATGTCGAGCGCGTCGAGGGCGTCAAGACATTCGCCGTCGGCCACCTGGCCGACGAGCACGGCGTCACCGTGGAAGCCGAGGGCATTTTCATTCACCCCAGGCAGGCCGCGGACTAGCGCACCGCGCCGCTCAGGTCCTGCTCGCCGCCCGCTCGACGTCGAGCAGCTGCTCGCCGCGCCGTTCCTCGTCGTAGGCCTTGCGCCCGCCGCGCAGGCCGAACAGGCGTTTGGAGATCAGCAGGTAGATCACCGCAGCCACGTTGATGGTGAACGTCACCACCCGCGTCATCGTGATGCCCTTGGCCAGATCGTGGATCTCCAGCGGCAAGAAGACCGAGGTGGCGATCACCGCGAAGTATTCGCCCCAGCGTTTCAGCAGCCACAGGCCGACGCCCTCGACGACCTCCAGCAGGGCATAACCGGCCAGCATCAGGGTCAGCAACGCCAGGGTCGACGGCTTGGCGGCCAGTGCCTTTTCCAGCTCGTGCACGATGGTCATCTGGTCGACCCTGAAGCCGGCGGCGCGGAAGATCGGCAGATCCCGGTCGAGGGTGGCCTGAATGGCGCCCCGCGCTCCGCGAAACTTCCACACCGCGTAGGCCGCCAGCACGATCACCACCGCACGCAACAGGCGTTCCACCGCCAGGGCGCGAATGATGATGGCCTGCCGTAAGGCCTTGCCGCGCATGATCATCGGCGCGTCCTCGGCGTGACCCCGCCCGTGTGGCGGGCCGACGGTGAATTCGCCGCACCGCAGGCAGCGCCACACCTCGCCCAGCCCGGTGGCGCCGCTCAGCCGTTCGGCGAGCGCGTCCTCGTCGGGCGCATAGGTGACGTGTCCGGCGAGCGCGCAGGTAACCAGCTCCCACCGATTGCGACCACGTGCTTTGGGCATGGCCGATCATCGACCGCCGGTGCCCGGGCGCGCAAGGGGGCGCGCGTCAGAAGCGCGGTGCGGTGGGTGGCTACCCCGCCGACGGTGGATGCGATCCGCTCAGCGCCGTCGTCTCGTCGGTCAGGTGCTTTCCGATGTCCCGGATCTGCCGCGCGCTCAGTGGGCACAGCGGGTGCACGGCCAGCATCAGGGAAACCGGTCCCCGGTCGTCGAAAACCGGTGCGGCGATGGTCACCACGGGTTGCTTCCGGCGCCCGGGGTTGTCGTCGGAAAGGAAACCGATGGTGGTGAATTCGACAAGCAGCTGGTCCATGATGTGGCGCACCGGTGTCGGCATCTCGCGGCTGTCCAAGGTGCCGACCACCTGCACGGCCTGCGCCAGTGCGGGTGTCGTCCAGTCGATGTCGAATCCCCGTTCCCGCGTGCGTGCGAGGACCTGTTGCAGGCGCTGCGTGCGATCGGCATTGGTGCCCGCGCCGCGACGAATCCAGGTGCGCTGTTCCTCGTCGGTGTCCCAAGCCGCCATCGCCACCCCGAAGGGCGGCGCGTACGGGATGCGATCGCCCGGTATGCCCGATGGTTGCGTGGCGGGCTCGCCCTCAAACGCGGTGACCACCAGGGAGTCTCCGAATTTCTCGACCACCGAACAGGCGTAGCCGACTTCACGGGACAGGCGCAGCGCCGCCGAACGCGCCGCATGGGCCAACGGTCGGGCGGTGTCCGTACGGGCGGCCACCACCGCGAGCGCGGGCCCCAGGGCGAACGTCTTCGCGATCGGATCCCGACTGGCCCACCCGCGGTCGCACAACGTCTTGAGGATGGCGTGCGCCGTCGCCTGCGTGAGGTCCAGCTCGCGCACCACGTCGGAGAACCGCAGCCGCGCGCTCCCGGACCGCGCCAGGAGCTCGACGACATCGAGCACGCGCGCGGTCGGCGCCGACGTCGATCCGCGAATCGCTTGACTCCTTCGGTACGCGATTTTTACAGTTGTACGAACATTCGAGATCTTATATCGATTATTCGAGAAAGTTAAATCCTTGCGCGCAGTGGTGTTACGAGACGGGCGGCTGCAGGTCCGCCAGACCCCGGATCCTGAGCCCGGTCCGGGTGAGCTGTTGCTACGCACGTTGAGCACCGCGATCTGCGCGTCCGACGTGCACTTCATGGATCACCCGGAACTCGCGATCGACGATCCGACCGGCCGCTCACTGTATGACACCGAGCGCGATATCGTGCTCGGTCACGAATTCGTGGGTGAGGTCATCGGGCATGGCCCCGGCTGCACCGACCAGTTCGCCGCCGGCACGCGCGTGACCGCCATGCCGGTGCGGCTGGTCGACGGCGGGGCGGGCGGAATGCGCATCATCGGCCAGCATCCCGACGCGCAAGGCAGTTTCGGTGAGCTGCTGGTGGTTTCGGAGGTCGCGGCCAAGCCCGTTCCCGGTGACGTGTCCAGCGACGCCGTCGCCTTGACCGATGCGTTCGCCGTCGGCGAGTTCTACGTGCGGTCGGCGCGGCTGGGACCGGGCGAGGTCGCGATCGTCATCGGCGCGGGCGCGATCGGGCTTTCGGCCGTCGCCGCCCTCGTCGCCCGCGGCATCGAACCCATCATCGTGTCGGACTACAAATCCGATCGGCGCGAGCTGGCCCGCGACCGTTTCGGTGCTCATGTCGTGGTCGACCCGTCCGAGAAGCCCCCGTTCGAGGCGTTCAACGAGGTTCGCGCGCAGCGCGGATTGCCCGGGCCGGCCGTCGTATTCGAATGCGTCGGCGCCGCGGGGCTGATCCAGAAGCTGGTGGAATCCGCCGAGATGGGCACCCGGATCTATTGTGCGGGTGGCTGGTACACCGGCGACACCCTCGACATCACCACCGCCACCCGCCAGGGCGTGACGATTCAGTTCGGCGGCGGCCCGCACCCGCAGGACTGGTACGGCACGCTCGACGCGATCGCGTCGGGCCGGCTGGACCCGCTGCCGAGCGTCGGCAAGATCATCGGCCTCGACGAGGTGCCCGACGCCCTCGAACTGGCACGCAGGTCCGACGGTCCGCCGCGCATCATCGTCCGTCCGAATGGAGATCGCCCGTGAGCGAAAGAGAAGACCGGCAAGACATTTCGGACCTGTTGGTGCGTTACGCCACCGGGATAGACCGGCGCGACTGGCCGCTGTTTCGTACTGTGTTCACCGATGACTGCGAGCTCGACTACGGCGAGATCGGCCGCTGGCACGGTGTGGACGAGGTCACCGACTTCATGGACAAGACGCACGCGATGGCGGGTCACACCCTGCATCGGCTTTCCAACCAGGTCATCACGGTCGACGGCGACAACGCCGCTGCCCGAACCTATGTCGATGCGGTGATCATGTTCGGCGACAACCAGGCGGGCGTGAACGCGTGGGGCTTCTACGACGACGAGATCGTACGGACCGCCGATGGATGGCGCATTGCGCGGCGGCGCTTCACGCAGGTGCGCGTCGCGGCGTTCGGTCAATAAGGAAGCGGGGGTGGTCGGATGACGTTCGCGACGAAGTACGGGCCGTGGGCGTTGGTGGCCGGCGCGTCCGACGGTGTGGGTGCGGCGTTCGCCGAAGGACTCGCCGAACGCGGTGTCAATGTGGTGCTGCTCGCCCGGCGGCAAAGCGTGCTCGACCGGGTCGCGGCCGAGATCGAGAACAAGGCGTCGGCGCAAACCCGCACTGTCGCCATCGATCTCGCGCAGCCCGGCGCCGCGGCGGCGATCGCCGCCGCCACCGCCGACCTGGAGATCGGGATGCTCGTCTACTGCGCGGGTGCCGACCCGGACTTCACGCCGTTTCTAGCCAATTCGATCGACGCCGCCGAGGCGATGGTGCAGCGCAACTGCATGGTGCCCATGCAGCTGTGCCACCACTTCGCGCCCGCGATGGTGGAACGGGGCAGCGGTGGCATCGTCCTCTTCGGCTCCGGCGCTGGGTTGGCCGGTGGGCCCAACATGGTCGCCTACGGCGCCTCCAAGGCCTTCGACATGGTCTTCGCCGAGGCGCTCTGGGCCGAACTGCGCGGCACGGGCGTCGACGTGCTGGGCCTCATCCTGGGCAAGACCGACACACCGGCGCTGCGCGCGCTCGAGTACAGCCGCGGCCAGATCGGCTCGCCCGACCAGACGCCGGCGGACGCAGCGGCCGTGTCCGACGTCATCGCCGAGGCCTTCGAGAATCTGGGCAACGGCCCGACCCTGATGGTGGGCGACACCATGCGCGCCGCCGCGCAGCTGCTGGCGTCGCTGAGCCGCAATCAGGCCGTCGAGCTGTTCGCCCAGGCCGCCGCCGCGGCCATGGGCCCGGACGCCTAGCGGGAACCAGGACCGTTCGCTGCGCGTCGAACTAAGCGTGGCGAGGTTTGCCAAAGTTCGAAATCAGGGCAGCCTAACTTTTGCTTCCATGGCCCCCTGGGCAGCAAATATAGGCTCGGGCATGTCGGCGACTTTGCCCACCCACCGCGTTGCTGGCGGTGTAGGTACCGGGTAGCTTGGGTAATCAGTTCGCCACGCCAACCGAGCCGCAGTACCACACCACCCGATCGCCGCCTCCCGCGAAGGATGACGATGCTCGCCATAGACAGGCCCGCTGCCGACGTCGCGATGACGGCGCAGTGGCGGCGCCGCACCCTGACGCGTTCGGGGCTGATCACCGGCGCATTCGTCGCCCCGGCCGTGGTCATCCGGATCTCGGGTCTGCACGTCGGTGCGGTGGCCGCCCTGCTGATCTTCGGGGCCGCCGTGGTGGCGGCCAGCTTCTTGCTGGCATGGGCCGCCGAGGCTGCCCAGATCGATGTGTCCGGAGGCCTCGCCACGGCGCTACTCGCCTTGATCGCGGTCCTGCCCGAATACGCCGTCGACCTGTACTACGCCTACGTCTCCGGCCACAACGCCGAATACACGCAGTACGCCGCCGCCAACATGACCGGGTCCAACCGGCTGCTGATGGGACTCGGGTGGCCCGTGGTGGTGCTGGTCAGCATCGTGGTGGCGCGCAAGTCCGGATCCGGGAAACCGAGCGGGCTGACGCTCGAGCCAGCAAACCGTGTCGAGCTGGGATTCCTGTTGATCGCGGGCATCCTCGCGTTCGCGGTACCGGCGAGCGGCGAGATCCATTTCGGGCTCGGGCTGGCGTTGCTGGGCTGGTTCGGGTTCTACCTCTACAAGATCAGCCACGGCGAAGTCGAAGAGCCCGACCTGATCGGCACCGCCGCCGCGCTGGGCGAACTGCCCGACCGTCGCCGCCGCATCGCCGTGGTCGGCCTGTTCGTCGCCTCGGGAGCGGTGATCCTGCTGTGCGCCAAGCCGTTTGCCGACAACCTGGTGGCCGCGGGTACCGAACTGGGCGTCAACCGGTTCCTGCTGGTTCAGTGGCTGGCCCCGCTGGCCTCGGAGGCCCCGGAGTTCATCATCGCGACCATTTTCGCCACCCGCGGCAAGGGCACGGCGGCCATCGCCACGCTGATCTCCTCCAAGGTCAACCAGTGGACCCTGCTGATCGGCTCGCTGCCGATCTCCCACCTGCTCGGTGGCGGCGGGTTCTCCCTGTATCTCGACTCCCGCCAGGTGGAGGAAATGCTGCTCACGGCGACCCAGACGATGATGGGCGTGGCGCTGATCCTGGCGCTGCGTTTCCATCGCAACGCGGCGTTGGCACTGCTGGGATTGTTCGTCGTGCAGTTCCCGATCGTCTCGACGCAGGGCCGGCTGCTGCTCTGCGGCGTCTACACGGCGGTGGCCGTCGTCGCGCTGATCCGCTACCGGCGCCACTTGCCCGCCACCCTCCGGGCGCCGTTCGTTGGGACCGCCGTCCGCCACAGCGGCCACCCGTTACATCCGGTGCAGGACCCGTAACGCCGCACGATCGCGCGCCGTATACGGTCCAGGTATGAATCGAGTGTCCGTAATCACAGGCGGCGCGGGCGGCATGGGGTTGGCCACCGCGAAAATCGTCGGCCGCGACCACACCGTGGTGCTCTGCGACGTCCGGCAGGACCGGCTCACGACCGCCGCCACCACCCTGCAGGATCTCGGGATCACTCCCACGGTGGTCAACTGTGACGTCACCGACCGGCAAGCCGTCGCGGACCTGCTCGGCGAAGCCACGGGCCTCGGCACGGTCGCTTCCGTCATCCACACCGCGGGGGTCAGCCCGAGCATGGGTGCCGCCGACTACGTGATGCGGACCAACGCGATCGGCACCGTCAACGTCGACGAGGAGTTCTATGCGCTCGCCGCCGAGGGCGCGGTGATCGTCAACGTGGCCTCGATGGCGGCGCACATGTTGCCCGCGGAAATCATTCCCACAAGCCAATTTCCGCTGGCGCTCGACGACCGCGACGCCTTCATGGACGCGATGATGACGGCGTGCAACATCGCCCCCGAGGAGGCGCGCTCCGGTATCGCCTACGCCCTGAGCAAGAGCTTCGTCAAGTGGTACAGCCAGTCGCAGGCGGAGCGCTTCAACGCCCGCGGTCTGCGGATCGTCTCGGTGTCCCCGGGATCGATCGACACCGAGATGGGCAGGCTCGAGGAGCAGGCGGGGGCCGGCGCGATGGTCGCCGACGCCGCGGTGCCGCGGTGGGGCAAGCCGGAGGAAATGGCCGAGCTGCTCGCCTTCTGCGCCAGCGAGAAGGCCGGCTATCTCACCGGCACCGACATCCTCAACGACGGCGGCGTGATCGCTTCGATGACCGAGCGAGCCAGGGCGGCCGCCGCCGGCTAGCCTGAAGATAAGTCCGCACAACGTATTTCACCATCGGTCGTGCCCGCGTCATGGCGCGGCGGCGCTACTGTGCGGTGGATCCACTCCCGGCGTCGCAGCCGCCAGGTTCGGCGGGCGTAGTCCAGCTCGGTATAAGGCCATTGGGTGACGATGCGGCCGGTGGGCGAACGGAAGTAGCTGTCGCACTGCGTCCAGATGGTGCGCGCCAGGTCCGCGGAAAGCTGGTCGTTGAACCGCTTTTCGGCCTCGGGACGGACGTCGAGGTAGCCGCCCCGGCGCGCCAGCCGGCTCACCGCGCTGGCGACCAACCGCGCCCCGGCCTCGAGGATGTAGACGATCGAGTTGCCGCCCTGGTTGGTGTTGGGACCGTACAGCATGAAGAAGTTCGGGAACCCGCTGACCGCCACGCCCAGGTAGGCGCTCGGATCGTCGCCCCAGTGATCGTGCAGGCGGCGCCCGCCGGTGCCCGTGACATCGATGCCGGACAGATAGCGCGACGTCTCGAACCCGGTGGCCAGCGCGATCACGTCGCTGTCGATCTCGCGGCCCGACGCGGTGATCACCGACGTCTCGCCGACCCGCGCGATGGGCTCGGTGACCAATTCGACGTTGTCGCGCTGCAAGGCCCGGTAGTAGTCGTCGCCCAACAACACTCGCTTACACCGGAACGGATAGTCCGGCGTCAGCGCCCGGCGCAGCGGCTCGTCGTCGACGGTGCGGCCCAGAAACGACGTCGCGATCTGCGTGCGCGCGGTCACCACGGGATCGTCGGCGAAGGTCGCGGTGTTGTCGTGCTGGAACTTCCAGATCTGCCAGCGGGTGCGGCGCAGCGCGGCGGGGCTGCGCTTGAACCGGGCCAATTCGCGTGCGCTGTAAGGGCGGTCGTCCTTGGGTACCATCCATGGCGGGGTGCGCTGGAAGACCGTGACGCGCCCGGCGGTCTTCGCCAGTTCGGGCACCAGCTGCACCCCGCTGGCGCCGGTCCCGATCACCGCTACGTTGCGTCCCGCCAGATCGAGGCGGTGATCCCACTGCGCGGTGTGCAGCACCCGTCCGGTGAACCCCGTCAGGCCGTCGATGTCGGGCAGCTTGACCGAACCGAACAGCCCGACGGCGCACACGACGACGTCGGCGTCCAACGTTGCGGGCTCGCCGTTGCGGTCCAGTCGGCACTGCCACGTCCCGGTACCCGGATTCCAGTGCAGGGACCGCACGGTGGTGGCGAGCATGAGGTGGCGTCGCAGATCGAAATCGTCGGCCACCGATTCGAGGTAGCCCAGGATCTCGGGCTGCCGAGCGTACGTGCGGCTCCAGGATGCGTTGGGCGCGAAGGAAAACGAGTACAGGTGGCTCTGGATGTCGCAGGCGGCGCCGGGATAGGTGTTGCGTCGCCAGGTGCCGCCGACGCCGTCGGCGCCCTCGATGATCACCAGGTCGTCGATGCCGGCGCGGCGCAGCGCGACGGCTGCACCCAGACCACCGAAGCCCGCGCCGATGATCGCCACCCGCGGGGACCGTCGACGCCGTGTCGCCGCGCGCATCCGCCCAATGGCGTAGAGCCGCCGGACTTTTCGGCTTGTCACGGTCCGCCCCGCGCGCGGCGGGTCAGCAGCCCGGCGAGGTCGCCGTCGGCGCGCCATCGCTCCAGGATGTCGGCGTACTCGGTGGGCGCGCCGAAGAAGAAGCTGCCCTGCCGTGTCTTGGCGTCGGCCTTGCCCTCCCGGTTGTAGTAGCCGGGCGTACACGTCTTGGCGCGCTCCGCGCTCGCCGCCGACCGCGCCACCACGGTGTCGACCCAGGCGGCCTCGGCTCCCGGTGACGCCTCGATTTCGGTGATGCCGCCCGCCAGCGCGGCGGCGATGATCCAGGCGACGTGAGTCGCCTGCACGTCGAGCAGGTAAGGGAAGTTCACGGTCAGGCCGGCCTGAGCGATGCTCTCGATGAAGCAGTTCGGGAATCCGGTCGTGCACAGGCCCTGGAAGGTGCGGACGCCGTCGTCCCAGTGCTCGGTCAGCGTGATCCCGTCGCGGCCGATCAGCTCGAATCCGGTGCGCCGGCAATAGTCCGTGCCCACCTCGAAACCCGTTGCGAAGATGAGGCACTCGAGTTCGTACGTGACACCGTCGACCACGACGCCGGCTTCGGTGATGCGCTGCACGCCGAGCCCCCGGGTGTCCACCAGCGTCACGTTGTCACGGTTGAATGTCTGCAGGTACTCGTCGTGGAAGCAGGGTCTTTTACAGAAGTATCCGTACCACGGTTTGAGCGCCTCGGCGGTGGCCGGATCGGTGACGAGCGCATCGACCCGCGCCCGGATCTCCTCCATCTTGGCGAAATCGGCCAGCTCGATGTCGCGGCCGCGCTGTGCGGGATCCGCGAGGCCATCGCCGCTCAAGCCGTCGTGACGCATGACCGGAAGCTTGCGGGTGATGCTCGTCCAGGCGTCGGCGACCAGATCCTCGGCGGCTTGACCTCCGGCGGTGAGGATTTGGAAATTCCGGATGCGTTCGCGCTGCCAACCGACCCGTAACCCGGTGGCCCACTGCGGATCCGTGGCGCTGTTGGCTCGCACGTCCACCGATGACGGCGTGCGCTGGAACACGTAGAGTCGCCCCGCCGCGGCGGCCAGGTGCGGCACGCACTGGATGGCGGTGGCGCCGGTTCCGATGACGCCGACGCGCAGGCCGGCCAGATTCTGCAAGCCCTCCCCCGTGTAGGCGTAGTCCCAGCGGCTGGTGTGGAAGGCGTGCCCGGCGAACGCGCCGAGTCCCTCGATGCCCGGCAGCTTCGGCTTGGCCTGGTACCCGTTGGCCATCGACACGAACCTGGCCCGCATTTGGTCGCCCCGGTCGGTGCGGATGATCCAGCGTGATTCGGCGTCGTTCCAACGGATTTCCCGCACCTCGGTCCGCAGGCAGGCGTCGCGGTACAGGTCGTAGTGGCGGGCGATGCGGCGGCAATGCGCGAAGATCTCGGGCCCTTTGGCGTACTTCTCGGTGGGCGTGTAACCGAGTTCCTCGAGCAACGGCATGTACACGTACGACTCGACGTCACAAGCGATTCCGGGATAGCGGTTCCAGTACCAGGTGCCGCCGACGTCGGCGGCACGGTCGATCAGCCGCACGCTCCGCACACCGAGCTGGCGTAACCGCGCCCCGGTCAGCAGCCCGCCGAACCCGGCGCCGATGACGGCCACGTCGACCTCGTCGGTGAGCGGCTCCCGGGCGACGTCCCCGTCGACCCACGGATCCTCGGCGAAACGGGCGAATGCGCCCGTCATCTCGACGTACTGGGCGATGCCGTCCACGCGCAACCGACGCGCGCGTTCCTCGGCGTACCTGCGTCGCAACGCGTCAACGTCTAGAGCCTGGCCAACGGTCTCAGTCACGGACTCGGGTTCCTCTCCGTGGCCACGACTATATAGTCAGTCGCCGCGGGCGGGATATGCCCGTGCGGTGGTGGTGCTCGCGGTCAGCGAGTCGCCCAGCGTCCACAGCGCGACGCCGAGCAATACCAGGTCCTTGAGTAGAAACTGGCCGGGCAGCGCCGAAAGCACCGGGATGCCGTGGGCATGGAACGCGACCACCCCGGGCGTGGTGAACAAGAAACTCAGTGTGCCCAGGAACAACACCACCGCAAGCGCGCTGCCCGCCGCCGACCCCCGCGGCCACCATGGCCGCAGCGCGATCAGCACGGCTGCAACGATTTCCATCGTTCCTAGTGCGCGCGCAACGAAGGTGACGCTGAAGAGGTCGTAGAGCCAGCTCATCAGCGGGCTGTCCTGGATGAGCACGCGGGATTCCATCTTCACGTACTTGCCCACTCCGATCCACGCCAGGACGACTACCAGGCCGTAGCGGCCCAGGAGTCGCCCCCATCGGCTCAGCATGTGATCGATCATCGGGGCGTGTCCTTTCGGGGCGGGAACGTGGTCATCCACCCAACCCACGGTTCGCGCCGCGAAAGCGTTCACTCGCGCAGTCGTTCGAGTCCGGAGACGATGAGCCGCAACCCGAAAGCGAACTCGTCGGCCAGCGGAACGGGAAGCTCGTCGGCGACGGTGACGGTCGCGGGATAGCGCGCCGCATCGAGCCGGTGAAACACCGCCGAGAGTTCCGCGTCCTGGGGACCGCCCCCACCAGTCGCACCGGTCAGTTGGATCGCGAAACCCAGCACGTAACGGGCCAGCGTGGCGTAGGCGTGGGCCGCGACCGCCGGCGCAAAGCCGTTGTCGAGCAGCACCGCCAGGCATCGCTCCCGATTGGCCAACGCGCTGGGGCCCGTCGGCGTGTATTCGATCAGCAGTGGTGCGACATTGCCATGCCTGCGGAGCGCGTCGAACATGTGTTGCGCGAACGTGATACATGCCTGCTGCCACGGCAGGGCGGCCAGCTCCTCCGCGTCGAGGTCGACCTCGCCGAGTATCTGGTCGATCACCTGGGACACCAGTTCGGATCGGTTGGAGAAGTGGCGGTACAGCGTGGCGGTGCCCGATTCCAGGCGCTGGGCCAGCGACCGCATCGACAACGCGTCCGCCCCTTCCTCATCGAGGAGCTCGACCGCCGCGCCCAGGATGCGGTCCATCGGCAGGGCCGGACGGCCGCGCGAACGGCGCGACGCGGGCCGGTTGACATCACGGTTCATTACGGACACACTGTATCCATAATTATTGCGCGGATCAACCCCCTTGACAGCGAGGAAAATTCGTCATGCTCCTCCCCCTGGCGTCAGAGCCCTATACCGCTCCGACCGACCGCGACATGCTTCCCTCCGAACGACGCCAGTTCGTGCGGACCCACCGCACGTGCGTGTTCGGCTATCGTCGCCGCGACGACGGCCCCGCCATGTCGGTCGTGTACTACATCCCCACCGACGCCGACGAACTGCTCGTGTCCACGATGGCCGGCAGGGGCAAGGCCCGCGTGGTCGATCGAGACGGCAAAGTGAGCCTGTGTGTCCTCGACGAGCGCTGGCCGTTCGCCTACCTGCAGGTCTACGCCGACGCCACCGTCGAGGAAGACCGGGATCTGGCGGTCGACGTGATGATGGCGGTTGCCGGCCGAATGTCGGGGCAGCCACTCGGTGACGAGGCGCGCCCGCACATCGAGGCGATGTGCGAACGCGAGAACCGTGTCGTCATTCGGTGCCGGCCGTATTCCACCTACGCAACGCCCCCGCGCCATCTGCATCGCAACGACCAGGCGTCGGAACTGAGCCACTGGGTGTCCGGGGTGATCCCTTGGGACGCAGTCGATCCGGCTAATTGATCACCCCGGGTAGCGATCCCGCAGTTTGGTCAGCGTCGCCTCGATGCCCGAGCCGTTCGCCTTGGCGAAACCCATCCGCTCGTAGTACTTCAGTTTGTTTTTGAGCGCACCGGCGTCGCGGTAGTCGAACGTCTCGGTGACCTGCGTCAAGGTTGGTGACAGCGCCTCGAACTCCCACCGCCAGCGGTGACCCAGCGGGTGGCGCCATTCGACCACTTCGTTCGGCGTCAGCGCGGTGATCGTGCTGGTGATGCGGTAGGGCAGGCCGAACATCTTCATGTTCGTCGAAAACTTCGAGCCTTCAAGGAGTTGCGGCGGCATGGTGATGTTGTCGCGCACCGTGCCCGACCCGTCGAGTTCATGGTGGCGCCGCGGATCGGCGACGATGGCATATAGCTCGGCCGCGGGCGCGGCCACTTCGACTCTGCGACTCACCTGGCGGGGTCCCCGGTCGACGACAGTAACTGTCATTGCGAATCTCCTTTCCGCTAACCGGCAGAGTAATCCCGTTCAGTTCCGCGGCTCGGGAATGTTCGGATCCCACACCGGCGACGGCTCGAAACGCGCTGGCCAGAAGCCGGATTTGGTCAGCCGCGCGACCTCTTCGCGCAACACGATTCCGATCTTGGCCGCGAATTCGCGGGGTAGTTCCAGCGCCGCGGTGGCGGCCACGCCGAGCTGTTGGGTGATCTGGGGTTCGCAGACCGGCGCCCACCGCAGCCGGCCCGCCTCCCCGTCGGCGCCGCACGCCGCCATCGGCAGCACGGCATAGCCGAGCCCCGCGGCGACCAGGTGTTTGGACACCTCCACCGAATTGGTCGAAAAGCGGGCCGTAATCGCAACTTTGAGCCGAAGCGCGGTGTTCTCCAAGGTGTTTCGAATGCCCGTCAGGGCGCTGGGCATGACCAGCGGTAGCTGGGCGAGGTCGGTGAAGCGGATCGGGCTGGCGGGCGAGAGGTCCGACGCGGGCCCTCCGACCAGCACGAGGTCCTCGGTCACCAGATGCCGGTAGAAGAGCCGGTCATCGGAGACCGGGTTGATCACCGCGAGGTCGACCTCGCCTTTGAGCAGGCGCTGCACCAAGTCGTCGGTCTCGGCCACGGCGACGTGGCAATGGACGTTCGGGAACGCGGCGCCCAGGCTGGCCACCAGCGGCGCGGCCAGGACGCCCGCGGTGGTGGGCACCATCCCGAACAGCAGTCCACGCTCGATGCGCGCCAACGGCGATCCCGCATACCGGACCGCGAGCTCGAGCTGACGCAGCGGGGCCGCGGTCGAGGAGCGCAGCCGTTCGCCCTCCTCGGTGAGATGCACGCCGCGGCGGGTCCGCTCGAACAGCGTGATGCCGAGGTCCTCCTCGAGCAGCCGGATCTGGCGACTCAACGCCGGCTGGGCGATGCCCAGCACCGCGGCCGCGCGGGTGATCGAGCCTTCCTCCGCGATCCGCAAAAAGTATTTGAGCCGGTGGGTGTCCATCGCCTCCACATCTACCAGCCATACAAATGCGGCATGACCTGTTTCCCAAATCGGTATTACCTCCTGGCCGTGAGGCGGCCATATCGTCAGCGAGGTGGGGCGGCGATGCCGTCCCGGTCTGGCTGAGGAAGGGTCGAGGATGACGGTTCAGGGCGAACAGGACTGGGTGCAGCTGCTCGGGTTGGACCGCCTACCCGAGCACATCGTCGGCAAGCGCGTGACCGAACTGATGGACCTGTCCGGCAAGAAGGCCTTCGTCACCGGTGCCGGCGGCGACGGTCTGGGACAGGCGATCGCCAACCGGCTGGCCGGCTGCGGCGCCGAGGTCGCGCTCATCGGCCGCACCTTCGAGAAGGTCGAACGCCGCGCCAAGGAAGTCGAGGAGCGCTGGGGCGTGCGGGCCATCCCCGTCAAGGCCGACATGTCCGACTGGGACCAGGTGCACGGCGCGGTGCGCCAGGCCCACGACGAACTCGGCGGCCTGGACATCATGGTGAACAACCCGGTGATGGTGGCAGCGGGGCCGTTCGAGAAGCAGACCAAACAGGACATCGACTACACGGTGCTGGGCAGCCTGACGATGATGATGTACGGGGCGCACGCCGCCCTGCACCACATGCTCGACCAGGGCTCGGGGAAGATCATCAACATCGGATCGGTCGGCGGCCGCATTCAGCAGCGCGGCCTCGTCGTCTACAACGCGTGCAAGGCCGGGGTCATCGGGTTCACGCGGAACCTCGCCCACGAGGTCGCGCTTCGCGGTGTCAATGTGTTGGGCGTGGCGCCGGGCATCATGATCAAGCCGGAGATGCGGCAGTACTTGCTCGACCCTCAGGACGACAAGCAGCGCGCCGGCCGCGGCGCCATCCAGGAAGCGATCACCCACCAGGTCCAGCTGGGTCGCGCGTCGTTGCCCGAGGAGGCCGCCAACATGGTCGCGTTCCTGGCCTCCGAGGCGGCCGATTACCTGTGCGGGCAGACCATCGACGTCGCCGGCGGGCAGTGGATGGGTTGAGCGCTGCCGCAGCCACTTTCACCAAGGACGCCAAGGAGACAGCCGTGCTGACACCCGGTGAACTGATGGAGGAAGCCGCGGCACGGACCGGGCTCACCGAATTCGGCGACGACTCCTTCACCGAGGGTCTGAGCGTCCTGTTGTCCGCGTTGCGCGACGAGGCGCACCTCAACGAGCGTGGGGAAGCCTTTCTGCGACAACGCATCGCGGGCTATCTCTCGCAACGGCTGCAGGTCGAGGACTGGTTTCGGCGGCACCCGGAGATCGGGGACGTGCCCATCCGCGAGCCGCTCGTCGGCCTGGGATTGCCCCGGACCGGATCCACCGCCCTGTCGATGCTGCTGGCCCAGGACCCCGAGGTGCGCTACCTGCGCCGATGGGAGTCGACACAACCGTGCCCGCCGCCCTCGACGGTGCACGGCGTCGATCCTCGTGTCCCGGCCGACCAGGGTGAGGTGGTGGGGACTCGCCGCCACGTTCCCGGCGATACACATGGGCCCATGGAGTGCCACGAGCTGATGGCGCTCGATTTCAAATCGCACATCTTCCAGTCCTTCGCCGAAATCCCCTCGTATTCAACGTGGCTGGTGGAGCACGCCGACCTGGCCCCGACGTTTCGCTACCAGCGGCGGGTGATGCAGCTGCTGCAGTGGGGTGAGCCGGAGCGGCCGTGGCGGTTGAAGTGCCCGTCGCACGTGTTGTGGCTCGGCGCGCTGGACGCGGCGTTCCCCGACGCGCGATTCGTCATGACCCATCGCGACCCCACCGATGTCCTGTTGTCGGTGGCCGACCTGTATGCCGACATCATCGGGTCGTTCAACACCCGTGTCGACCGCCGCTACATCGGCCGGCTCAACGTCGAGCATTGGTCACTCGGCATGGACCGCGCGCTGCAGTTCCGCGCGGCCGGTGCGGATGATCGGTTCTACGACATCGACTTTCGGGCCATGCAGGCCGATCCGGTCGGCGAGGTCGCCGGCCTGTACGCCTGGCTTGGGGCCCCGGTGTCCGACGAGTTCGAAGCGCGGATGCACAGTTGGTGGGAGCACGCCGCCGCGGAGCGCGAGCCGAGTTCGCACGCCGACCCGGTGGAGTTCGGAATCGACCTCGACGAGGTTCGGCCCCGGTTCGCGCGCTATGTCAAAAGCGCGCGGCGGTGGACGCGGCACGGAAACGTAAGGAGTGAAACAAGCAATGGCGGTTGACCTCACCGGCGGCATCGACCCGTCGCGCGAATACGTACTGGCGCAGCGCCCGGACGATCCGGAGATGCGGGACTCGGTCAGTTTCTGGGTGGTCGACGACCGCGGCCAGATCGGCCTGCCGCGCGTGGGAATCGAAGCGGTGGGCGCCAATTGGGACTCCCATGACATTCAAGTCAATGCCGCGTTTCCCGACGGGCGCGTCTACCGGCTGCGCACCAACGGGCCGTCGCTGCCCACTCGGGGCGCCGACGGGCGGCCCACCGTGCTCGGCGCGGGCGGCCTGGCATTTCAGTGCCTCGAACCCTTCGACACCTGGACGATGACGTACAACGGGCCGGCCGTGCAGACCTCGTCGGCCGACCTGGTGGCGGGCAAGAAGGACGGCCCGACGACCGACATCGGCTTCCGCGTCGAGGCGAAGATGGCGGTGCCCCCGTGGGTCCAGGGCGCGCTGCAAGCCGATGCCGACACGCAACTCAAGACCACCCCGGTCGGCGCCATCATGGGCGGGCCGCGCTATGAGCAATTGTTCACCGCCGCCGGGGAATTCCGGGTGGGGAGTGAACGCCACACGTTCACCGGCAGCGGCCTGCGGATCCGTCGTACCGGCGTGCGCAAGCTCGCCGGCTTCTGGGGACACTGCTGGCAGTCGGCCGTGTTCGGCAGCGGTCGCGCCTTCGGCTACATCGCGTATCCGCCGCGTCCGGACGGCCAGCCCACCTTCAACGAGGGATTCATCTTCACCGGCGACGGCGGTCTGGTCCCGGCGCGCGCGGTGCGCGCGCCCTGGCTGACCCGGCTGCGACCCCTTGGCGAGGATGTCTCGCTGGTGCTGGAGACCGCCGACGGGCTCGTCGAAATCGCCGGCGAGACAGTGTTTTCCACGCACGACGTGCACCACAACGACGACATGTACTCCATGCACGCCCTCAAAGAGGAGATGGCCGAGTTCCCGGCCGTCCAGCAGGCCGGCGTGCGCTACCGATGGGATGGCGAAGAAGCCTACGGCATGCTGGAACGCTCCAACCCGCTCGACAAGATCGCGCGCGACTGAAAGGAACCCAGACCACACATGAGCCAGTCACTCTCGGGAAAGGTCGCGCTGATCACCGGCGCCGCGCGCGGGCAGGGCCGGGCACACGCAGTGCGCCTTGCGGCAGAGGGCGCCGATATCGTCGCGGTTGATCTCGCCGGGCCGCTGCCACCGAGCGTCCCCTACGACTCGCCCACGCCCGACGATCTGGCCGAGACCGCACGGCTGGTGAGCGAAAACGGCCGGCGAATCGTCACCGCCGAGGCCGACATCCGCGAGCTGGACGCGCTGTCCGCCGCCGTGGACAAGGCGGTCGGCGAGCTGGGCCGGCTCGACGTCATCGTCGCCAACGCCGGGATCTGCAGCCCCGCGCCCTGGGATCAGATCACCGCGCAGGCATTCCGAGACACCATCGACACCAACGTGATCGGCACCTGGAACACCGTGATGGCGGGGGTGCGGCACATCATCGACGGCGGCCGCGGCGGCTCGATCATCCTGATCGGTTCGGCGGCCGGCATCAAGATGCAGTCGTTCATGATCTATTACACCGCAAGCAAACACGCGGTCGTGGGGATGGCGCGGGCGTTCGCCGCCGAGCTCGGCCGGTACAACATTCGCGTCAACAGCCTCAACCCCGGCGCCGTCGCCACCCCGATGGGCACCGGCCGGATGCGGGAAGCATTGCAGGCCGCCGCCGACGACTATCCGCATCTGCGGGGCATGCACAAGCCGCTGCTGCCCGAGGGCATCGCGCAGCCCGAGGACATCGCCGACGCCGTGGCCTGGCTGGCCTCCGACCAATCCAGATTGGTGACCGCCACCCAGGTTTCGGTCGACATCGGCGTCGGGTACGTGTGATGCGCGGCCTGGCCGGCAAGACATTCGTGGTCGCCGGGGGTGCCACCGGGATCGGCGCGGCCACCGCCGGGCGCCTTGCCTCCGAAGGCGCCCGCGTCGCCATCGGCGACACCAACATCGCGGGCGCCACCGCCACCGCCGAGCGGATCGAGTCGGCGGGCGGCCGCGCGATCGCCGTGGAGTTCGACCTCGCCGACGAACAGTCCGTGGGGCGCCTCGTCGAAACGACGCTCGACGAGTTCGGGGCCATCGACGGCCTGCACAACGTGGGCGCCGATCTGTCCGAGGAAAATCTTGGGCGCGACACCACGATTCTCGAGACCGAGATGGACGTCTGGCAGCGCACGCTCGACGTCAACCTGCTCGGCTATGTCCGCACGATCCGCGCGGTCCTGCCGCACCTACTCGCCCGGGGCGGGGGCAGCATCGTCAACACCTCCTCCGGCGCCGCGCTGGGCAGCGACCCCATGCACGTCTCCTACGGTGCCTCGAAGGCCGCGGTGAACCACCTCACCCGGCACGTGGCCGTCAATTGGGGCAAACACAACATCCGCAGCAACGGCGTCATGCCCGGCCTGGTGATGGGCGAGACCCAGGAGCGGCAGAACGACGTCGCGCTCCAGCAGGCCTTCCTGATGTTCGGCAAGACCAGCCGGCTGGGCAAGCCGGACGACCTCGCGGCGATCACCGCGTTCCTGCTGTCCGACGAGGCCGAGTGGATCACCGGCCAGGTCTGGTACATCGGCGGCGGGTCACACCTGCGCCAATAGCCCGAACCGCCGGGCAGGCAGAATGGTGGGGTCAAGACCGCGGCGGTATCGAGAAGGAGCGGCATGCCCACCAGCGAATATCAGGTGAGCGGGATGAGCTGCGCGCACTGCGAGGCCGCCATCCAGAGCGAGGTCGGCAGGATCCCCGGCGTCGACGGCGTGACGGTCAGCGCCGACACCGGCCGGCTCGTCGTCACCGGCGCGCTGCCCATTGACGCGGATGCCGTTCTCGCCGCGGTCGACGAGGCCGGCTTCGAGGCCGTCCTGGTCGCATGAGCACGCCCCCACGCCACATCAACGAGGGCACGCTTCCCGAGGACACCGCGGCACGCACACCCCGCATCGAGCTCGAAATCACTGGGATGACCTGCGCGTCCTGCGCGGCCCGGATCGAAAAGAAACTCAACAAGCTCGCCGGCGTCGCCGCCACCGTCAACTACGCGACCGAGAAGGCCGCCGTCAGCGTCCCCGCCGGGTACGACTCGCGCATCCTGATCGACGAGATCGAAAAGGCCGGTTACACCGCCGCCGTGGCGCGACGTTCGCCGGAGCGCGACGCCGAGCTGGCGGCGCTGCGCCGACGGCTGATCACCGCCGCGGTGCTGGCCGTCCCGGTGATCGGCATGGCCATGGTTCCCGCGTGGCAGTTTCACCACTGGCACTGGGCATCGCTGGCGCTGACGGCGCCGGTCGTCCTGTGGTGCGGGCTGCCGTTCCACGCGGCGGCCTGGGCCAACCTCAAACACCGCGTCGCCACCATGGACACCCTGGTCTCCATCGGGACCCTGGCCGCGTTCCTGTGGTCCCTCTACGCGCTGTTCCTCGGGACGGCCAGCGCGCCGGGCATGGAGCACGACTTCGAATTCACCGTCGGCCGCGATGACGCGCCGTGCCACGTCTACTTCGAGGTGGCCGCCGGCGTGACGCTGTTCGTCCTGGCCGGCCGGTACTTCGAGAAGCGGGCCAAGCGGTCCGCCGGGGACGCCCTGCGCGAGCTGGTGGCGTTGGGCGCCAAGGACGTCGGGGTAGTGCGCGACGGCACCGAGACGCGGCTGCCGATTGAGCGGCTGGCGGTCGGCGACGAGTTCGTCGTGCGTCCCGGCGAACGGATCGCGACCGACGGGGTCGTCGTCGCGGGTTCCTCGGCCGTGGACGCCTCGATGCTGACCGGCGAGTCCGTGCCCGTCGAGGTCGGCGAGGGCGACGCCGTCACCGGCGGCACCGTCAACGCCGGCGGCCGGCTTGTCGTGCGCGCCACCGGGATTGGCGACGACACCCAGCTGGCGCAGATGGCCAGACTTGTCGAACGGGCCCAGTCCGGCAAGGCCCGGGTGCAGCGCCTCGCGGACCGGGTCTCCGGCGTGTTCGTTCCCGTCGTCTTGGTGCTCGCGGTGGCGACGCTGGGCGGCTGGCTCGCGGCGGGATTTACGCCCACGACCGCGCTGACGGCGGCCGTCGCGGTGCTGATCATCGCCTGCCCGTGCGCGATGGGGCTCGCGACTCCGACCGCGCTACTGGTCGGCACCGGCCGGGCGGCCCAGCTCGGCGTCCTCATCCAGGGACCCGAAGTGCTCGAGTCCACCCGCAGGATCGACACGATCGTGCTCGACAAGACCGGCACCGTCACCACGGGCCGGATGACGCTGGTCGACGTGATCGACCGGGCGGGAACCGACCCCGCCACGCTGTTGCGCTACGCCGGGGCCCTGGAAGCCGCCTCCGAACATCCCATCGCGCAGGCCATCGCCCGGGCCGCCGCGACGCAACTCGGCGCGCTCCCCACGCCCGCCGACTTCGCGGGGGTCCACGGCATGGGCGTGCACGGCACGGTCGACGGTCACGCCGTCGTGGTCGGCCGCGCGAGCCTGCTCATCGAGCGCGGTGTGCGCCTCGACGCCGCGCTCGCCGCGGCCAAAGCCCGCGCGGAGGGCGAGGGCAGGACGGCCGTCGTCGTGGGCTGGGACGGTGTGGCCCGGGGCCTCCTGGTGGTCGCCGACACGGTCAAACCGTCCAGCGGCGAGGCCGTACGCCAGTTCCGACGGCTCGGACTGAACCCGGTGCTGCTCACCGGCGACAACCACGCCGTCGCCGCCCGCATCGCCGACGAACTCGGCATCACCCAGGTGATCGCCGAGGCGATGCCCGCCGACAAGGTCGCGGCCGTCCAGCGCCTGCAAGCCGAGGGCAAGGTGGTCGCCATGGTCGGCGACGGCGTCAACGACGCCGCCGCCCTGGCCGCCGCCGATCTGGGTCTGGCCATGGGCGCGGGCACCGATGTCGCGATCGAGGCGGCCGACCTGACCGTGATCCGCGACGACCTGCGCGCGGCCGTGGACGCGATCCGGCTCTCGCGCCGGACGCTGGCCACCATCAAGGCCAACCTGGTGTGGGCCTTCGGCTACAACATCGCCGCGATCCCCCTCGCCGCGCTGGGCATGCTCAACCCGATGCTGGCCGGTGCCGCCATGGCGCTCTCCAGCGTTCTGGTGGTCGGTAACAGCCTGCGGCTGCGCTCGTTCACCAGCGTCATCACCGACGCGTGAACCGGCCCGAGCGTTGGGCCGGCCGGCCGTGATCGTGTGGGATAGTGAGTCCGGCCGCCGTCTGCCAGATCCCGACCGGCCCCTCGACACTCACGACAATCACCGCACCCCTCGCGCAGCGATCGATCTAGCAAAGGTCACGACCGTTGGAGCAGTTCTTCGGGCAACTGTCCCTGCTGCATGGCTGGTTTCCGCCCGCCGTGCAGGGCCTGGCATTACTCGTCCTGATCGTCGCGATCCAATGGCGCGCGCCGGGCTGGCTCAAGCGCGTGCTGCCCGTGGCGGCGATCGCGGCCATCGCGGTGACCGTGCTGTCGCGGTGGTACATCACCTCGCTCGGGGTAGCCGGGGACCCGGCGCCGACGACGCTGTGGCTGTGGATCGCGATGAGCGGCTTGGCCGCCGCGGTGTTCCTGGTGGGCTGGCGCGGCGTGCGGTGGTGGCGCCGCGGGCTGGCGGTGCTGTCGATACCGCTGTGCGTGCTGTGCGCGGGCATGGCCCTGAACGGCTGGGTGGGCTACTTTCCCACGGCGCTGGCCGCGTGGAATCAGCTGACGTCGGTGCCATTGCCCGACCAGGTCGACCGGCTGCGGGTCACCGAGATGCAGATCGCGGGGACGAGGCCGACCAAGGGTGTCGTGGTGCCGGTCGACATCGACTCCGCCGCCTCCCATTTCGCGCACCGGCGGGAATTGGTTTACCTGCCTCCGGCATGGTTCAACAGCAATCCCCCACCCCGGCTGCCGGCCGTCATGATGATCAGCTCGGCCTTCAACACCCCGGCCGACTGGCTGGGCCCCGGCGGCGCCTTCACCGCCATCGACAACTTCGCCGCCGCGCATCACGGCTTTTCGCCGGTGCTGGTGTTCGTCGATCCGACGGGGTCCTTCGACAACGACACCGAGTGCGTCAACGGCAGCCGCGGCAACGCCGCCGACCACCTGGCCAAGGACGTCATCCCGTTCACGGTGTCCAACTTCGGCGTCAGCGCGGACCGCACCAACTGGGGCGTCGCCGGCTGGTCGATGGGCGGCACCTGCGCCGTCGACCTGGCCGTCATGCATCCGGAGCTGTTCAACGCGTTCGTGGACATCGCGGGCGACCGAGGCCCCAACGTCGGGTCCAAGGACCAATCCGTCGCCCGGTTGTTCGGCGGGGATCAGGCCGCGTGGGCCGCCTTCGACCCGGTCACCGTCATGACGAAGCACGGTCACTACCCCGACCTGTCCGGATGGTTCGACGTGCCCGTCTCCTCGGATCCCCACGACGCCGCCGAACAGGCCACACCCACCCTCGCCGCGTCCAGCACCGATTCGGCCGCCAACCCCGAGGGCCAGGACGCCGCCGCGAGGTCGCTGTGCGCGGTCGGCACCGCGCACGGCATCGCCTGCGCGGTGGTCACCCAGGAGGGCAAGCACGACTGGCCGTTTGCCGCCCAGGCGTTTGCCACCGCCCTGCCGTGGCTGGCTTTCACCCTCGGAACTCCCGCCGCCGAACCCGCGCAATTGCCGCGCCGCGGCCCGGGAGAACCGCATTAATTCCCGCTGGTCGGTCCGCCGTCAATAGCCGCAATGGCCGCCGCCGAGAATTCACAGCTGACCCTCCCGTAACGCAGCCGACTTATTGGGCCCCCGAATGGTACGGTTCGCTGCTGTGGCCTCGGTGTTTTGCACTCACGGCGGTTCCCGCGGGGACGCGCTTGGTACGCAACGCGCCGCAATCCGTTTCCGAATAACCGGGCCGAATTCTCCTTTTCTGCGCACGCGCTTGCCTTCGATCGACATCGCCTCGTCGCTACCATGAACCGCCGCCAGTTCCTTGGATCGCTCGCCGCGTCGGTGGTTGCCGGCGTCGGGACGGCGCGGCTCATCGTCGACCCGCAGCCGCGCACATTCGCCCAGACGCCCGGGGTCGACATCCCGACGTCGGGCCCGACCGCCCCGCAGGCGCTGCTGCCGCCCCCGCCGCTCAGCGCCCGCATCCCACTGCCCGGCGGCGGCGCGCTGACGAGACTCCCGGGCGAGGGCGACCTGCTCGCGCTGACCGTCGACGACGGCGTGAACAGCGAAGTGGTGCGCGCCTACACGCAGTTCGCCAGGGACACCGGCGTGCGGCTGACGTACTTCGTGAACGGGATCTACGACTCGTGGACCGAAAACTCCGAGCTGCTCCGGCCGTTAGTGGACAGCGGGCAGATCCAACTCGGTAACCACACCTGGTCACACCCGGACCTGACCACGCTGACCAGAGAGCAAGTCGCCGAACAGCTCACTCGAAACGACGCGTTTTTGAAGAAGACGTACGGCATTGGCGCCAAACCCTATTGGCGCCCGCCCTACGCCAAACGCAACCCCGAGGTGGATGCCGTGGCCGCCGACCTCGGTTACAAGGTCCCCACCTTGTGGTCGGGTTCGCTCTCGGATTCGACGTTGATCACCGAGGACTACATCGTGCAGATGGCCGATCAGTACTTCACGCCGCAGGCCATCGTCATCGGGCACCTCAATCATCTGCCGGTGACCCACGTCTATCCGCAACTCGTCGACATCATCCGCGAGCGGAACCTTCGCACCGTCACGCTCAACGACGTGTTCCTCAAGACGCCCTGACCGCGGCGGCTAACGGCAATTCTTCGTCCGGATTCACCGTTATGCCGTCCTAATCTCTAAAAAATTAGAGATTGCTCTTCCGCTGGCGGGCGGTCCATTGTTACCGTTCCGTAATGCATCGGGCCGGGGGAGTTTTAACAGTGCTGCTGATAATTGCTTCGACGCTGGTGGGAGGTGGAATTGCGCGCGCCGACGGCGGGGACGAGCCGCAGTACGCGGACTTTTATGCCGCGCCCGATCCGCTGCCGCCCGGTCAGCCCGGCGACCTCATCCGCACAGAACCGTCGCGGTTGGTGCTGGAACCGTCGGGCCAGCTGGGCGCGATCATGGCGACCGGCACGCGAATCATGTACCGCAGCACCGATACCCGCGGCAACCCGATCGCGGTGACGGGCACCTACTTCGAGCCCTACAACGACTGGCCGGGCGGCGGGCCGCGCCCGCTGATCAGCTACGCACCGGGCACCCAGGGGCAGGGCAATCAGTGCGCCCCCTCGCGAATGTTCAACCAGGGCATCCACTATTCGGGTGGCTGGGACATCATGTTCAACTACGAGGAGCTGTTCGTCGCCACCATGGTCGCGCGTGGGTTCGCCATTGTGATGACCGACTACGAGGGTCTCGGCACCGCGTCGATGCACACGTACGTGGGGCGGGTGGCCGAGGGACAGGCCGTGCTCGACGCGGCCCGTGCCGCCATGCGGCTGCCCGGCACCTCGCTGGATCCGCATGGGCCCGTGGCGTTTTGGGGTTATTCGCAGGGCGGCGGCGCGACGGCGTCGGCGGCCGAGCTCGCGTCGCAATACGCGCCCGAGCTGCGCATCGTGGGCACCTACGCCGGGGCGCCGCCCGCCAACCTCAAGGAACTTCTGCCCTACGCGGACGGCAGCGTGCTGGTCGGCGTCGTCGGATACGCGCTCAACAGCGTGATGGCCGCCTACCCGGAATTCGCCGACACCATCCGCTCCAAGATGACCCCGCGCGGCCTGGCGATGCTGGAATCGGTATCGCGCCAATGCGTCGGTCAGACCCTGCTGGACTTCATGTTTCGCCACATCCAGCCCTACTTCACCGAGGACATCAACCAATTGGTCAACGAGGAGCCGTTCAGCAGCCTGTTCGAGGCGCAGCGGCTCGGGCGCTACAAACCCAACGCGCCGGTGCTCATCAACAGCAACCGCTACGACCCGCTGGTGCCGTGGACCGCGGCCAACCAACTCGGACGCGACTGGTGTGCCCAGGACGCCGACGTCGAATTCCGCTCCAACGAAGAGCCGCCCTTCCTCAACAAGCTCGTCATCAACCACGCCCTGCCCATGCTGGTCGACGGGGAACCGGCCATGCAGTGGATCGCGGCCCGCTTCAACGGGGAACCCAGCACACCGAACTGCGGTCAGTTCTAACGCGCGGCCGCCGGTGGCGTCGATAAACTGGGGCGCATCGCTGCACGCAGAAAGCACAACGCGCCCGAGCGGCGCCGCCAACTCGCCGACGCCGCGATCGAACTGCTGGGCGGCAACGGGGTACACGGCGTCAGCCACCCGAAGGTCGACGACCACGCCGGCGTGCCGGCGGGCACCACATCGTTTTACTTCAGGACCCGCAGGGCGCTGGTGCACGCCATGGCGACCCGCCTGGCCGAACTCGACGTCGCCGACTTTTCGATGATGGCCGAGCTGGCCGAGGACCACGCCACCCAATTCACCGGCACCGCGGGGCTGGCCCGCATCGTCATGTACGTCAACAGCGAACCCTGGCTGACCCGCGCCAAGGCCCGCTACGAGCTGGCGCTGCTGGCCGGCCGGGACCCCGAACTGGCGGCGGCGCTGAGTGAGTCGGCGGATCGGCTCTACGCCCTGGCCCGCGACGTCGTCACCCAGTGGCACCCCGAGGGCAGCGCGCCGGATCCGGCGTTGGTCGACGACCAGGCGACCGCCACCCTGGCCTTCATCAACGGAATCATGCTGACCTTCGTCGCGGGCCAGCCGGCCGTCGACGACCCCGAGCACCTCGACCGGCTCATCCAAGGCGTCATCGCCGGCGTCGCCCACGTTCGCGGTGACTGAACCCGCCGTCAGCGCGCGTTGAACATCCCGTCGATGAGGCGGTGCAGCACCTCGCGGGTCTCGCCCCGGGTACGGTCCGGGTCGTCGGCGGTGGCGATGACCATCGCCGCCTCGTCGAGTGCCCCGATCAGCACGTGGGCCAGCGGCCGCACCGGTTGCTCGGCCAACTCGCCGGCCCGGATCGCCTCGCCGAGCATCTGCTCGGTCATCCCCAGGCTGTAACGCTGTGCGACGTCGCGGAATCCCGCCCAGCCGAGCACACTCGGCGCGTCCAGCAGGACCAGTTGCCGCACTTCGGGATCGGCGGACACCTCGAGCCAGGCATCGACCGCGGCCCGGACCGCGGCCGTCGGCGTCGCCACCCCCGCCTCGGCGACCACGACGGCCATCCGCGCCATCACATCCTGCTCGACGACCTCGACGACCTCACGGAATAGCGTTGCCTTGTCGGCGAATTGGTGATACATCGCGCCCCGCGTGACCCCGGCGGCCGAGGCGATCTCGGGCGTACCCACCTCCGCGTAACCCCGCAGACCCCAAAGCTTGCGGGCAGCCGCGATCAGCGCTTCACGCGTCGCCGCGGAGCGCTCCTCCTGGGTGCGTCTCTTGCTTTCCATACAGCCTGTTGGTAACTTACGAACAGACAGCCTGTTTGTAAGTGTATCTCTGAAGTAGGAGTCCTCATATGTCGACGATCGACATTAGTGCCGGAACCATTCATTACGAAGCAACCGGACCCGCGAACGGCAGGCCCGTCGTCTTCGTGCACGGGTACATGATGGGCGGCCAACTGTGGCGCCAGGTCAGCGAGCGGCTGGCCGGCCGCGGCCTGCGGTGCATCGCCCCGACCTGGCCGCTGGGCGCGCACCCGGAGCCGCTGCGCCGCGGCGCCGATCGCACCATCACCGGCGTCGCCGGCATGGTCGCCGAGGTGCTCGACGCGCTCAACCTCGAGGACGTGGTGCTCGTCGGCAACGACACCGGCGGTGTCGTCACCCAGCTGGTGGCCGTGCATCACCGCGAGCGGCTGGGCGCGCTCGTGCTGACCAGTTGCGATGCGTTCGAACACTTTCCACCGCCGATCCTCAAACCGGTGATCCTGGCGGCCAAGTCGAAGACGACGTTCCGGGCCGTCACCCAGGCCATGCGGGTGCCGACCGTGCGCAAGCGGGCGTTCGATGGCCTGGCCCACCGCAACATCGACGACCTCACCGAGCAATGGGTGCGCCCGGGGCT
The DNA here is from genome assembly GCF_010731675.1 of Mycobacterium marseillense. Taxonomy (NCBI): domain Bacteria; kingdom Bacillati; phylum Actinomycetota; class Actinomycetes; order Mycobacteriales; family Mycobacteriaceae; genus Mycobacterium; species Mycobacterium marseillense. The sequence goes on from NZ_AP022584.1 coordinate 3,799,422, forward strand.
GTCGCTGCCGGCGGTCGCCGAGGACTTGCGTCAGTTCACCCTGTCATTGCGCACCGAGGTGACGACGACGGTGGCGGCCCGGCTCTACGACTTCGACAAGCCGACGCTCATCGCATGGTCGGCCGACGACGTGTTCTTCGAGCAGGAGGACGGTGCCCGGCTGGCGGCGACCATTCCCAACGCCCGCCTCGAGGTGATCGACGGAGCCCGGACCTTTTCTATGGTCGATCAGCCCGACCGCCTGGCCGATCTGCTCTCGACGGTCGCGGTGCGCACGTAAGGCCTTCTGGGTTGCGGCCGTAACGACTTCTGGGCGGCGGCCGTAACGCCACGGCGAAAATTCGAGCGGGATTTCGCCGTGGCGTTACGCTCGCGGGCATGGAAAACATGCTGCGAGGCCGGCGGATTCTGGTGACCGGAGCCGCCACCGGGATCGGCGCGGCCGCGGTGGGGGTCCTGACCGAGGCGGGCGCCGAGGTGGCCGCCACCTATCACCAGACGCCGCCGCGGGAAGGCCTCGCCGCCAAGTGGTTCCAGTGCGATGCGCGTGATCCCGACGCCGTCTCGGCCACGGTCACCGCCGCGGCGCAACACCTGGGCGGACTCGACGTGCTGGTGAACGCCGCGGGACTCTGGCAGGCGGGCATTCCCGGCTATATCGGCGCCGACGACATCTCGTCCCTGCTAGACACCAATGTCAAGGCGACCATCCTCACCAACCAGGCCGCCTACGCCGTCATGAAGGACCAAGACCCCAAGGGCGGGCGGATCATCAACTTCGGCTCGTCGGAAGCCGTTATGGGCAGCCCGATCTCGGCCGTCTACGCCGCGACGAAGGGCGCGGTCCAGGCGTGGACGCGGTCGGCCGCCAAGGCGTGGGCCGCCGACAACATCACCGTCAATGCCCTGGCACCGGCCGTGCAGACGCCGGGTGCGGATCGGCTGCGGGATTTCCTCGGCCCGGAGGCCGCGGCCCTGATCGACCAGCAGATGAAGATGATGATCCCGCTGGGCGGGACGCTGGGCGAGCCCACCCGCGACCTCGGGCCGATGCTGGTCTTTCTGGCCGGGCCCGGTTCGGGCTTCATCACCGGGCAACTGCTGGCGGTGGACGGCGGCCTGATGATGGTGGGCGGATAGGCGGCGCACCGGTCGCCACCGGACGGCTACTATAAGACGGACCGTCTCGTCTCGTATGACAGGCATAGTGAGGGTGAATCGGACCGATGGCTGACGACACGATTCAAGCGCTGCTGCGCAAGCGCCTCGCCGATCCGTCGATCGCGGTGAAATACGGTGATGCGCAGTGGAGTTGGCGACAATACCTGGAGGGGTCGACCGCGCGCGCCGCCGCCCTGTTGGCCGCCGCCGACCCGGCGCGGCCCGTGCACGTCGGCGCCCTGCTGGGCAACACCCCCGAGATGTTGAGCCAAATGGCCGCGGCCGGGCTCGGCGGCTACGTGCTGTGCGGCCTGAACACCACGCGGCGCGGTGAGGCGCTGGCCGCCGACGTCCGCCGCGCCGACTGTCAGTTCGTGGTGACCGACGCCGAACACCGCCCGCTGCTGGACGGTCTGGACCTGGCCGACACACGGATCCTCGACACCTCGTCGCCGCAGTGGACCGAGTTCATCGACGCCGCCGGCGAGCTGACTCCGCATCGGCAGGTCACCGCTATGGACGCCTTCATGATGATCTTCACCTCGGGAACGAGCGGAAATCCCAAGGCGGTTCAGGTATCTCACTTCATGGCCACGGTCGCCGGCCTCAGCCTGGCCGAGCGGTTCACCCTCACCGGCCAGGACACCTGCTACGTGTCGATGCCGCTGTTCCACTCCAATGCGGTGGTCGCGGGATGGGCGCCCGCGGTGTGCTCGGGTGCCGCGATCGTGCCGGCGAAGTTTTCGGCGAGCAACTTCCTCGACGACATCCGTCGCCACGGCGCCACCTACATGAACTACGTCGGCAAGCCGCTGGCCTACATCCTGGCCACCGCCGAACGTGACGACGACGCCGACAACCCGCTGCGGGTGGCATTCGGCAACGAGGCCAACGACAAGGACATCGAGGAGTTCGGGCGCCGCTTCGGCGTGCAGGTCGAGGACGGCTTCGGATCGACCGAGAACGCCGTCATCGTGATCCGCGAACCCGGCACGCCGAAGGGGTCGATCGGCCGCGGTGCCGACGGCGTGGCGATCTACAACAGCGACACCGTCACCGAATGCGCGGTCGCACGGTTCGACGCCGACGGCGCCCTCGTCAACGCCGACGAAGCGGTGGGCGAGTTGGTGAACACGGCGGGCTCGGGTTTCTTCACCGGCTACTACAACGACCCGGACGCCAACGCCGAGCGCCTGCGCCACGGCATGTACTGGTCGGGTGATCTGGCCTACCGCGACGCCGGCGGCTGGATCTACCTGGCCGGCCGCACCGCCGACTGGATGCGAGTCGATGGCGAGAACCTGGCCGCCGCGCCCATCGAGCGGATCCTGCTGCGGCACAAAGCAATCAACCGGGTCGCGATTTACGCCGTCGCGGACGGTCATGTCGGCGATCAGGTGATGGCTGCCATCGTGTTCAACGACGGCCACAGCCTCGCGCCCCACGAATTCGAAGCGTTCCTGGACCAGCAGGCCGACCTGTCCCCCAAGGCCCGGCCGCGCTACGTGCGCATCGCCACCGACCTGCCCAGCACCGCCACCCACAAAGTGCTCAAGCGCCAGTTGATCGCCCAGGGAACCGCGATCGGCGAGGGAGAAGTGTTGTGGGAGCGTGAATCCCGGGGGACGGCCTACACCGTTAGCCCGGGTTCCGCGGTGCCCGACGGCGGATCTGCCCCTTCGACCGTCGCACCCGTTTGACCGGATCGCGGCTCGTGCCGGCGGCGATCTCGTCGCGCAGCTGGGAGATGTTGGAGATCTCCGCGTACAGCCCGCGGATCGCGTAGTCCAAAACGGCGAAGGAGTACCGCTGTTCGGGGTCGTCGGTGATGCCGAGCTCGTGGGAACGCTGCCGCGACCACAGCGCCTCGTCGAGCCGCGCGCGGGTGGCGTCGAGGTGGCGGTCCAGGGTGTCCAGGACGTGGTCGGGGTCCTCGCCGCGGGCCAGCCAGGTTTTCAGGATGACCGGGTGTTTGATGACGACTTGGTCCTGGCCGGGGAAATGCTGCACCCAGCGGCGCAGCGCGTCGAGTCCGGCCTCGGTGGTCTCGTACAGGGTGATGGCGCGCTTGCCGGACTGGGCGCCGGTCTCGCTGACCATTCCCCGGGCGAGCAGCCGGGTCAGTTCGCGCCGCACGTGGCTGACCGACGGTGACCAGTAGAAGTGGCCGACCGACAGTTCAGCGCGCATCTTGATCTCGCCGGCGGTCAATTGTTCGTCGTTGGCCGCCAGCACGCCCAGGACCAGGTAGGCGGTGACCGGAAGTCCGTTGCTGGTGCGGGGACTCACGAACTGTCGGTTTCTTCGGCGGTGAAGTAGGGAAGGGTCACGTCGGGGCCGACGTCGTGGAATTGCACCCGCACGCGCAGGCCGACCTCGATGTCCTCCGGGGGCACACCGACGATGTTGGTCAGCATCTGATAACCCTCGTCGAGGGTGACGATCGCCGGCGCATACGGCGGTTCGAACTCCGCCGTCACGGGCCGATAAACGACCGTCCAGCTGTAGATTTCGCCTGTGCCGCTGCCCTGCCGCCAGCCGAGGTCCTCCGAAAGGCATTGGCGGCAATGCTCGGTCGGTGGGAAGTTCGCCAGGCCGCACGCCGCGCAACCCTGGTAGCGCAGTTCCTTCGATCGGCAGCCCTCCCAGAACGGCACGCTGACCTGGCTGCTCGCGTGCGGAACCGGCCCGGCCTGGGGTCGCAATGGATCAGAGGTCACCGTGGCTCGTCTCCCAGAATCAGCACCGTCGTGAACAAGGCCCCCGCTCCCCCGTTGCTGCACAACGCGATGTGGGCATCGGGGACTTGAAGATCACCGGCGTGGCCGCGCAATTGCTGGACGGCCCGGATGGCGCGCTGCATCATTTGCGGGTTGGAGCCCGCGTGGCTGAACGACATCGTTCCCCCGTCGGTGGTGATCGGATGGCTACCGTCGATGGCGATGTGGCCATCGGCGACGAACGGTCCGCCCTCGCCGTCGCCGCAGAAGCCGAAAGCTTCCAACTGACGGATGATTTCGAAGGAGAACGGGTCGTAGAGTTCCAGCACGTCGACGTCGTCCCGGCACACCCCGGCGTGGCTGAACGCGCACTCGGCGGCGCGCCGGCCCACCACCCCGTTCACGTGATCGCCGCGCCGCCCGGCGAGGTCGTACGCCGGCGGGTGCTGGTAGGACGGTCCGTGAAAGTCCGCGCCGCTGCCCAGAACGTAGATGGGTTGGCTCTTGACGTCGACGGCGTCGAGGTTGGCCACGACGAGCGCACACCCACCTTCGGAGGTGGTCGCGCAGTCCAGAAGATGGAACGGGTCCGCGATGGGACGCGACGCCGTGATGTCCTCCGGCGCGAAGGGGCCGCGTTGGTAGTAGACGGCCTCGGGGTTGCGTGAGCCGTTGTTGCGGACGGTCGCCGCCACGATCGAAAGTTGTTCGCGCGTCGTCCCGTAGACGTGCATGTGCCGCCGGGCGATAAGGGCGAACTCGGCGGTGGTGAACATGCCCCAGGGCGCGACGAATTCGTTTTCGGGCCGGGTCCACGGCGCGGTGGCCTCGTGGTCGCGGTATTCGCCGGCCTGCGCAGCGACCAGCACCACCACGTCGGCCATGCCGTGCTCGATGGCGGTGACCGCCTCGGTGATCATGCCGACCCCGAAAGCCAGGCCCTGCCAGGCCGGGCCGATGCGCAGGTCGTAGATCAACGAGGTCGACTGCGGGCTGGCGCTGATGCCGTCGACGTCGTCGAGGGCCAGGCCGGCATCGTCGAGCGCGCCCAGGATCGCCTTGATCGCAAGGCCGCGTGACGTTTCGCCGTCCAGCCTCCGCCCCTGCCGGGTGTTGTGCACCCCGACGATCGCCGCGGTGCGCTTCGTCGCGCTCACTGCTGCCCCATTCCCGTTACCGCCGTTCAGTTTTCGTCCGCGACGACACCGAGGTAGGTGCCCCTGACCTCGTATCGTCTCCCGTCGCGGGTGATGGTGCCAATAATTGTGGCGGGTGCGGCGGGGTGCCCTGCCGCCGCTTCCGTAGCCTTTTCGACAACCTCTTCCAAGACGTCGATCCGCACGTCCACCGGTCGCGCAGTCTGCGGGTCGGTGATCTCGACGACCATCGCCACCGCGTGTTCGTCCTCGTCCCATTCGACGCTGGTGATGCGGTGGCGCGCGGTCAGCTCCATCACCACGGAATCCTGACGCACCAGGAAGCGCACCGGCGCGCACAGCTCTCCGGCGCGGGGCGGCACGCACAGGCTGACCGCCATATCACAGACCCGCCGGCCGGTCGCTGATGGTGCCCGACCGCCGCAATCCGGCCAGCTCCTCCTCGCTGTGCCCGAGAATGTCGGTGAGCACCTCACCGGTGTGCTGCCCGTAGAGCGGCGGCACCCGCCGGATCCAGCGCCGCGGCCGGCCGAGGAACGCGAAAGGCATTCCCGTGCACAGGAAAGACCCCGCGACCGGATGGTCGACCGTCTCCCAGAAGCCGCGGGCGCGCAGGTGCGGGTCGGTCAGCAGCGCCGCGGCCGGGGTGACGCGGGCGGCGGCCACACCGGCGGCGCGCAGCGCTTCGACCGCGTCGGTCACCGAGCGCGTCGCGGCCCAATCGGCGATCAGTTTGTCGATGTCGTCGGCCCGCTCGTCCCAGCCGGTGTCGTGCAGGTCCGGCTGGTCGAGGAGCCCCGCCAGTGACGCGCGGTCATGAGCGTCCAGCGCGGCGAGCGCGACCCATTCGTCGTCGCCGCGGCAGCGGTACACTCCCTGGGGGCTCGCACCGGGGCCGCGGTTGCCGTTGCGCCGCAGGGCGATCCCGTTGCGGGAATACTCGACCAGCATCTCGGCGGCCACGTTGAGCGCGGCCTCGACCATGGTCGATTCGACCTGCATGCCGGCGCCCTCGCGGTCGCGGATCGTCAGCGCGGCCACAGCGGCGAAGGCGGCGTGCAGGCCGGCGATCGGGTCGCACACTCCGCGCGGAATCACCGGCGGACCGTCGGCGTGGCCGGTCATCCACGCCATGCCCGTCGCCTGTTCCATCGTCTGCGCGAAGCCGACGCGATCGCGCCACGGGCCATCGAGCCCGAACGCAGGCATCCGCACCATGACGGCCCGCGGGTTGGCCGCGCGGACCGCGTCCCATTCCAGGCCGAAATTCGCCATCACCCGGGGTGAAAAGTTCTCGATGACGAGATCGCTGGCCGCGATGAGCTCCAGCGCGACGGAGCGCCCGGCCTCGGTGCCCAGATCGATACTGACCCCGCGCTTGTTGTTGTTGCTGCACAAGAAGACTGGGCCCCACTCCCACCATTGGTCCCAGTCGGGCGGGCGCCCCGCGGAGAACCGCATGCCGTCGGGCCGCCGGACACCCTCGATTTTGATCACATCGGCGCCCAGCGCGCCGAGCAGCTGCGTGGCGACCGGGCCCGCCCAGAACGCGGTGAAGTCGGTGATCCGCACGTCGGACAGCGGCAGGACATCAGCATCGGCGATGCCGGGCGGCTCGGGTCGCGCCGGCCAGCGCAGCCGTCCGGTGTCCGCGCCGAGTGCCGGCGGCCGCGCGGGCGCCCTCGTCGCAATGGCCTCGCTGCGATACGGCACCCGCGGCGCCAGCACCCCGTCCGGCGATTCGACGAACACGCCGCGTTCCACGAAGTGGTCGACTTTGGGCAGCATGTCGGGAGACGCGATGGGGGCCACCGGAATCCGGAAGGCCACGGCGAGGTCGACGATCTCCTGGGTGGTGCGGCTCCGAGTCCATGCGGTGACCATGTCCAGGAACTCGTCGCGGCGCGCGACCCGTCCGGCAAAGGATGCCAGCTCGGCGTCGTCGACGTAGTCGGCGCGGTCGATCATCACCAGGAAGTCCTGGAACTGCTGCGCGGTGATGGTGCAGAAACCGACCCTGCCGTCGGCGGTGGGCACGATCGACGGCAGCTCCAAACTGCGTTCGTGCAGGAGGGAATCGGCGCCCAGCACGCTGGCCGACATCGCCGACAGGCCGCCCATGGCGATCACCATGGCCTCGTACGTCGAGACGTCGATGACCTGACCCCGGCCGCTGCGGGCGGCGTGGCGCGCCGTGGCCGCGGCGGCCGCGGCGGCGAACGTGGCCGCCAGCCATTCGCCGAGCCGGCCGCCGGCCTGTACCGGTTCGTCGTCCGGCCAGCCGCGCCCGGCGATCGATCCGCACAGCGCTTGCAGGATGAATTCGTTGGCCGCGACGTGGTTTTCGGCGTAGGGGCCGGTGGTGCCGAACGGTGTCACGGCCACCACCACCGCCGACGCGGCGGTGTGTGCGGTGATGCCGTCCAGCGTCCATCCGTCGGTCAGGTCGGTGAGCACGAGATCGGCTCCCGCCAGCAGGGACGCGACCTCGGCCTGGTCGTGGTTGACCACGGACTTCTTGCCGGCGGCCAGGTATCCGAACAGCGCCCCGGGGGGGCCGCCGGCCGACCAGCCGCGCAGCGAGTCGCCCTGCGGTGCTTCGATTTTCACCACTTCCGCGCCGGCGTCGGCGAACATCTTGCCGCAGTAGGACACCGCCAGACCGTTGCACAATTCCAGCACGCGCCAATCCGCGAACGGCGCCGCACCTGTCACGTTCAGTTACCCAGGGTGGTGGCGCGCCCGGCGATCCCGGCCACCTCCGCCGTCACGGGCGCGGCGGCCCCGGCCTGCAGGGCGAACTGCGTCATCCGGGTCCACGCGTCCCGGTCGCGCTGGCTGGCGTGGCGGCCGACGTGGGTCACCACGTCGACATCGGTGGCCTGCGCGCGCAGGCGGCCGGCCCGCGCCTGGTCCTTCGGGATGTGCCGGAACGGGTCGAATGAGTACGCGGCCATGGCGTTTTCATGGGTGATCTTGTTGATGACCCGGTCGTCGAGGTGGCCCATGGTGGCGATGACGTCCTCCGGCGCGAACGGCCAGTTGCTGTCAGAGTGCGGGAAGTCGGATTCCCAGCACAGCATGTCCTCGTTGAACCAATCCATGTTGTGTACGCCGACCTTGTCGCTGATGAAGCAGGTGTAGAAGTGCCGCTTGAACACATCGGTGGGACCACTGTAGCCGGGCGGGAACGTCGCCAGGGTCCACCCTGAGTGACGGTTGTACACGTGCTCGGCGCGCCAGAGAAAGTACGGTATCCAGCCGACGTCGCCCTCGGTGAGTGAGAACTTCAATTGCGGGAAGTCCGCCCAGAATTCGGCCCAGATCAGTTCGGTGAAGGTGAACATGCTCATCATCGACGACGCCGTCATCTGCACGCTGGGCGGTGCGTCCGTCGACACCTGCGGAGAGCGCGAGGCGGAGCCGACGTGCGTGCACAGCACCGTCTTGTTCTCACACGCGGCCTCGAAAAGCGGATACCAGTACTTGGTGTGAATGCTGGGCATCTGCAACGCTTCCGGATTCTCTGAGAACGTCACCGCGTGACAACCCTTGTCGGCCAAGCGTTTGACTTCTTTTGCCGCCTCGGCCACGTCGAACAGCGGCAGGATGCCGCAGGGGATGAACCGGCCCGGATACGCCCCGCACCATTCGTCGACGTGCCAGTCGTTGTAGGCCTTGATCATCACCAGGTTGGCCTCGCGGTCGGGCCCCTGGTTGAGGACCTGGCCGGAGAAGCCGGTGAAGTTCGGAAAGTTCAGCCCCGCCAGCTGGCCGCCGGCATTCATGTCGCGGACCCGCTCGTCGACATTGAAACAGCCCGGCCGCATCTCGTCGTAGCGCGAGGCGTCGATGTTGTACATCTCGCGCGGCTTGCCGGCCACGGCGTTCAGACCCATGTTTCGCCCGCGGACCTCGCCGTAGTACCACTGCTGGATGCCATCGGGTTCGAGGACCACCCGCGGGGCGCGGTCCTTGTACTTAACGGGGACGTGGGCGTCGAACATGTCGGCCGGCTCGGCGATGTGATCATCCACGCTGATCAGGATCAGATCGTCCTTGTTCATGCCGCGCTCCTCGGTCTGTTTCTAGTGACTAGTAGATAATGGTATTCGTCACAGTGTCAACCGGCCGGGCCGCGGCGGACGTGGTGCGTGCGCCCCGCCTCTTTTACTGCATGGCAACGATACACGCTCGCCCCGGTGGTCGCTTGCGAGGCGGCGTTGCGGCTGCCCCGCGGTTCGGATGAACATGGACTAATAGTCTCTACCGGGGCGGTCTGCCGACGTCGGACGGCACCACATCTGCGGTGCCGATCGGGCTCGCATGCCACCATGGGGCATGACCGGGTCCGGAAGGTAGCGCAAGTTGAGCACCAACAAAGCGGCGCGTCCGACCACCGCGGACGTGGCCCGATTGGCCAGCGTGTCGACCGCCACGGTCAGCTATGTGCTGAACAACGCGCAGGGCCGGCGGATCTCCCCCGAAACCCGCGATGCCGTCTACCGCGCCGCGAAGCTGCTGGGGTACCGGCCCAACCTCGCCGCCCGCAATCTCGCGCGCGGCAAAAGCGGTGTGGTGCTCTATGTGGTTCCGCACGTGGCCGTGGGCGAGATGCCGATGCAGGCCGGCAGCCGCATGACCACGGCGCTGGCCCGCCAAGGTTTGCTTCAGGTCCAGGTTTTCGAGACCGACGACGATCATCATGTCGTCGATGCAATCGAGAACCTGGACCCCGTCGCGATCACCAGTCTCTTCCCGCTGAGCGCGGCCGCCCGCGAAGCGGTGACCAAGGCCGGGATCCCGCACATCGAGATCGGGACGCTGCCCGCACTCAACAACCCGCATCTCTCGGTCGGCGAGATGCGCATCGAGCACCTCGTCGAACGTGGCCACCGCCGAATCGCCTTCGCCTATACCGGAATTGCCCGGTGGAGGCCGCTGGGTGACTACTGGTTCGAAGGCGTCTCGCGGGCCGCGCAACTGCGCGACCTCCCACCCGTGCGGGTGGACCAGGTCACCCTGGACAACGCCGCCGACGTCGTCACCGGATGGGTGGGCAACGGGGTCACCGCCGTCTGCGCCCAGAGCGACGAGATCGCTTGCCTCGTCCTCTACGGCATCCATCAAGCACGGCTGCGGTGCCCCAGCGACCTCGCGGTGATGGGCGTCGACGCCAGCCCCATGGGCATGGTCAGCACGCCGCCGCTGACCACCGTCCAATTCGATCCCTGCGCGGTCGCCGACGCCGCCCTCGCCGCCGTCTTCGAGCGGCTGGGGCAACCTGCCCCACCCTCCCCCGAGCCGACGGACATCGCCCACCTGGTGGTGCGGGCGTCGACCTGAGCGTCAGTCGGCCGGCTCGTAACGCAGCAGGGTGACGTCGTGTTCCGGATAGTCGCAGAAGACCGGCCTCACCCGCATCCCCACCCGCAGGCGGGCCGGGTCGGCGTTGACGATCTCGGTGGAAAACCTTGGGCCCTCGTCCCATTCGACGATGGCGAGTAGCTGCGGCACCGCGTCGGCGAAGTGGGGGCTGACCGGCCGGTGGGCCACCGTGTAGGAGTACAGCGTTCCCATCCCGGAGATCTCGCGCCATTCCAGGTCGTCGGCGAGGGTGCGCGGTGCACGTACCCGGGGATAGAACACATACGCCTGCAGGGAGGGCGAATACTGGATGACGACGCGGTGCTCGGCGAGCGCGTCCCAGAAGGGGGCGCTGGTAGGAGTTTTGACGGGCATCGGCCGCTCGAAGGTGGTCATCGGTGATCAGTCTCCCTCGAGGATGAGCGTGGTCTGCTCGGACAGGATTCCGCCGTTGCCGGAGACGAAGGCGCGGTGACAGTCGCCGACCTGTGCCGCCCCGGCGCGGCCCATAATCTGGCGGGTGGCGTCGCAGACGTGGTGCATGCCGCCGGCCAAACCCGCCTGGCCGAAACCCAATTGGCCGCCCGCGGTATTGAGCGGGAAATCGCCGCGGAAGGTGAGGTCATGGCCGGCGACGAACTCCATCCCCTTGCCCTTCTCGCAGAAACCCGCATCTTCGAGCGAGAGCAGCACGGTGATGGTGTAGCAGTCGTAGATCGAAACCATGTCCATCTGCTCGCGAGTCAGGTCCGTCATGGCGAACGCCGTGTCGGCGGCCGCGGCGATCGGGGTGTGCAGCAGATCCTGTGCGTAGGTCGGCGTCTTGAACGGCACGTGTTCGCCAAAACCCTTGATCCACACCGGCCGATGGCGTGAGCGCCGGGCAACGTCGGCGTTGGCGACTACGACGGCGGCGCCCCCCACGCACGGCATGACGATTTCCAGCATGTGCAGCGGGTCCGCGATCACCGGGCTGGCCAGGACGTCATCGACGGTCAGCGGCTTGTCCTTCCAGATCGCACCGTCGGTGTGGTTGGCGTTGGTGCGCGTATCGACGACGATCTTGGCCATCGCCCGCTCGTCGTATCCGTAGATCGCCGCATAGCGCTGGGCGACCTGGCCGTACGGGCCGTTCTGGCCGAGGTTTCCGTAGGGGATCTCGAATTCGGCCTGGGGAGAGCCGTATTGGTTGCTCGATGACCCGAAATACAATGCGTCACCCAGGGTTCTGGGCTTTTTGGGTGACATCGGGGTGATGTAGCGGGCGGGCAGCGCGCACAGCACCGCGTCACAGATGCCGAGTTCGACGGCGGCGGCGGCGCGCCACACCATGGCCGCGGCGCTGGCCCCGCCCAGGTCCACGTGTTCGGCGAACCTCGCTCCCACGCCGAGGTATTCGGCGATGGTGGACGGGACGAAGATCTCCGACTCGGCCAGGTGTGACGCCACGATGCCGTCGACGACCTCGAAGGGCAGACCCGCGTCGGCGAGTGCGGTGGCGCCGAGTTCCGCCCATTGTTCGAGGGCAAACGGGGCGGGCGTTGCCTTGGTCATCCGTTCGGGAGGAAGTTCGACGTACCCGACGATCGCGGCTTCGCCACGTAATCCCATGAGCTGTCCTACTTTCGGGGTAATCCGAGGATCATCTGCGCGATGATGTTGAGCTGGATCTCCCTGGTTCCGCCACCGATCAGCTCGGCCGGCAGATGCAGATAGGGCTCCACCACCGCGGCGTCGGGGTCGTCGACCATGGCGACCTGCCCGGTGAGCTGCAGCGTGGCCTGGAAGGTGCGCCGCAGCAGCACGTTCATCGCGACCTTGGCGATGCTGGACGCCGGACCGGAGGCCTGGCCGTCGAGCAGCCGGATGGTTTCGCGCACCCCGAGCGCCCTGATCGCGTTGGTGTAGGCGTCGAGCTCACCGAGTGCGCGCAGCGCGTCGTCGCGGTCGGGTCCGGGTTGAGCGGCGAGTCGGCGCAGCGCGACGGCCCGGTCGAACTTGACGTATCCGCTGATGGCCGAACGCTCTTCGGCCATCGTGGCGATCGCCAGGCTCCAGCCGTCGGTCGGGCCGCCGAGCAGCATCTCGTCGGGAACAAACACGTCGTTGAGAAACACCTCGTTGAAATGTGCCTGGCCCGTCGCCGTCTTGATCGGCTGGATCTCCACCCCCGGGGAGCGCATGTCGAGGATGAAATAGCCGATCCCACGGTGCTTGCTGGCCTCGGGGTCGGTGCGCGCGAGGAGGGCGCCCAGGTCGGCGTATTGGGCCAACGATGTCCAGATCTTGTGACCGTTGATCCGCCAGCCGCCATCGACCTTGGTCGCGCGGGTGGCCAGCGACGCGAGGTCGGAGCCGGCTCCCGGCTCGCTGAACAGCTGGCACCACAGGATGTCGCCCCGTTGGGTCGCCGGGATCAGCTGCTCCTGCAAGTCTTTTGGCGCGGCGGCCAGCACCGAGGGCAGGATCCATTCGGCGATGTTCAGCGAGGGCCGAACCAGGGCGGGTCGCTTGGCGAACTCCTCGTCGATGATGAGCTGTTTCAGCGGATCCGCGTCGACGCCCCACGGTGCCGGCCAGTGCGGTGCCATGAGGCCGGCCTCGGCGATCAGCGTGCGTTGCGCTCCGGTGGCAAGGTGCTCATAATCGCCATGCGGTGCGGGTTTGTCGTTGCGCAGCTGCAGGGCCGCATCGAGCGTCTCGGCCACCCAGGAACGGAATTCGGGTTCCGCGTCGCCGAGATTCACCGACATGTCGCGCGTCTGGGTGCATGTGAGCTCCCCCAGCCGCCGCGCCCAGCGGTTCGCCGGGCCGATCGATCCCGCCAGACTGATGGCCCGCCGCCAGTACAGGTGCACGTCGTGTTCCCAGGTGAAGCCGATGGCGCCCAACATCGTCAACGCGTCGAGCACCAGATCCGGCGCCGGCGAGATCGCGATCACGGCCGCGCCGGCGGCGGCCATCCGGTGCTGATCGACTGACTCGTCGACGGCGCGCACCGCGTCCCAGGCCGCCGCAGTGGCCAACTCGCTGTTGACCAAAAGCATTGCCGCACTGTGTTGCAACGCCTGGAACGTGCCGATCACCTTGCCGAATTGTTCGCGGCTGCGCAGGTGGGCGGTGACGGCCTGCAGGCACCACTGGACAATGCCGGCAGTCGTGCTGGCGACGAGTCCCACCAGCACGCAGCGCGCCCGTTCGGGGTCGATGCCGGTGAGCGCTTCGGAGTCCGTCGCGGCATAGTCGTCGAGGCGCAGGATCCCGGCGTCGGCGACGAGGTCGGTGCCGGAGACGGGTTCGGCTGTCACCGCCGGCTTTTGGGTGTCGACCGGAACCCAGGCGACGTCGCCGTCCTGGGTCTGGGCGCCGACCAGGATGATCCGCGCGGCGCACACCCCGGGCGTGACCCCCGACGCGCCGCTGACGATCCAGCGCCCGTTTTCGGCCCGCGCGCGCAGGTCACCGTCGCCCGGAAGCACGACGGCGGCGGTGATGCCGGCGGCGAGGTCGCGCACCAGCGATTGCGCGCTCGGTGTCGGATCGGCGAGCAAGGCGACCGCACCCGCGGCCACCGTCGGCAGCAGCGGACCGGGCAACAGCGACTTGCCCGCCGACTCGAGCACGCAGGCGGCGTCGATCAGCCGTCCGCCCTGGCCGCCGAGTTCCTCCGGCAGGTGTACGGCATGAAATCCATTGGCGACCAGCGCATCCCACCATGCGGGCAGACCGCCTGTCGCGAGCTCGTCGAAGGTGTCGCGCGTCGTGGCGATGGGCGCATTTCGGGCGGCGAACTGCCCGACGGCGTCGCAGAGCTCCTGCTGCTCCGGGCTCAGTCCCAGGGTCATGCGCGCGGCCGCATGGTGACTGACGTTGGCCGCACTGACTGCTACCCTTCCGGCTCCTATCGCGACGACGTGCCGCGCTATCGAGGCGACGGCCCGCTGTGCCCGGCTTCGCCGCGCTTGGGATCGTCGTGTGACAAGACGGACCGTCTCGTCTTGTGGCAGACTACCGGGGGTAGTCAGGATATGTAAAGCGGGCCAGCGCAGCAGTGAGGACCACCAGATGCCAAGCGATCTCACCGAGGTGGGCACGCCGGCGAACTCGCCCCGGCGGCGCAGCGAGAAGTCCCGCACGGCGATCGTCACCGCCACGCGTGAACTGCTGCTCGAGCGGGGGTTCGACGGGCTGACCATCGAGGCGGTTGCCGCCCGTGCTGGGGTGGGCAAGCAGACGATCTATCGCTGGTGGCCGACCCGCCCCGCGCTGGTCGCCGACGTGATGCTGGAGGACGCCGACAAACTGCTGTCGTCGGTCAACCACAGTGGCAGCCTGGCCGGCGACCTGGTGGGGTGGGTGGGCAAGCTGTTCACCAGCCTGACGACGCCGCGGGGTTCCGCCATGCTGCGCACGCTGACCGTCGCGTGCATGGAACACGAGGACACCGCCGTCAAACTGCGCGCCGGATTCAGTGCGCCGCTGCACGAACGCGTGCGGGCCCGGCTGCTCGCCGACGGGATCGATGGGGCCACCGCCGAATCCGCCGCCGACGCCATCGTGGGCGGCGTGGTGTATCCGATCCTGTCCGGCGCGCAGCCCTACTCGCGGCGGCGAGCCGAGCGGACCACCCGGCTCATCGTGTACGCCCTTACCGGCGGCTGACCGCGACCGATTCGTCGACCGTCACGGCGGCCAGTCCCTGGCTGACTCGGTCGGGCAAGGAGCCGCCGTGGCTCAGCCAGTCGTCCAAGGCGAGACGCACGGCCGCCATCGCCAGGGCGCCGATCAGGCGCGGCCGCGGATCATGCGCGGCCAGCCCGGGCATCCGCGGCGCGACCAGCTCGGCGATTGCCACCTCGTAGCGCACGTAGACGTGCAGGGTCCACGCATCGAGGGTCTCGGATGATCGTGTCAGCGTGGCCAATTCGCGAACCTGATTCTCGACCTCCGCGAAGCCGCGGGCGAGTTCGCCGAATGCGCCGATGACCGCGTCGGTCGCGCTCAGCTCCCGCGGCTGGGTCGCGAGGGCGGCGGTGATCCGATTCAGCCAGTGGGCATTCATGCCCTCGGCCACGGCGTCTTCCTTGGAGTTGAAGTAGCGGAAGAATGTCGCCCGGCCGATATCGGCGGCGTCGGCGATGCGGTCCACGGTTGCCCCCGCCAGACCGCGGCTGGCGACCAGCTGCGCGGCGGCGGCTGCGATGCGCTGACGCATCGCCGCCCGCTTCCGCTGCGCCAGCGGCGTCACCGGGACCGAAGCCGGCGCGGAAGCGGACGTACGAGACATGCCCCCACCCCGTTCTCACGAATCGACACCAAATACTAAGACATAGTCTTAGCATGAGACGATGTCTCAGACTGGTGATCCGTCCGATCAGGCCGCCCCGAAGGCGCGGGCCGCGCTGCAGTTCTTCCAGCAGATGCTCACCGACGTCAGCAACATCGTGACTGAGGACGCCGAGTCCGAACGCGAACTCGCCGAAGGGCTACGCGCGGTGGCGCGGGTGTCGTCGCTGTGCGCGCAGATGTCGGTCGAGGCCGACCCGGAGCGGCCCACGTTCTTCGATATGTGTTCGGACAACCGGATGGTGGGCGGTCCCAACCCGGACGGCAACTATTACTTGGCGATGATCCGCGGGGACCGCCGCTACCGGATCACCGGTTCCCGCGGCACCAGCGCCTACCTCGGCTTTCAGATCCTGGCCGGCACCGGGCTGACCCCGCGGCGGATGGCGGGCTACGTCAGCGACACCGACCTGACGCTCGACTCGGGCGACTTCGCCCTCGTCCTGTCCGCCGACGAACCACCCGATCTGGCCGGCGCGCAGTGGGTGAAGATCCCCGCCGACGCGTCGTCGGTGGTCGTGCGCGAGTACATCGGGGACCGGGCCCGCGAAAAACTGGCCGCGCTGCACGTCGAGGCGCTGGACCCGGGCCCGCTGACCACGCTGACCGACGACGACCTCGCCGATCAGTTCACCGCGATGGCGTGGTCGCTGATGAAGCTCACGACCCTGCACCGCACCATCAAGCCCGAGCTTTTGGAATCCCCGAACACCTTGCTGACGGCCCAGGCCGCCGATCTGGGCGCGGCCGATACCACGCCCGACAACCTCTACATGATGGGAACCTTCCGGCTCGAGCCCGGCCAGGCCCTCGTTCTCGACATCGTGCCGCCCGACACGCGGTACTGGAACGTCACGCTGGAAAGCGTCTGGCATGAATGCCTGGAGCCGCGCCGCCGGCACAGCTCGGTGACCAATCGCGGTGTGCGGCCTGACGCCAACGGGCGGGTCCGGATCGCAATCTCCGCCGAAGACTTCGGGTTTGGTCATTGGCTCGACACCGGCGGCCGGCATCGCGGCTTCATCGTGCTGCGCTGGCTGGACAACCCGAGCCCACCCGAAGTGACGGTATCGGTGCGCCAAGGACGGGAGTCGTGATGACACTGCAGGACCGATTCGCCCCGGAACGGCTGATAGCCGCGGCCTGTGAGGAAGTCGGCAGCGACGACTTCGGCGCCGAGGGCTGGCGCCCCGGGCTGCACCGCGTCACCGACGGATTGATCAACGATGCGCGGCTATCCGATATCGGCGTCGAGATCGCTCACCTTGACATCATGCGGGCCCTGAAGAACCGGCTCGGCGTAATCGCTTGGCGCAAACAGCATCCCGAGATTGCCGAGCAGAAGATCGCGGCGCCGATCTTCATCGTGGGCCAGCCGCGCACCGGGACCACGATCCTCTACGACCTGCTCGCCCAGGATCCCGAGTTGCGCGCCCCCCTGACCTGGGAGGTCGACGAGCCCTGCCCGGTCCCGCAGGCCGACACCTACCACGACGATCCGCGCATCGCCCAGATTCAGGCCAGCATCGACATGTCCGAACAGATCATGCCCGGCTTCTTGGCTTTTCATCCGATGGGAGCCCTCGTCGGGCAGGAGTGCGTGCGCATCACCGCGGCCGAGTTCGTCAGCATGATCTTCTCGGTGCAGTACCGGCTGCCGGGTTACTACCGCTGGCTGCTGTATGAGGCGGACCACGCGGGGGCGTATCGGTTCCATCGAATCTTTCTGCAGCACTTGCAGTCCGGTGTGCCCGGACAGTGGTTGCTGAAGTCGCCCGCGCACCTTTGGCAGCTGGATGCGTTGCTGGCCGAATACCCGGACGCGCTGATCGTGCAGACGCACCGCGATCCGGTCAACGTCATCTCCTCGATCGCCGCGCTCACCCATCACCTGCGCCGGATGTGCAGCGACGAATCCAGCATCACTGAGTGTGCGGCCCAGTCCTACGAGGAGGTCGTCGTTGGCCTGGACCGCGAGATGGCGTTGCGCGACAGCGGCGCCGTGCCCGCGGGTCGCGTCATCGACGTGCAGTTCGCCGACTTCATGACCGACCCGTGGACCACGATCAAAGACGTTTACCAGCGGCTGGATCGTGAGCTGCGGCCCGACACCGAGCAGAAGATGCGCGAGTTCCTCGCCTCGCATCCCTCCGACGGCGGGCACAGCCGCTACACCTGGTCGGACACCGGGCTCGATGCCGGTGAGGTCCGCGAACGGGTGAGCGCGTATCAGGACCGCTACGGGGTACCGGCCGAACCGCTGCGGTGAGGTGGCCCGAGGGGCGGCGACATCGGAGTGCGACGCGTCGTTCACAAACGCGGACCTTGGCAGCGTTCGCGACAACCTCACTGCGCCAGGTCCTTCCGATCGCCATTTGGTGACAAACCTTTGCAGGTTCGGTTAAGCCGGGGTTAGCATCAGGGACAGGCGATGAAGCTCGCCTTAACCGCCACATCGGCTGATGGCTTCTACCCGTGACTACGTCGGGTAGAAGGCGGTGGGGCGATTGGCGCATCTTCCCAACCTCTTTGTTTCGCACTGTGGTGCGCGCGCTGACGTCGAGCGACGTCCGGCACCACACGGGCGCTCCCCCGCCCGTGCACCGCCTCACGCATATCGGCTGATTGCGACGCCCGTATCTGATTGGCGTCGCGATGGGCCACCTCGACGCGCATCGGCGAGTCTTCGCGAACGACTTTTCATGAAATGCAGATGCCTTTTGTCACCACGGGGCCGGAACGCAGACAGCCGCAATCGCTTCCATCCCGACAGCGGTTCTTGCGGTACCCGGCGCCGCCAGTCCCACCGCGGCCGATTGAGCAAGGGAGCTCGAAAAAATGGATTTCGGAATGCTTGCACCGGAGATCAACTCCGCCAGCATCTACGCCGGGCCCGGTCCGGGACCCATGTTGGCCGCAGCGGCGGCCTGGGACCAACTCTCTGCCGAGTTACATTACACGGCAACATCTTACGGATCGGTGGTGTCCGGGCTGACCGCCGGGTCATGGCTGGGTGCCTCGTCAGCCGCGATGGCGGCGGCCGCCGCACCCTACGTGGCGTGGATGACCACGACCGCGATCCAGGCTGAGCAAGCCGCCACGCAGGCCAGGGCGGCAGCGGCGGCTTTCGAGGCGGCGTTCGCGATGACGGTGCCGCCGCCGGTGGTAGCGGCCAACCGCAGTCTGCTGATGACATTGATCGCGACGAACATCCTTGGGCAGAACACCGCGGCGATCGCGGCCACCCAAGCCGAATACATGGAGATGTGGGCCCAAGACGCTGCCGCGATGTACGGCTACGCGGGATCCTCGGCAGCCGCATCGACATTCACGCCGTTCACCCCGCCACCGCCGACCACGGACCCCGCGGGCATGGCCGGCCAGGGCGACGCGGTCGGAGAGTCACTCGTGTCCAACGGACCCCAGGTGATGTCTGCGCTCAACCAGGCAGTACACGGGTTGGCAATACCCGCCACAACGGCGGCGCCTTTGCTAACTCTGCCCACTGCGCTGGATCCCACCACCCTGATCACTATCCTCACCCTGATCGCGATTCCGCTGATATCGATCGACATACCGATAGCAACGACCGGTGTCGTCGCGTCGACGACGAGTGCAACGGCATCGTTCACATCGGCAGGAACCACCTACCGCGGCTTCATGATCAACGCCGACCGCGATTATGCGGCAGGCAAAGGGCCATTCACCGGCTACGGGCCGGGTGGTGAAATGGTGCCCCAATGGATTTTCGGCGGCCCGAACGCTTTGACCGAAACACCCAGCGCTGCACCGCTTCCGGTGGCCGCCGGCGTGGGGCGGGGGGCGACGGTCGGCGCGCTGTCGGTACCTCGCGGGTGGACCGCGTCCGCGCCAGCGTTCCGCACCGCCGCCTATGCGCTGCCGCTTACCGCGGTTGAGGCGGCCCCCGAGATGGTTGCAGGTAGTTCCGGCAACCTGTTCAGCGAAATGGCATTGGCCGGCATGGCAGGGCGCGCCGCCGGCACCACGGCCGGCTTTGCGCGCGGAAATGAGCGCATCAGGGCGGATCCCCGCGAAAAACCGAAGCCCGCACAGCGACCACAGGGCGAGCCGGTACCCGAAATCGCCGCCGAGTTACGGGAACTCGCGTCGCGGGCGCAATCGCTCCTTGCCAAACTGCACGACAGCGGTCTGATGAACGAGCAGGAAGTTTCAGAGCAAAAGCGCCGCTTTCTCGGTAGCTAGTGACCAGCGGGGCGACGTAGCATGCCCGAGGCCAGGACAGCCGCGACCATCCAAACTGCCGCGTATCCGAATGCCGCCGTTGGGGAAGCGAGTGTGTACAAAAGCCCGGCAACCACCGTGGCGACGACATCGCCGATGGCCTGTACGACACCCAACACACCAAACCCGCTGCCACGCAGGTGGTCCGGCAGTAGCTGCGCTACCACCGCGGATTCGGTGGGCTCGGCCAACCCGATACCGGCGCCGGCGGCGCCGAAGGCCACCACAAGCGGCCATATGCCGCTCCCCCCGGCGGCGAAAAGGCCGTATCCGATCACGTACACCGCGGCCCCTGCGGCGAAGACGACCCGCGGTCCGGCGCGGTCGTACCATCGGCCGGCGATCAATGAGGCCAGCGTCGCAATCACGTTGTGGCTGGCATAGATCAGGATGGCGAGCGACGTGGCGGCGGCGAGAGATCGCTGTGGTGTGGTGAGTAGCTGCGTGGCGCGAAGGATCAGCAGCGTCGTGGCGACGTTGCCGAATTCAAAGAGCGCTACCGGCGCCAGCGCGCGAAGCATGCCGGCGTCGCGCAAGGCCGCCAGATCGAGCCGTCGGTTCGGCGCGACTTGACTGACGGCCCGACTGCGGCGCCGGCCTTCTCGCGCGGCCACATAGATCGCGATGGCGGCGAACAGACCCGGGATCGCGGCCAATAGCAGAGCCGGGCGCACGCCGACCAAAGCCACGAGGCCGGCCGCCAGGAGCGGACCGGCGACCGCGCCAAGGTTGTCGCCGGCCCGCTCCAGGCCGAACGCCCTACCGTGAGCTGCGGTTGGGGTGATGGATGCCAAAAGGGCGTCGCGAGACGGCGAACGCAACCCACGCGAGACCCAGGCCAGCGCGCGCAAGACTCCCGCTTGCCACACCGTGGCGGCCAGCCCAATGGCGCCCGTGGCAAAAGCGGTGCCGAGATAGCCACCCGATGCGGTGCGCGCCCGCTTGCGGGGATCGTTGGCCAACGGGCCGCCCGCCAACTGCATCACCCCGACCAGGGCGTCGCTCAAGCCGTCGATGACACCCAGGGCTGCCGCGGAGCCGTGCAGTGTGCCGGTCAGGAAACTTGGTAGCAGCGCGGTAGTGATTTCGTGACCGGAGTCGGAGAAGAAGCTCGCCGCACCGACCGCGCCCACGCCCGGAGTCAACCAGCGCTCGTCCTTCCTGATGCCGGTCATTGCGCCTTGCGGTCGTAGAAATCGACCCCCCAACGTCTCCCGCGGCGGCTGATCTGGTTGTAGCACGCCGTGCGTTGCCCAACCCCGTCCAGTTCATGATCAAGCATTCGAAGGAGCGCAGTGTTGAACGCGTCGTGGGACACCATTACCAAGGGGCCGTTGTCGTATTCCCGTACCAACTCGCTAAAGGCGGCCAACGCGCGGACCGCTAGCGCTTGGGCGGGCTCGACGCCAGGCGCGGCGTCCACACTGCCGAACCGTGCTTCAACTTGAACGCGTGGCTCACCGGTCCACGGCCCATAGTCGCGATCATTGAGCCGCTCGTCGATCCTTACCGGGACGCGCGCCGCGACGCCGATTGCTTCCGCCGTGGCAACCGCGCGCTGCAGCGGGCTGCTGATGACGCACGTCGGCCGAAACACCGAAAGCGCTTCGGCGAGCCGGGTGACCTCCCCCTGCCCGACCTCATCGAGCGGTGGGTCAGAGTGGCCGCGTAAGCGGTCGTCGGCATTGAGGGCCGTCCGTCCGTGCCGTGCCAAGTAGACACGGTCGACACCGTTGACGGGCATGGTTCTCCTTCTGTCCGGCAGGAGCCATCAACCCGTGTGGGCGGTTCGGACACGTAACGTCATCCCGGCGGAGATCCATCGCCTTGCGCCCAGCCTACCGACGAAGCGATAAATCCTCGCCACAAGTGGCATAACGGTTGGAGTACCGTCATCGCTTGACCGGCTACCGGACTGTTGATTAACTGACATTGACCGTTTGACTGGCGATGGTGCCCGCCCGGAAGTTGACTTCCGAACCGCCACAAGGCTGATGGCCCCTGCGAACGAAGGAGTCGCAGGTGACCTCTTTGCCTTACTCTGCGCCGGGACGCAGGAGCATAACGACATCCCTCAAGGATCCCCCGGTTGAATTGCGTTGTGCCGTAGCGGTCGTCCGCGGTGATGCCGTCCTGCTGGTGCAGCGCCCTGACCGCGGCGATTGGGTGTTACCCGGCGGCCGTCCACATCCGCAGGAGGGGCTGGCGTCATGCGCGCGGCGGGAAACCCGCGAGGAGACGGGTCTCGACGTCTTCCCCAACAGGTGCGCCCTCGTCCTTGAAGTCAACGACCCTGTTACCCGGCGTCGCGTGGTGGAAGTCGTGTTCATCGCCGAAGAATTCGACACCGCTTCACAGCCGGCCGGTGAGGCGGGCCGTCCGCCGGCGTGGGTCCGATGGGACCAACTCAAGACGCTCACCCTGCACCCGCCCATCGCCGGCTTCCTCCCCGACCTGCGCCGCGGCGGATATGCCCGTTACCTCGGCAACATGTGGCGTCCGGATTGGGACGACCGATGACCAGCCTGCCACTGCCCGTCGTCCAGATCCTGCAAGTGCTGACCGTGGTGGCCGGTGCACCGGTCATCAGTGGATTCATCGCCTGGTTTGAGGCGAGGCTGCAGGGTCGCCGTGGGCCGCGGATTCTGCAGCCGTATTTCGACTTGGCCAAGCTGTTTTCCAAGGAAAGCCTTGCGCCGGTGGGCGCCGGTGTGTTCTTTCTTTTCGCGCCGGTGGTGTCCCTCGCCTGTTATCTGACTGTGCCGATGCTTATTCCGGTACTCACCAGCTATCCACTGCCGCTGGGGTACATGGGCGATATCCTCGGCGGCGGTCTCATCCTGGCGTTTGCGAGCTTCGTCGTCGCGGTCGCCGCGGCCGAGACCGGCGACAGTTACGCACAATTGGCGTCCAGCCGCGCCAAGACGTTCTCCGCCATCACAGAGCCGGTTATGCTGCTCGTTGTTTTCGCCGTCGCGATGATCACGACCACTGATCTCCCCTACGTTCTGGGCGCGGCGGTGCGCAGCGGTCCCGATCAGATCGTGCGCCCCGCGCATCTATTGGCCTCGGCGGCGCTCTTCATGGTCATCCTCTACGAAACCGGACGAATCCCCGTCGAAACCCACACCGGCACTACTGAATTCGGAATGATTGAAGCCGGCCGTTCGTTCGAACACTCCGATCCGCAGTTAGCCTTGCTGCAGTGGGGGTCAGCGGCCAAACAGCTTGTCCTGTATGTAATCGTTCTCAACGTTTTCGTGGCCCCCTGGGGCATGGCCTCCACCACCGGGCCACTTGACGTTGCGTTGGCGATTCCGGCGCTACTGGGCAAGGCGGCGCTACTGGGATGCGCGATCGCGGTATTGGACAACAGCTTCGCCAAATTGCGGCTGTTCAAGATCACCGAATTCGTATCGGCCGCGCTGCTGCTCTCGGTTCTCGCCGTATTCACCCTGTATTTGGGAGGTGGCTGATGAGCCTGCCGGCAGCCAGCCACACGGTGCCCACCGTCTTCGACGGCATCGCCAACACTGTCGCGGTCGTCATGCTGTTACTCGAATTCGGGATGCTGCGCGCGGCCCTGCTGCGCTCGCAGGTACGCCTGTATGCGGGGCAGTCGCTGGCTGTCAGTGTGCTCGCCGCCGTCGTTGCCTACGGCCGCGACGTCCCGGAGTTGTATGCGCTGGCCGCTCTTTCGCTATTGCTCAAGGTGGTGGTCGTGCCCCTGGTCGTCCTCGCGCTGTTGCGCGATGCGCGCGCCGAGATCGCGGGCAGCGGCGCGGTGGGGGTGGCCAATCAGGTGCTGGTGGCGATCGGCGTCACCGCGTTCGGCTTCTTCTCGGTTGGTGTCTTGGGCATCCACTCAGCTGTGCTGCCCACCACCGCGTTGAGCCTCTCGGTCGCCGTCGTGCTGGTCGCGTTCGTGTTGATGATCATGCGCCGAGACGTCGTGAGCCAGGCCATCGGATTCTTCTCGCTGGAAAACGGCGTTTCGTTGGCGAGCCTGGTGGTGGCGGCAGGCATGCCGCTGATTCTCGAGGTGGCGTTCCTGTTCGATCTGCTCGTCGCAGTCGTAGTTTTCGGGGTGTTGATGCGAACCCATCACCGCCGCACCCGCTCACTGTCCACCGACACCCTCGACCAGCTGAGGGGGTAGCGAGATGTCGTTCCCGCTGGTGGTTTTGGTGCTCGTGCCAGCCCTGACCACCTTGGCGTGCGTCGTCGTGCCCCGTCGGGTAGCCGCCACGCTGACTGTTGCCACCGGGATTGCCGCGTTTGCATTCGCAGTGGCGCTGGTCGCCCCGGCGAACGAACACACACTGACAGCACTGCGCTATCTGCGTGCCGATGCGTTGTCGGTCGTTTTCGTGTTGGGCACCGCGTTCTTGTACATGACGACTGCCATCTACGCCGTCGGCTATCAGGCGGCCGAAGCCGCCCGGGTCGCCACCGGCGCAGAAGACCGGCATGTGTTTGCGCGCTACAGTCGGTTCTTTTACGTCGGTCTCAATGCCTTCGCGTGGTCGATGCTGGCCGCGCCACTGGTCAACGGGTTGGCGCTGCTATGGATAGCCGTCGAGATCACGACGGTCGTGTCGGCGCTGCTGGTGGCCCTGGACGACACCGAGGGCGCCACTGAGGCGGCGTGGAAGTACGTGTTGATCGCCTCTTCCGGCCTTGGGATCGCGTTGTTGGCAACAATTTTCATGTACTACTCCGGATCCACCGTCCTCGGCGAATCCTACGACTTGGCGTTCGATCCGCTGGTGCGTGGTGCCGCAAAGATGCCGCACACGCCGGTGGCGCTCGCCTTCGTGCTGGCCGTCGTCGGCTTCGGCACCAAGGTTGGACTGTTCCCGGTGCACACCTGGCTGCCTGACGCGCACGCCGAAGCACCCACCCCCGTTTCGGCGCTCTTGTCAGGATCGCTTCTGGCGGTCTCGTTCTACGCGATCCTGCGGTTCTATCAGATCTCCGTCGTCCCCCTCGGCTCTCGCTTCCCGCAACTCGTGCTGCTGGTATTCGGCGTGGCCTCGCTCCTGCTGGCAGCGTTGTATCTGCTGGAGCAGCGTGACATCAAACGGCTACTCGCTTATTCAAGCGTCGAACACATGGGCATCCTGACAATCGGGGTGAGCTTCGGCGTTCCGCTCGCCTTGACCGGTGTGTTGCTCCACGTCCTGGCTCATGCCGCTGCGAAGGGAAATGCGTTCATGGGTGCTGGAGTGATGGTGCGCAAATACGGCACCAAAGAACTTCACCGCATTCGGGATGCGATGTCGCGGCTGCCATGGTCGGCGCCGATGTTTCTGTTAGCGGTATTGGCATTGGGCGCGATGCCACCGTTCGGCTTGTTCCGCAGTGAATTTCAGATCGTCGCCGGAGGGCTGACCGACCACCGCAATGCCGCCGCGGTTGTGCTGGTCTGCCTCGTCACCGTCGCGTTCACCGGCCTCACCGCCGCCACCACGTGGATGCTGTTCGCACCCTCGCGGGTCGAGGGGCCGGGAGCCGCGGCAGCAGCCGCGATGGAGCGGGGGGAGCCCAGCACCTGGATGGTGGTCCCGGTGCTGATGGGCCTGGGGGCATTGCTGCTGCTCGGGCTGTCCCCGCCGGGCGATCTGATCCAACTACTCACCCACGCGGCGAATGATTTGGCGGGAGTGGGCCGATGACCACCGCGGCTACGAGAGAACTCCTACTGCCGCTTCCCCAATGGCGCGCAGAAGTACTGGACCGCCTTCGCGGTGGTGCGCGCTTCGGGGGGATGTATTGCACCCACCAAGACGAGGATGCACAGATGCGGGCTCTGCTGGTCACCCGTATGGGCGTGGAGTGCATATCAGCCGAACTAGCGCCCGAACCGGACGGCGAGTTGACCTATCCGTCCTTGACACCCGATGTGCCCGCGGCGTTTTGGTACGAACGCGCCCTGCGCGACTTGTCCGGGGTGATGCCGCTAGGTCACCCCCGGTTGGATCCCCTCCTGCTGCCCTGGGAGCCCGGCCAACAGCGTCCCCGGCCCGGGCGCCGCGAACCCGCGGGCGAGGTACCGGCCAGCGACCGGCAAGGCCCGGTCGATGTGAGTGGGCACGGTGTGTTTACGCTGCCGCTGGGACCGGTTCGCTCAGGCGTGTACGAGTCGATCGAGTTCCTCATCGAAACGCCGGGAGAAGACGTCCCGCACTTCAATATTCGTCCCCACTACAAGCACCGTGGCATCGCCAAACGCTTCGAAGGCCTCGGCGTCGACGACGCCGTTCTCATCGCCGAACGCGTCGAAGGCATCTCCAGTGTCGCCCATGCCCTCGCGTTCGCTCATGCGGTGGAGAGCTTGTCCGATGTTGAGCTCCCGCCACGCGCCGGGCTCCTTCGCGTCATCCACGCGGAACTCGAGCGCATCGCCAACCATCTCGACGTGGTCGTGCGCCTGTGCGACGCCGCCGGACTCGCCGTGGGCAATGCCCGCTTTGGCTGGCACAAAGAGGCGGTCATGCGGCTGGTATCGCAGTTGTGCGGCAACAGGTTTGGCCGCTCTGTGGTGCGCATCGGCGGCGTTGCCGCGCCACCGCGCATGAGTCCGGCCGCCCTACACGCCACCATTGACCTCGCGGCACAACGAATCCGCGCGGATCGGCGTGCGTTGATGGAAAGCCCGTCCTTCCTGGACCGCATCCGCGGCACCGGTCGGCTGGACGCGAAGCTGGCGGCCTCTCATGGAGCGTTGGGACCGGTCGGTCGCGGCTCGGGATTCGACGACGACGCCCGCCTCCATCGCTCATATGACGGATACTCGGAATTACCCGGGTTCGAGCCCGCCATGAGTGCCGACTGCGACGCGATGGCGCGACTGCGGGTGCGGTGGGCCGAGATTGACACCGCGGTCGCTCTGGTCCAACACGCCTGCCAGCGCCTCGGCGACACGGCGGATCACGATCTTGCGGTTCCGGTCGAACCACGTGATGGGTTCGCTACCGGCTGGGCGGAGTCGCCACAGGGCGAGGTCCTCTACGGCCTGGAGGTACGCGAGGGCCGCGTCGGGCGCTGTTTTGCCCGCAGCGCCTCACTGCACAACATGGTGCTCTTCCATGACGTGTTCCACGGCGACGTCTTCACCGATTTCCCGTTCATCGAGGCCAGCTTCGGCTTGTGTTACGCCGGGGTGGCGATGTAGATGGTGGTGTTTTTCCGCGGCTTGCGCGACGGTCTTCTCAGTACGAGATGGCCGAAGCACCATGACATGTATTTCGATCAGTTTCCGGCCGCGGTCGAGGTAGTACCGCGCCGCGACCCTCGTGCGGGTGACCGCCGCATACTGCGTCGGGCCGCGGAAGCCGCCGCCCAGTGCCCCACCGCGGCGATCGCGGTCGCCGAGATGCCCGAGCTGGACCGGGGCAAATGCATCCTGTGCGGGCGCTGCGTCGCCGCAGCCCCGGAGTGGTTCGACTGGGAGCAGGGCGCGGCCACGGCGAGGTTGCGGCGTGACGCGCTCGTGGTCTCCCCCGTAGCCGAAACCGGCGAGGCACTGGATGTCGTGCGATCCGAACTGGCCAAACGCGTGCGGCGGTTGCGCCGCTCCGTGCACCTCCGCCACGTTGATGCCGGTTCGGACGGCAGCGACGAATGGGAAGTCAATGCCCTCACCAATCCCGTGTATGACGTGCATCGGCTGGGCATCTTCTTCACCGCGAGCCCCCGCCACGCTGACATCCTGCTGGTCACCGGGATTGGCACGACCGGCATGACCGAACCGCTGCGCCGGACTTTCGAGGGCATGCCCCGGCCCACTGTGGTGATCGCGGTCGGTACCGACGCGATCGGTGGTGGCATCATCGGCGGCGGCTACACCGGCGGCACCGGGATCGGCGGACTGGCGCCGGTCGACGTGTGGGTCCCCGGATCGCCCGCCTCGCCGTTCAGCCTGCTACACGGCATCCTGCTCGCACTCGGCCGGCTGCCCGCCGCCTCGAGGAGTGCGTCATGATCGGCGTCGGGTTGGCGCTTGCGGGTCTGGCCGTGGTTGCCGGATGGCCCACGTCTCAGCGACGCGGGCCCCAGTTGGTCGCGGCGACTGCGGTGGTGGCGTCGGCCGCAACGTTTGTCGTGGCCGGTGGGCGTGGCCTAGCCGGGCACGAAGACCGTTTGCCGCTGGGCGGCTTAGGCGGGCTCGGCCCTGCGGCTCTGCACGTCGACCCGCTCGCGGGGCTGTTTCTGGTGATCGCGGGAGGGGTGGCAGTCCCGGCATTGTGCGCGGCAGCCGCGTTTGCCGGTGCCCGCCATGGCCGACTTACCGCCGCGCTGGCGTTGACGATGGCGGCGGTCGCGGTCGTCGTCACCGCAGACAACCTGTTCGTCTTGTTGTTCGGGTGGGAAGCGCTCACTGTCGCGTTCTATCTTCTCATCGGTTTCGACCGGGACCGGCCAGGCCGGGCACGCGCATCGTTGGTCATGGTTGTGTTCGGCAAGGCCAGCGGCACCGCCCTGCTCCTCGGCGGTCTGCTGCTGGCCGCGCACACCCACACCTTTGCCCTTGACGCCAAAGCCGTTGACGCACACGGCGCACTGGGGCAGGCCGCGTATGCGTTACTGCTGGCCGGGTTCGCGATCAAGGTCGGGCTGTTGCCCGGACACGTATGGCTGCCGCGCGGCTACGCCGCCGCCCCTGGACCCGCCCGCGCGGTGATGGCCGGCGCCGCGGTCAACGTTGGCTTCTACGGCATGTGGCGCACCCTGCAACTTCTTGGAGCGCCACCGCCGTGGGTGGTGTGCGCGGTGCTGATACTCGCCGGGATGAGTGCGATCTTCGGCATCGCCCAAGCAGCGGTCCACCCCGACCTCGTGGTCCTGATCGGCTGGTCGAGTGTGGAGAACGCCGGACTGATTCTCGCCGGTTTCGGGACCGCCCTCGTCGGCGCCGCCGCCAATGAGCCGCTCCTGACCGCAGCCGGTCTCGTGGCGGCCACCACCCAGGTCATCACCCACGCCATGGGTAAATCACTCCTATTCACCTCGACAGCGGTGATCGAGGGTGCGACGGGCACCACCGACTTGGACCGCCTCGGCGGCATTGTGCGCCGATTGCCCTGGGCCGGAACAGGACTGGTTATCGGTTCGCTCACGCTGGCAGGTTTACCGCTGACGGCGGGGTTCGCCTCGGAATGGCTGATCTTGGAATCGCTGATGCAGCAATTCCGGGTCCCCGGCCTGGCCATGCAGTTGTGCACCGCCGTCGCCGGCGTGTTGGTCGCGCTCACCGTCGGGGTGGCGGGGGTGACATTCGTCCGCGTGGTCGCGCTGACTGCGTTCGGACCACCACGAATCGACGAACCGTCTTTCGACCCGGCCGGTGCTCGGGTGGACCGTCACACCTGGCTGCGGATCGGCATCGCTCTGCTTATCACCGGATGCCTCGGCGTGGCCGCCCTTGCGCCGCTAGAGATCCGCGTCATCGCTCGCGGGCTGGCCCCGATCGTCGGTGACCGGGCACGCGGTGCCAATGCCAAACCCTGGGTGCTGCAACCGGTTTTCGGCGAGTTCTCGGCGCTATCGCCCAGCTGGCTGTGGATCGTGCTGCCAGCGATGGCCGTCCTCGTCGCGATGGTCGCCAGCGCACTGGCGGGCCGTCGTCTGAATCGCGTGCGGCGGGTGGCACCGTGGTCGTCGGCATCGCCGGGTGTGCACCGTGGCGTCGGATATACCTCTTTCGCCTACGCCAATCCGATGCGCAACGTGCTCGGCAACGTGTTGATGACCCGAACCGAGTTACGCGGTGCCCCAGTCGAACCGTCCACGCAAACCGTCGGGCAGCCCGTCCTGACCTACCGGGTCGAGGTGGTCGAGATTGTCGACCGCTACCTGTACCGGCCGGCGATCGCGGCCCTGCTCGCGGTTGCGCGCGCGGCCAGGCGCCTGCAATCGGGCCGCCTCGATGCCTACATGGCGTATATGCTTTTCGCCGTCCTCGCCGTACTCGCCGTAGTCATCGCGGCATCCCGATCATGAGCGCGCACACCGAGCGCACACCGTTTCGCTTAGCCCCGCGGCAGACCGAACCCACAATCGGGGTAGTCGGCAGCAACCTCTGCCAACCGGTTGTATTTCGCGACCCGCTCTCCGCGCGCGGGGGCGCCGGATTTGATTTGCCCGCAACCGGATCCGATCGCCAGATCGGCGATGAAGGTGTCACAGGTTTCGCCCGAGCGGTGCGAAATCATTGCGCCATAACCAGCGGCTCGGCACACCCGCAAGGCCTCCATCGTCTCGCTGACCGTGCCAACCTGATTGACCTTGATCAATGCCGCGTTGGCGATTCCGGCCTGGACCGCAGCGCGGATCAGCTGTGGATTGGTGACAAAGTTGTCGTCGCCAACCAATTGGACGCGCTCGCCGAGGCGTTCGGTCAGCCCGCGCCAACCAACAGCGTCCGACTCCCCCATTCCGTCTTCGATACTCCAGATCGGAAAGTCCGCCACCATCTGCGCGTACCGCTGGATCAGCTCGTCGCTCGAAAGCGATTGCCCGCCAATCACGTAGCAGCCATCACGGTAGAACTCGCTGGCCGCGGGGTCCAGGGCGATGGCCACCCCGGAACGCCCGGGTGTGTAGCCGGCCGCGACGATCGCCTCGACGAGCAGTGCCAGTACCGCCTCTGGAGAAGCGATGTCGGGAGCGAAGCCGCCCTCGTCACCCAGACCGGTGCCCAACCCGAGTTCTTGCAGCGCGGCGCGCAACCGCGTATAGACTTCCGCACCCGCGCGGATCGCTTCGGGCAACGAGGGGGCGCCCAGTGGAGCGATCATGAACTCCTGGAATTCCAACGCATTTGGCGCGTGTGCACCGCCGTTTACCACGTTGAAGTGCGGCAACGGCAGTCGCGGCCGCACGCCGTCCGGTGTCAACCAATGCCACAAGGGCTGCTGCGATTCGACTGCGAATGCCCGCGCCGCCGCCATCGAGACACCAACGATCGCGTTGGCTCCCAGCCGCGACTTGTCCGGTGTGCCGTCGAGCCGAATCAACTCCGCGTCGACCTGCTCGAGCGTGCCGAACGCACGGCCTATCAGTGCGTCGGCGATCGGGCCTTTGACATTCGACGTCGCTCGGCTGACACCTCGGCCCCCGTATCGCCCCGCGTCGCCGTCACGCAGTTCGGTCGCTTCGCGGCTACCGGTGGATGCCCCCGATGGCACACCGGCGCGCACCTCGCGACCATCGGAGAGCGCCATTCGCACCGATACGGTGGGGCGGCCCCGGGAGTCCAGCACCTCCAAGGCGGAAACAGACGAAAAGGTCACAGGCATAACGGATCTCCTAAACCCAGTCAGCCAGGGACCGTTGGCGCAGCCACAGACGCTTCTGCAGCCGCCGCGATTATGGCGAGCCCCACCGCCGTCGGAAACGAACACTACCAGCGTCCGCCTGGGGCATCGGTCTTCGCGGCGGGGGCAACGGGAGAACGTCCCCGGCGCGGCGATGGGAATCACCGATCTCGATCGGACATCCGCTCGGAGCGTAGTATTTCGGCAAGCGACGGGCCCTGGTGGTTTCCCTTCGGCGGCATGAAAGCCCTTGTACACCAATGTTCGAGGAGCGGCGATGGACGAAGACTGTCTGAAGCTCACGACGTATTTGGCCGAGCGCCGACGGACCGACGACGGCTTTGTTTCCGACGTGCTGCTCGGCCTGTATGAGCGGCACCGCATCGCCTGTAGCGTGGTGCTGCGCGGGATCAGCGGCTTCGGCACCATGCGCCGTTTTCGGACCGATCAATCGTTGACATTGTCCGAGGATCCGCCCGTGGCGATCATCGCGACCGACACCAGAACCAAGATCGAGCCGCTGCTTGATCCGGTGCTGTCGATCAAACAGCGCGGCCTGGCGACATTGGAGCGCGCACGACTGTTACGTGAGGACATCGCTCCCGCAGAGCTCCCGGACGATCTGCGTGAATCGGTCAAGTTGACGATTTTCGTAGGACGCAAGGAACGCGTCTACGGAATGCCGGCCTACATCGCCATCTGCGATTTGATGTATCGACGCCGAATCGCCGGCGCATCCGTACTTTTGGGCGTTGACGGCGTCGCTCACGGACAGCGTCAACGTGCTCACTTCCTCAGTCGCAACGCCGACGTTCCGATGATGATCGTCGCCGTCGGCTCCGGCGAACACATCGGCCGCGTACTACCGGAGCTGGGTGGGCTGCTCCACCGGCCCATGTTCACCCTGGAGCGAGTCCGCGTCTGCAAGCGCGACGGACAGTTACTGGAACGACCGCATGCCCTGCCGGGGACGGACGAACATGGCTTGCCACTGTGGCAGAAGCTGACGATCTACACGTCCGAGTCGGCCCATCATGGTGGCGTGCCGATTCACCGCGCAATCGTCCAGCGGCTACGGCAGGGCATGACCGCGGACGGCGCGACCGTGCTGCGCGGCGTGTGGGGTTTTCACGGTGACCACCCGCCCCACGGTGACAAATTCCTCTCGCTGGCTCGCCGGGTGCCCGTGGTCACCATCGTGATCGACACCCCGGCCAACATCGCCGAATCCTTCGCTGTCATCGACGAATTGACGAGCGAGGAGGGGCTGGTCACCAGTGAGATGGTGCCCGCGCTGGTCTCCGACGAGGGCGACGGCGGGCAGGGCCCGCCGCGCATGGCCCAGCACCGCTACTGATTCAGCCGGCGACCGACGCGTCGTAGATCGACTGGATCGCCTTGTCCAGCGTGGTGTTGAACTGTTCGTCGGTCTGGTCGACCGAAAGCCCCTCGGTGAGCGCGCGGCTGAAGCTGGCGATCAGGCCGGTGTTCTTGGCCAGCAGCTCGTTGGCCTCCTCGCGCGAGTAGCCACCGGAAAGCGCGACCACCCGCATCACCTTCGGGTGCTCGATCAGCGGACGGTAGTAGTTGGCCTCGGTGGGCAGGCTCAGCTTGAGCATCACGCGCTGCCCGTCGGGAACGCTGTCGAGCTGCTTGGTGATCTCGTCGCGCAGGATGCGCTCCGCCTCGGCCTTGTCCGAGATCGAGATGGTGACCTCGGGCTCGATGATCGGGACCAGCCCGTGCGAGAGCACCTGATGGGCGACCTCGAACTGCTGGGCGACCACGGCGGCGATGCCCTCGGCGTTGGCGCCGCCGATCACCGACCGCTCCTTGGTGCCGAACACGCCCTTGCCCACGGCCCGCTCCAGCAGGTCGTCGAGGCCCGGCATGGGCTTCATCAGCTGGACGTCGTTGGACGCGTCCGCCAGCCCTTTGTCGATCTTGAGGATCGGCACCACACCCTTGGTCTCCCAGAGGTAGGTGGTCGAGGGCTTGCCCTCGATTTCCCGGTCCATGGTCTGTTCGAACAGGATCGCCGCCAGCACCCGGTCGCCGGTGAACGACGGGGCGGTGATGATCCGCGAACGCATCTCGTGGATGAGGTCGAACATCTCCTTGTCGGAGGAGTACGCGCTGTCCTCGATGCCGTACAGGCGCAGCGCCTTCGGCGTCGAGCCGCCGCTTTGGTCGAGCGCCGCGATGAATCCCTTGCCCGACGTCATCCGGTCCGCTTGCTGCTGGTTCGACATTGAACTCTTCACTCCCTCGTAATGGGCGCACCAGCCGGGGAGGCCGCGCGCTCAAGCCTGAATCGTGCCGATCATATTCGGCCAGCCCCAACCGGACGAGACAGGCCGTCGGTCCGGTCCGACCCCGGGCCTGGGCCGGCTGCGCCGATACCGGCGGCCGTCCAGCCGGCCCGCCAGAAAACGAACACCTGGGATCGGTGCCCGCGCAGTCGTCGCATCGCCTGGCACCCACCGGCGCGATCACCGGGCGCCACGGGCCGCCGCCCCGCCGAATTGCGCAGGTCGCGCCGCGCGGACCGCGGACGAAACGGGCGGGGGCACGCCAGGCCCTGCCGACAGCATCCGCAGTTTGTCCCGTCGCCCCGCGCCGAGCAGGCACCTCATCTCGGCGCGGCAAATCGTTCAGCATTTGAAGGCGCGATTGGTGCGTGTCCTACCATTGACCAAACACTTGTAGCTGTATCTGCACTTAGCAGGGCAGATCGACGGGGCGCACCCTCGGTAGGCAAGCGTGTTCCCGAGGGGTTGAATCAGCAGCCCCCGGATATGGCAGTGGCTGTACGAGAGCTAGCAGTGTCCCGCACGGGACCGAATGTGAGTGATGGACCATGGGCGAACAATCCGGCGATGTCGTCGATCCAACCGCTTTTGAAGTGGGCAAACACCAGGTAGATCAGGCGGTCGTGCTTACCGTCTCGGGTGAGGTGGACATGCTCAGCTCCCCGCAGCTGGCCGACGCCATCCAGACTGCGCTGGCCACCAAACCCGCGGCACTGATCGTCGATCTGTCGAAGGTCGGCTTCTTGGCATCGGCCGGCATGACCGTGCTGGTGACCGCGCAGGCCGAGGTCGAGCCGCCGACGAAGTTCGCGGTCGTCGCCAACGGCTCGGCCACGAGCAGGCCCATCAAGCTGATGGGGATTGACAGCGTGCTCGCGCTGTACAGCAGCCTGGACGGCGCGTTGAGCGGCATCGCTGGGGAATGAGCCCCGGCACGAGTGAGGACACACCTGGGGACGATGGGTCGCTCGGATCAGCCTCATAACCTGTCGCGCGTCGATGACCGCACCCTTTTCGTGCGCTCGCGCGTGGCGGCTGACGCGCGCAGCGCCGCCCGCATCCGCGCCGAATTCGGAGCGTGGCTGAACGGCCATTTCTCCCTGTGCGCCGACCGCTCCAGCGATCTGCTCCTGGCGGTCTACGAAGCGATCGCCAATGCCGCGGAGTTCGCGTATGTCGACGCGGCGCAGCGCGGGACCGTGGATGTGCGAGCTTCCTACGACGGCGACGCCGACGCCCTCGCCGTGACCGTCGGCGATCGGGGTCGTTGGCGGCAGAAGGTCCCGGCGCAACACCACCAGCAGATGCGCGGCCGCGGCATCCCGTTGATGGAGGCCCTCGCCGACGAAGTGGCCATCGACCGGACTCCGCAGGGCACCCGCGTCACCCTGGTATGGACCGGCCTGACGCGGTCCGCCTGCAACGCCTGAACGCCTACCCGGCCAGCACCTGCGCGATGCGGTCGTCGCGCGGCAGCACCGGCCCGTCGTCGAGGGGTTCGTCGATGCCCAGGTCGGTGAGCCCGGCTTTGGTCATCAGCGAGGTGCCGTAGGCGGCGAGCACGAGTTTTTGATCGTCGCTGTGGCCGTCCTCGACGAGCATCGCGCCGATGAGGCAGATGACGGCCATCTTGAAGGCGTTGAAGGCCCGGTACCAGGCTCGGTTGGCGACGCTGATCCCGCTGGCCGACTCGTAGTGCGCCAGCAGGGCCTCGATGGGCAGGGCCGCGGGGTGGCTGTTGATCCCGACCGGCTGCATCCGCAGCATCTCGAGCCAGCCGATGTCGGTGAGCGGGTCGCCGACGGTCGTCATCTCCCAGTCGAAGACGGCGCTCACCTCGCCGGCGGTGAAGGCGAAGTTGCCCGGTTTCGCGTCGCCGTGCACCAGCGCAACCCTGGGGCACGGGTCGGGCTTGGCGACGAGCAGGGCCTCGTGAAGGCGCTCCAGGGCGGGCAGACGGTCGCGCTTGACCCGGTCCATCTCGGCGGCCCAGTGGCCCAGTTCGCGGTCCAGATGGTCGGCGCCGTCGTCCAGTGTGTCCAGCCCGGTCCGGGTGAGGTCGACGGCATGGATGGCGGCCAATTGTTCGACCAGGCTCTGACACATCCGGACCACCGTGTGGTCGGCGGCGCCGGCGGGGGGCTCCATTTCGTACACGTCGCCGTCGACCCGTTCCATGACGAAAAACGGCCGGCCGAGCACCTCGCCGGACGGTTCGAGCCACAGCGCCGGCGGGACGCGGACCGGCGTGTCGGCCAGGGCGCGCAGGATGGCGAACTGCCGCGCGAGATCGTAAGGCTCGAGCAGCGCGGGCGGTGGGGGCCGCAGCCGCAACACCACGTCTTGGCGGTCGTCACGGCCGCCGCGCCGGGAGATGACGCTGAGCGTCATCATCTCCGCCGAGTGCCCGAAGCTCACCCGATCGATGCCCTCGAGGCGGACGTCGTCGGCGTCGGGCACCTGCGCACGCACCCACTCGGTCAATCGTCGTTCCCGATCCGCGTCCAGGGTCACTGCCGAACCCCTTCGCCGTCTTCCTGCAAGCGATCGACCGGGGTCTTGTCCTGAGTGAAGGCGGACATATCCATCGCGGTCCAGTTGGGGTACCGGGCATAGCCCTGTCCGCCCATCAGCAATTCGAAGATGCCCCAACCGGTCTCGCCGTCGCGCTCGAACCGCATCAGTTGGTCGAGTGCCATCGATTTGTCCTCGGTCTCGGACAGTTGGTCGGGATCGCCGCTGTCCCAGGCGAAATGAATGAAGTAGGCGCCGCCGCCGAGGTCTTCGTATTGGCAGTGTGCCATCGGCAGGCCGTAGTAGGCGTTGACCTGCTGGTGGGGCGACTCGGCGATCACCCGATGGGCCTGCCCGTCTTCGTCGGTGAACACGAGCACCGCGCGCGCGGGCCGCTTGCGGTCACCGTCGAACTCGACGTCGTGCTCGATCGTGACGAACCGTTTCGACAGCCTCCCATCGGCGTAGGTGATGCCGCCGTCGACGTAATGGACTGTGCCGTCAGCGGATTCGATGATCCACGCTTCGATGGCGTGGTCGTCGAACCCGGCGTCGAGCCACAGCCAGAAGTCGATCTTGTCCGAGACCCGCACGCCGAAGGTGCGGTCGCGGCCGCCGTGGAAGCCGTCGACGCTGATACGTTCTCCGTCGATCGTCACCCATCCGGTCCATCGACCGGGCTCTTTCATGTGGTACATGTCGGCGAGTAGCTCGCCGTCCCTGCCGCGCACCTTCATGGGCAACAGCTCCCACATCGGGGCGGTGGGTTCGTAGTAGAGCTCCCACTCGATTCCGGAGTTGTTGGGCTCGACGTCCAACCGCCACTTCTTCAGCGGCTCGACGCAGGTCCAGCGCATCGGCCCGGCGCTCAGGTCGCCGCGGTCGTCGCCGGTGACGGGTCGGCCGGACAGCAGGTCCCAGTGCCGGCCGTCGGCGAGGCTGACCTTGACGTATCCCAATCCGCTGCCGGTGTTGGGGTTGTTGCCGTAGCCGCTGGCCAGCAGCATGGTGCCGTCCGGCGATGCGGCGAAGAAGTAGCAGCGATCCGACCACGTCGGATCGGCGTTGTGCACCTGGTCGAAGGTGCTCGGAAGCTGGTGGGTGAACGATTCGTCCGCGGCGGAGTACGCCATCAATCGGCCTTTCTGGCTAGTTTTGCCGTTGCGCTGCAAGGTGTTTCGTCGGGTCGCTCCGATTTGGCATCAGATACTGAAGCAGCGCAACGCATCCCGTAACATCGCCGCCATGGAACCAAGCCGGCGGTGGGGCGACGACCGCGCGATCCTCGACGACGAGGAGGCCCGTAGACGGATCCTGGATGCCGCCGGCCGCTGCATTGTCCGGCGCGGCAACACCCAGTTCCGCATGGGCGAAGTCGCCGACGAGGCCGGGGTGTCGCGCTCGACGGTGTACCGCTACTTTCCCGGCCGCGACGATGTCCTGCTGGGCTTGATGCTGTCGCGTGTGGATACCGCGCTCGGCGAGCTGGTGCGGTCACTGCCCACGCCCGACGATCCCGTTCGGTCGGTGCCCGAGATGGTGCTGGCGCGGGTGGAATCGGTCGACGGCAACCCGCTGAACGAAGCACTGTTCGCGGCCGAGAGCACCGCGGTCGCCTCGGCGCTGGAGAAGGGGTCCGAACCGATCGTCGAGTTGCTGCTGCAGCACTACGGACCGTTGCTCGACCGCTGGAAAGCGGCGGGACTGCTCTACCCCGACGTCGACTTCCGGTCGATCGTCCAGTGGCTGCACAGCGCGACCCTGTTTCTGCTGGCGCCCTCATGGCGCTACCGCTCCCCGGCCGACAAACGCCAATTCGTCGAACAACTCGTGGTGAGGGCCCTGGTTCCACAGATCAGACAATAATCGTATATTGTCTGATGTCCAGACGTTCGATTGGTTTTCTCCGACGGCGTTGGTGTCGATGACGCAGCGGCGGGGTCGCGTTGAAAACCGGGATGGGTGGACATGAAAACCTCTGTGGGACAAGCTTTCTCTCTCCTCGGACTGGCCGCCCACCTGGGCCGCGGCGCGGGCCGGGTGGCGACCGATGCGGTGGTGGGCGGCCGATTCGGCTTGCCCCGGACCGTCGAGGAGATCGATCCCGCGGTGCTCTCCCGCGTCATGGGAACCACGGTCCGGTCGATGCGCGTGCTGAGCAGCGACGCGGGCACGTCCTCGCGGGCCCGGCTGGTGCTGACCGGCAAGGACGTCCCGGAGTCGGTGTTCGTCAAGGTCGCGGCGAAGACCGCCGCCACGCGGCTGATGGGTGAGCTCGGCCGGCTCGGGCACACCGAGGTGCGCTTCTATCGCGAGCTCGCGCCGCAGGTCATCGGCGTCCCCTACTGCTACGGCGCGGCGTTCGACCCGTGGACGGGCCGGTACCTGCTGGTGCTGGAGGATCTGCCGGCCGAGTCGTGCGAATTCCCGGACACCTTGCACCCGCTGTCGACCGACCAGGCCGGCCTCATCGTTGAGCTGCTGGCCGAACTGCACGCCACGTTCTGGGGCCGGCTGCCGCGCGATGGGCGCGGGTCCCTGGGCTGGCTGTACACGCCGTCCGGGGACGTGACGTCCCTGCTGACCGGCTCGCTGATGCACACCTCGATCAAGCGCCTTGCCGAGCGCACCACTTGCTCTGTCGATCCGAAGGTCGACACTGGGGCCTTCATCGCCGACAACTACCGCGCCGTCGCCGCGCTCATCGACACTCCCCCGCACACCGTCATGCACGGCGACGCCCATCCCGGCAACATGTACTTCCACGGCGGCAAAGCCGGACTGCTGGACTGGCAGGCGGTGCGACGCGGGCACCCGAGCCGCGAGCTCGCCTACACCCTGATCACCAGCCTGACCCCGGAGGACCGGCGGGCCAGCCAACGCGACCTGCTCGACGACTACCGGCGGGCGCTGGTGGCGGCGGGCGGCCCCGAGCTGGACCGCGACGACCTGTGGCTGCGGTTCCGCCAGGGCGCGCTGTATGCCTATGTCGCCCCGCTGATCACCACCGGGATGGGCGGAATGCAGGTCGAAGACATCGCCATGGAAGGCCTGCGCCGGGGCGTCGCCGCGCTCGACGACCTGGAAACCGTCGCCGCCCTGAAGAGTTCTCTGTAGGGCGTGCGAATTCCGCTGAAGCTATTGCCTTCGCCGCGCGACGAGTTACGCTACCTACCGTAGCGAAATGCGGTATGCCTTCCGCTCAGCCCTCCGAGACAGCCCGCGGCGGCGAAGAGGAGTCTCATGTTCGACCTCAAAATCACCGGTGGAACCATCGTCGACGGCACGGGAGCCGAGCGCTACCGCGCCGACATCGGTATCAAGGGCGGCAAGATCGTCGACGTCGTCCGCCGCTCCGCTGACGGGCCCGAGATGGGCGGGGAGGCGGCCGAAACCATCGATGCGACAGGGCATGTGGTGGCCCCCGGTTTCGTGGACATCCACACCCACTACGACGGCCAGGTGACCTGGGACGGCCTGCTGGAGCCGTCCAGCGGCCATGGCGTCACGACGATCGTGACCGGTAACTGCGGCGTCGGCTTCGCGCCCGTGCGGCCCGGCACCGAGCAGTGGCTGATCGAACTGATGGAGGGCGTCGAAGACATTCCCGGCACCGCGCTCACCGAGGGCATCACCTGGGGCTGGGAGACCTACCCGGAGTACCTCGACGCGATCGGCAAGCAGAAGTTCTCCGTCGACGTGGGCAGCCAGGTCGCCCACGGCGCCATCCGCGCCTACGCGATGGGCGAGCGGGGGGCCCGCAACGAGCCCGCCACCCCCGACGACAT
The DNA here is from genome assembly GCF_010731675.1 of Mycobacterium marseillense. Lineage (NCBI taxonomy): Bacteria > Bacillati > Actinomycetota > Actinomycetes > Mycobacteriales > Mycobacteriaceae > Mycobacterium > Mycobacterium marseillense. The sequence continues at coordinate 3,839,371 of NZ_AP022584.1, forward strand.
CGAGGCCATGGGCCGGCTGGTCCGCGAGGCGATCGAAGCCGGGGCGCTCGGCTTCTCGACGTCACGCACGATGGGGCATCGCGCCATGGACGGCGAGCCCGTACCGGGCACGTTCGCCGCCGAGGACGAGCTGTTTGGCCTCGGTCGGGCCATGGCCGCCGGCGGCCAGGCGGTGTTCGAGCTGGCCCCGCAGGGTGCCGCGGGCGAGGACATCATCGGCCCGAAGAAGGAACTGGCCTGGATGCGACGGTTGAGCGGCGAGATCGACCGGCCGGTGTCGTTCGCCCTCATCCAAGTGGACGCCGATCCCAACCTGTGGCGCGAGATGCTGGACCTGTCCGCAGACGCGCACGCCGCGGGCGCGCGGCTGTATCCGCAGATCGCGGCGCGCCCGTTCGGCATGATGATCGGATTCCAGGGCCACCACGGATTCAGCCACCGGCCCACCTACCGTCGCCTCAAAGCGGAGTGCAGCCGCGAGGAGCTCGCGCAGCGCCTGGCCGACCCCGCGGTGAAGGCGGCGATCCTGTCCGAGGACGACCTGCCCGCCGATCCCACGCTGTTGTTCGACGGGATGTTCGCCCTGGTGCAGCACTCGCTCGGCCGGCTATATGCGCTCGGCAATCCGCCCGACTACGAGCCCACCCCGGACCGCACCGTCGCCGCGATCGCCAAGGCCCGCGGCGAGGACCCGCTGTCCACGCTGTACGACCTCATGCTCGAGTCCAACGCGACCAACATGCTGATGCTGCCGCTGTTCAACTACGCCGACGGCAACCACGACGCGATCCGCGAGATGATGCTGCACCCCGCCGGCGTGCTCGGACTGTCCGACGGCGGCGCCCACTGCGGGATGATTTGCGACGCGTCCTATCCGACCTTCCTGCTCACGCACTGGGCCCGGGACCGGCACCGCGGCGACAAGCTGTCGCTGGAGTACGTGATTCGCAAGCAGTCCCGCGACACCGCCCACCTGTTCGGGCTCACCGACCGCGGCACCATCGAGCCCGGCAAGAAGGCCGACATCAACGTCATCGACATGGACGCCCTCACCCTGCACCCGGCGGCGATGGCCTTCGACCTGCCGGCCGGCGGGAACCGGATCCTGCAGGGCGCCAGCGGCTATGCCGCGACCATCGTCAGCGGAACCGTCACCCGCCGCAAAGACGTCGACACCGGGGCCCGGCCCGGACGCCTGGTACGCGGGGCCCGCTGAGAGCTCCGCCCCATGGCAACGGCCGCCGGCAATCCGACGCGCACCCGCTCGCACCACCAGGAGGATGCGATCGGCACCCCGCCGGAGAACCCGACGCTGGTGCCGGCTGAGCGTTACTACTCACCCGCCTTCGCCGCGCTCGAGGTGGAACGGATGTGGCCCCGGGTGTGGCAGCTAGCGTGCATGGTCGACCACGTCGCGGCGCCCGGCGACTATTTCGAGTACCGCTGCGGGCCGTACGGGGTGCTGATCGTCCGCGACGACGATGGAGAGCTCCGCGCGTTCCAGAACGTGTGCCGACATCGCGGCAATTCGTTGTGCACGGGCTCGGGTTCGGGCCTGCGCGAACTCAAGTGTGGTTATCACGGGTGGACGTGGGACCTGGCCGGTGCGCTCAAACGGGTGCCGGACCGCAAGGGCTTCGGCTCGCTGCGCCTGTCCGACTTCCCGCTGATACCGGCCCGGGTCGAGACGTGGGCCGGGCTCGTCTTCGTCAACCTCGACATGGGCGCAATGCCCCTGATCGAGTACCTGGAGGAGATGCCCGACGACATCGCCTGGTGCCGTCTGGAGGACTTTCGCTGCTACGCCACGCTCACGGTCGACGTCGACGCCAACTGGAAAACGATCGCCGACGGCTACAGCGAGACCTACCACATCCAGACCCTGCATCCCGAACTGCTGCGTTGTGTCGACGATATCCATGCACCGCAACAGATTTGGGGTCACACCGGCAAGTCCGATCAGCCCTATGGCGTCCCGAGCCCGCGCTTGGGCGGCACGCTGAGCGACGAAGACGTATGGGATGCCTACGTCTACACGCAGGGAGCGCTGATGGGCGCGGCCGAGGGCACCCCCTTCCCCGCCGACGAGCGCCGGCCCGGACAGACGGTGGCCGAAGTGATCGCCGAGCGGACCCGGGCCTTCGCCGCGGGCCGCGGCGTCGATCTCACCTGGGCCGACACCGACCGAATGACCCGATTGCACCAGTACAACGTGTTTCCCAACATGACCTTGCTGACCAACGCCGACCACCTCACCGTCATGTGTTCGCGCCCCGGCGCCGACCCCGATAAAGGCGAGCTGGTGATGTTCTTGATGACCCGGATGGCGCCGGACGCGCCACGCTCCAAGCCGGCCGACGTGCGCCTGGCCGCCGAGGCGGCCGAGCCGGGCTCCGGACCAGGAGTTGTGCTCACCCAGGACATCGCGGTGCTGCCCGGGTTGCAGCGCGGCATGCATCAGCCCGGCTTCACTCACTTGGTGTTGTCCAGCGAGGAACGTCGCGTGATCAACATGCACCGCAACCTGGAGCGCTACCTCGACCTGCCGGCCGCTCAGCAAATGAGCGGCGGCTCGGCGAAATGATCTCTCGCAACATAATTCGTGTTCACACGGCGAAAGTGGCCCCGAGCGATTTAGAATCCCGCTTGTGATGACCCCGTCTTACCCCTGGGGGGACGATCGAGGGCAACTTTCGCGTCAGCTACGGCTGCCGTATCACACGCTCCGCCGCCGGCGAGCACGACGTCTGTGCCACAGTTTCGAACGGGTGGGTGTTCGAACGGCACCGGAGCGGCTGCGAGAAATGCTGGCGGGCGCGCCGCTGGCCGCTCACGAATTGATCAACGTGAACTTCGCGTTGATCGCGATTCAGCTCGACCGCGAGTCCCGAGCCGCGCGATACAAGCGGCTCAAGCAACGCGGTGCCCGCTCGCTGATGCTCGCGGGCCTGATCATGGTGGTGCTGAACTTCCTCGTGTGCATGGCCTACGTCATGCTGAACCTCGCGGAACAGTCGGCTCCGCTGTAGGTCCTCAGCGCGGGGCGACGATGCCGTTGTCGTACGCATAGACGATCGCGGCTGCGCGATCCCGCAGGTCGAGCTTGCCGAAGATCCGCCCGATGTGGCTTTTGACCGTGACGCCGGAAATGCAGAGTTCGCCGGCGATTTCCGTATTGGACAGGCCCCGGCCCATCAAGGTCAGGACGTCGAGCTCGCGGCTCGTCAACTCGGCGAGCGCGGTGCCGCGCGGGCCGGGCGCCGCCTTGCGGTAGGTGGTGAGCACCCGCGAGGTCACCGCGGGATCCAGGTAACTGTCTCCCCTGGCGACCGCGCGCACCGCGCGGATCAGCTCCTCGGCGGAGGAGTCTTTGAGCACGAAGCCGGCCGCGCCGGCGCGCAGCGCCCCCGACAACAGCTCGTCCTCGTTGAAGGTGGTGAGCGCGAGCACCGGCGGCTTGCCGCCCAGCCTGCGGGTGGCCTCGATGCCGTCGACGCGGCGCATCCGCAGGTCCATCACGACGACGTCGGGGCGGTGCTCGGCGACTGCCGCGGGCACCTCGTCGCCGTCCGCGCACTCCGCGACGATGACGAAACCGTCCTTGCGGCGCAGGATCCGGCGCAGGCCCGACCGCACCAGGTCTTGGTCGTCGACCAGGAGCACGGTGATCTCGGGTGCCGGGTCGGTCATTGCTTGCACCACCACGGGCGCCAGGTGCTGTCGCCTTCCTGTAGCGGTATCTCGGCGCACACCGACCACCCGTCGCGGGTCGGGCCGGCGTCAAGCGCGCCGCCGAGCAGGTCCACACGCTGGCGCATGCCGCGCAGCCCGCGTCCCTCCGGCGATGGCGCGGCCACGACCGCGGCCGGAACCAGATTGCTGACGGCGAGCCGGGCCGACGCCGGCGAAATATCGAGCACCACACTGGCTTTCGATTCAGGCGCATGCTTGGCGATGTTGGCCAGCGACTCCTGGGTGATGCGGTAGAGGGCGAGACCGACCGCGGCCGACACGTGATCGGTGGGTCCTTCGACGCACAGCGTGACCGCCAGGCCGGCCTGCTGAAAACCGTGGACGAGGGCCGGGACATCGTCGAGGCCGGGTTCGGGCGTGGTCTGCGCCGTTTTGGTCGGCCAATTGTCGAGCAGCCCGACAGTGCGGCGGATGTCGGCCATCGCCTGGCGGCCGAGCTTTTCGGCCTGTTCCAGCGCATCGACCGCGTCATCGACGTCGCGATCCTGCTGTAGCGCGCGGCGCGCGCCGGTCACGTGCAACAGGGTGATGCTGAGCGAATGCGCGATGACGTCGTGCACTTCGCGCGCGATGCGCCGCCGTTCGTCGGCGACGGCATGCTCGGCGAGCATGTCCTGCGCCTCGATCTGTTCGGCCAGCAGCAGCCGCTGCGTCCGCATCAGGTAGCCGAGCAGCCAGGCCACCGCGATGAAACCCAGGTACAGCGCCACCGCGTCGAGGCGGTGCAACGCGGACGCGGTGAGCAACATCGCGGCCGCGGACGCGGTGGCCAGGAAGCCGCCGAGGACCGACGCCAACGTCGCGACGGACAAGACCATCAGGACCAACAACGCGGGTGCGAAATCAGCGTGAATGGGCGTCGATGTGGCGAAGAGCGTCAGCGCGGCGCCCGCCGACCAGGCCGCCCACAACGGCCCCGGGACGATCTTCGTGTTGAAGACGAAAAACATCACCTCTGGCGACAGGGCAAGGGCGAACGCGGTCAGCGCCACGGGCCAGTCGGACACTGGCCGCTGCAGCGTCCCGATCAGGCCGCCGAGCACGAGGGCGGCATCGACCGCGATCAGCGACGTCCACGTGATGCCGACGGGAATCAGCTCGCTGCGTCGGCGAAGCTGCTCCCGCACGTGATCCGCGGCGGCGCGCAACATCGTCCAATCCTAGAAGAGCGCGTGTCTCCTCACATCATGCCGAGGTCGGCACCCGTCTCCGCCCGTGGTAGGAGACAAAGACTGAACTTCGGCACGACGCGCAGCCGGCGGCCGCTTTCCTAACGTCGAGTCATGACATGGACACTGCTGCACGACCGCATGGCCTTCATGGCCGAAGTCATCAAGGCCGCCGAGACGGACCCGCAGGCGGCACTTGTGTTGATCGACAACTCATCCGAGGTGCCCGCGCTGTTCGGCGACGCGGAAGGCCTGATGCTTTCGCTCGGCCAGCGCTGGATCACCATGCTGGTGGCCAAGCTGGACCAGGCGGCCCACGAGGGCGCGTCGGCCGAACAGGTGCGAGCCGACCTCGAAGCCGCCGAGCCCGGCCTGCACGCGCTGGTGAGGATCGGGTCACGCCGCTCGGTCCGGGTGCGATCGCTCTCTCGGGGCGAACACGTGGCCGTGGGCCTTTTCGGCGGGCCCGCCGGGGATCGGCAGACCGTTGCATGACCGATCGGGGATGCTGGCGCGGCTGACCGGCCGCTACGCGATCCTGATCGTGGGCCTGTGGGTGCTGGCGGCCGGCGTCGCCAATCTAGCGGTCCCCCAATTGGAACGAGTTGTCGAGACCCACGCCCGATCCTTCATGCCGCCCGCCGCGCCCAGCGCGGTGGCCGCCGCCCGCGCGGCCGAACTGTTCAACCAGACCCCCAGCAACAACTTCGTTTACGTTGTGCTGGAACGCAATCAGCGGCTGACACCGAGCGACCGCCAGTTCTATGACGCGCTGACGACGACGCTGGGTTCCGATCACCGTCACGTGTATGCGGTGACCGATCTCTGGTCCCAACCCGCGACGGCCGCGGGCGCGCAGAGCTCGGACGGGCGGGCCGTCAGCGTGATGGTGCGGCTGGCCGGAATGCTCGGCACCTCCCAGGCTCGCGACTCGGTGAATTCCGTGCGCGCCGCCGTCCAGAAGCTTTCGCCCCCGGCCGGCCTCGAAGTCCATGTCACCGGCCCGGGCGCCACGATTGTCGACGAGTTCTCCGCGATCGACCGGCAGATGCTCGGGATCACCGCCGCCACGATCGGCCTCATCCTGCTGTTGTTGCTGATGGTGTACCGCTCGCCGGTGGCCGCCGCGATTCCGCTGATCTCGGTCGGCCTCGCGCTGGCACTGGCCCGCGCCATCGTCGCCGCGCTGGGCCAGGCCAATATTGTTGAGGTGTCGCTGTTTTCGGTGGCGCTCATGGCGGCCATGACGCTGGGCGCGGGCACCGACTACGCGATCTTCCTGGTCGGCCGCTATCACGAAGGGCGCCGCCGCGGCGTCGCGCCGGAGCAGGCGCTCACACAGGCCTATCGTTCGATCGCACCCGTCGTGATCGGATCGGCGCTGACCGTGTCGGTGGCGCTGGCCTGCCTGGTGTTCGCGCATGTGGGCTCGTTCCGCAGCGCCGGATTGCCGTGCGCCATCGGCATTCTGGCAACCATGGTGGCCGCGCTGACCCTGACCCCCGCGCTCATGGGGTTGGCCGTGCGTCGCGGATATCTCGAACCGCGCCCGTCGACCACGGCGCGGCGCTGGCGCCGCGTCGGCACCTCCGTGGCCCGCTGGCCCGGGCCGATCCTGGCTGCCGCGTTGGGGTTGACCCTGCTCGTCGCGCTCCCGCTGGCAGGCATGCGCATCGGTTTCAACGAGCCCGCCGCCACGCCGTCGTCGACCGACTCCAACCGCGGCTATGCCAGCGCCGACCGGCATTTCGCCGCGAACGCGCTGCTGCCCGATGTCATCGCGATCCAGGCGGATCACGACCTGCGCAATCCGGCCGGCCTGATCGCGATCGAACGGGTCACCCGCCACATCATGGCCGTCCCCGGCGTGCGTGCGGTGCAGTCCGCCAGCCGACCCGACGGCAAGGTGCCCGAACAGGCGACGCTGAGCTATCAGGCCGGCGTGCTCGGCCGTCAGTTCGGCGACACCATGGACTCGCTGACCCGGCGTCTGCAGCGGGTCTCCGAATTGGACGGCGCGCTGGCGCAGACCCAGACTGCCGTCGACGGACTCGGCAAGGGATTGCGCGGCGGCAGCGCGGGCTTGGCCGACATGTCCGGCGCCGCCGAAGACATGCGCGCCGGGATGGACGGATTGCAGCGCAACGTCACCACCGTGTCGGGCTACCTCGACCCGCTGCGCGACGTCGTCGGGCGCACGCCCGACTGCGCCGCCAATCCGATCTGCTCGACGGTGGACCGGGTGCTGCAACCCGTCGACAGCCTGGTGCAGACTTCGGCGCGGCTCGACGCCGGCGCGACGAAACTGACCAGTGGCTCGAGCACGGCCGCCGCGGCGATGGCCGGCCTGCCGCAGAGCGTGACGACAATGAAAGACGCCCTGGGACAGGCTCGTTCGGCTACCCATGACCTACTGACGCTGACCGATACGCTCGGACCACAGATGCGTCAGCTGACCGACTACATGAACGAGATCGCCACGCAGTTCCAGGGCAGCGCCGTGGCGGATTTTTATATGCCGCAGCGGGCGCTGACCGACCCGCGTTACGCAGCCGTGTTGAGCCGCCTGATCTCCGAGAACGGCCGCGCCGCTTATCTTCTCGTCTATGGCGACGGGTCGGAGTGGGGCGCCGACGGCGCCCAGCGGGCAGACCAGGTCCGTACCGCCATCAAGGAGGCCACCAAGGAGGGCGCCCTGACGCCGGTGGAGGTCGACCTCGCCGGTGTCGGGCCGGTGACCGCCGATCTGCAGCGCTTCGTCGCCGGTGACACCACCCTGCTGGTCGGTGCCGCGCTGGTGCTCATCTTCTTGATCGTCACCGCGATGCTGCGCAGCCCGGTCGCCGGGCTCGTCGTCGTCGGCACCGTCGTGTTGTCCTACGCGTCGGCCATTGGTGCGAGCGTGCTGATCTGGCAGCACCTGCTTCATCAGGATCTGCATTGGGCCGTGGCGCCGATCGCGTTCATCGCGCTGATCGCCGTCGGAGCCGACTACAACCTGTTGCTGGCGCTGCGCATCAAACAGGAGGCGGCGGCGGGCCTTCGGACCGGCATCATTCGCGCCTTCGGCGGCACCGGCGGAGTGGTCACGGTCGCCGGCATCGTCTTCGGCCTGACCATGCTGGCCTTGCTGAGTAGCAGCGTGCTCAGCATCGCCCAGATCGGCACGACGATCGCGGTCGGGTTGTTGCTCGATACCCTCGTGGTGCGCGCGTTCGTCGTGCCGTCCATCGTGGCGCTGCTGGGCCGGTGGTTCTGGTGGCCGAGTCCGCTTCCCCGCCGCGCCGCGGCCGCGGAGGTGAAAACGCCTGAGCCGCAGCTGGTTACTGCGGGGGTGTGAACGACGACGGCAGCCCGACCAGCACGCCTTCGACGTCGCCGTCGGCGCTCACCAGCAGCCCCCGCCCCGGCGGCAGCGCCTGGGCGCGGACGTTGCGGTTGATCCGGTTCTGCGGGTCGTTGTCCATATAGAGCTGAGCGACTTTCGCCGAGTTCTGGAACCTGATCCACGGATCCATTTGCAGCGTCGCCCAGTTCGCGCTGTTGCGGGTGGTGAACACGTGCAGGCCGATCTGGCGGGCACGCTCCATCAGCTTCCACAACGCTGCTCCCACCGGCGGCTTGGGCGGGTAACTCTGATCGGGGCGCAGATCCCCAATGTCGTCGATGAGCACGAAATGCCGTGCGCCTTCCCACGGCTTGAGCGCGCGTAGCTCCTCCTGGCTCAGACCCTTGGGAGGCAGCCGGGGCAGTAGCACCTGCTGCGCCAGGGCGGTGATCACCTCGTCGATCTCGTCCTGGTCGTAGGCGTACGCGCGCACATAACCCGGCCCGTGCAGATCGCGCAGGCCGTGCGGGGCGGTCTTGGGGTCGATCAGGGTCAGCTGCGCTTCCTCGGGGCTGAAGCGGTTCATGATCGCCTCGCCAATTGAGACCAGCGACAAGGTCTTTCCGCAGCCCTGCCGCCCCAGGATCATCACCCCCGGGCTTTCGCGCAGCTTGATCGGGACCGGTCCCAGTTCGTGGCGTTCGCCGATGGCAAACGAGATCGACAGGTCGTCCCCGGTCGGGTGGGCGGCCTCGTATTCCAGGATCGCCTTGAGTTCCACCCGCGCCGGGAGCCGCTGCAGGGTTGCGTGCTTGGTCACGCCGGCGACGTCCGCGATGCGGGCGCCGACGTCGACGATGTTGACCATCGCGCCGGTGGCCGGGTCGGTCAGGGCCGGCATACCGACTCTCAGCTCGTGCAAGCTGTCGGTCAGACCGAAGCCGGGGCGATTCAGGGTCCGCCGCGCCGCGTCCCGCGACTCGAGCGACGAGTGGCCCATCTGGCTTTCGCTCGGGTCTGCCAACCGCAATTGGATTCGCGCCGTGGCGTTTTGCAGCAGGCTTTGCCGTTGCCCGTGAATCCAGCCGCCGGCGCTGCACATCACGTGCACCCCGTATTCGGGACCGCGGCTGCTCAGCGAGATGATGCGGTCGCCCAGGACGGTGTCCTTCGAGTACAGGTCGTCATAGTCGTCGACCACCACGAAGACATCGCCGAACGGGTCGTTGGCGTCGGTGCCGCCCAGGCCGTCGCTGCCCGGCGCGAACCGGCGCTCGCGGAATCCGTCGAGGTCGATCTTGAGCCGCCGGAACGAATCTTCGCGCGCGTCGATCAGGGCGTCCATGCTGCTCAGAATGCGCTCGATGCCCTCGGCGTCCTTCGGCGAGACGATGTCGGTGACGTGCGGCAGTGACGCGGCCTGGGCGAGGGTCGCCCCGCCGATGCAGAAGAACGTGACGCGGGCGGGGCTGTACATCGTTGCCGCCGAACACATCAGCGTCATCAAGGTCGTCGTCTTGCCGCGCTGCTTGGCCCCGACGACGATCACGTTGCTGCGCAGCGCGTCGACCGCGTGCACCACCTGCTTGGACTCTTCGGGAATGTCCATCACACCCACCGGGAACATCAGGCCCGCGTTGCGGCCGTAGTCGACGTGCCAGGGCTTGCCCCGGTATCCCGCGACCAGAACGTCAATCGGCTCCGGATTCTCCAGCGGCTCCAGCCACGGCCGGCGCGGCGAGCGGTGCGGCACGTTGTGCAACGACTCCCGCAGCACGTCGACGATCTTCTTCCGCTTGAAACCGTCCTCGTAGTACAGGAATTCGTCGGGCTCGGCGTCCACCGCGGCGGCGGCTTCCAACGCGGTGGCGTCGGCGGCATCCAGCGGCTGGAACTGCCAGTTGTACAGCCGGGGCTTGGTCAGGGTCATGTCGACCGTCTCGGCGACTTCCTTGGTCTTGGGCACCACGAACGGAGCGGAGAGGTAGAAGCAGCGGAACGGCTCCAGGTCGCGCGGCCCCACCTTCAGCAGGCCGAACCCGTTCTCCTTCGACGGCAGGTGGTAGGCGGCGTCCGAGCCGATGACCTCGCGGCTGTCGTCGCCCGACTCGGCGCGCAGTGCGATGCGGAAGGCGATGTTGGACTTGACCTTTTGCAGCGAGGACAGATCCAGGCGCTGGCCACCGAGCATGAAGAACACGTTGGCGCCGCGGCCCTCCTGGCCGATGTGGATGATGAGGTTGATCCACTTCTCGTGGTTGGCGAACAGTTCCAGGTACTCGTCGACGATGACGAGCAAGACGGGCACCGGGGGCAGGTCGCGCCCGGCGAGGCGGATCTCCTCGTAGTCGTTGGCGTCGCGCGCGCCCACCGAGGTGAACAGCTCGTAGCGTTGCTTGATCTCACCGTCGATGACCCGGCGCATCCGCTCGGCCAGGTGGCGTTCGTCCTTGCCGAGGTTGGACAGCGCGGCCACGACGTGCGGGATGCCGAGGATGTCCTGGGCCGCCGACTCGAACTTCATGTCGACGAAGATGACGTTGAACGTCTCCGGGGAGTGGGTCAGCGCGATGCCGTAGACCAGCGACAAGAAGAACTCCGACTTACCCGAGCCGCTGGTGCCGATGACCACGGAATGAAAGCCGAAGCCGCCGAAGTCCTTTGCGCGGATGGTGACGTTCTGCAGCTCGCCGTTGGGTTTGGCCCCGACGGGGACCTCGCACCAGCGCTCGTCGCCGCGGCCGCGCCGCTCGGCCCACAGCCGGTCGACGTCCAGGTCGCGTGGGTCGCTGATGCCCAGGGCGCGCAGCAATTCGGTTGCGCCGCTGACGGAATCAGCGATCTCGCTGCGGCTGGTCGGTGACCAGCGCGCCATCGCCCGCGCGTAGCGGTAGGCGCGGTGCACGGAGAGCTGGTCGGCGTGCGCGAAGAACTTGTTGCGCACCCGCAGCAGGGGCGCCGGGCGGCCGTCTTCTCCGTCGGAGTCCGAGCCGTTGCGGTGCAGGGCGATTTCGCCATTGACCGAACCGTTGGGTGACCTGTGCCGCTCGCTGAGCTCGAACACCTGGTCGGCGGCGAAGCCCACGCCGGTGCCGACGCGTGAGGCGATGCGCAGGAGGGTGATTCCCGCCTTGCCGACCTGGCCGACGACGCTCTCCCAGGCATCAGGGCTACCGGTGTTGTCGTCGACGATCACCAAATGCGGGCCTAAATCGACGGTGTCCGTGGCGGTTTCCAGGGCCGACCCCATCGCGGTGGGGCTGGCCGCGGCCAACGGCGTCCAGGCGCCACGCTTGCCCTTCATGTGCAGCTCGGCGCCCAGGGTCTCTTCGAGTTCCTCCGGCGTGGCGAAGACCAGGCGCCGAAACCCGCACGCGTCGAACAGTTCGTCGTGCAGGTTGTGCGGCAGCCAGACGATCCACGACCACACCTCGGGGTTGCGCGTCACCACCATCAGCTTGACGTCGCGCGGGTTGTGAAAGACGGCCAGCGAGCACAACACCGAGCGCATCAGCGATCGCAGCCGGTCCAGGTCCTCGCCCACGAAGCTGAAGCCGGGGGACGACCGCAGGTTCACGACCTTGGCGATGTCGCGAATCTTGCGCTGCTCCAAGATGAAATCGCGCAGCGCCTGCCCGGTGACGGGTTCGAGCTCCTCGTCGGAGGCGATGTCGGGCCAGGTCACCGAGAGCACCGAGTCCGGTGCGTGCTGCACGCCCGTGCCGAGCCGCGCCTCCAGGAAGTCCGCGTCGGCGCGGCCGCGTTCCCACATGCGCGGGCCGCCGATGATCGCGCCCAGGCCACGCGGGTCGGAATGCACCGAGTTCTGCCATTCGCGTTGGGCGCACACCGCGGTCTGGATTTCGTCACGGTTGCCGTCAAGATCGCGCAGGTAGCGGCGACGGCCCTTCTCCATTTCGCCCCAGGTGATCTTGCGAGCGCGGCCGAAGCGGCCAGAGAACGCCAGCATGCTGAACGCGCCGATGCCCATCAGCGGGAAAAAGCCGGTGGTCAGGCTGCGGACACCGGAAACATAAAGCATGACGATGGTGCCGATGAGCGCGACGATCAGCGCCGGCACACCGATCATCACCCAGATGTTGCGTGGCTCGCGTTCCGGCAGCGCGATCGGCGCGCTGGGTGCTACCCGAACCGGTTTCGGCGGCTCGATCTTGACGCGGTTGATGGGGAACGCTTTCTTGGACATGTTTTAGCCTCCCGGCTTCGCCGATGTCGTCACCACAGCCACCTTGCCCAGCGCTGGTACGGTGTCACGCGCCAAAAGCGCTGCCTCCCTGGACAGCGCGGGACCCGAAGCGAACGTGCGCAGCAGCGGCCAGGGCGCCTGTAACGCTGAGCCCGGGTCAAGCCCGAGCGCCCGCAGCGTCGTCTCGTCGTTGGCGATCCCGAACCGAACCCCGTTGTCGGACACCCAGAACAGCGATTCGCGGGAGTCGGAAGTGACCACGCCGCTGGTCGATGTCACGAAATTCGCCGCACCCGGCAACACCAGCACCTGGTTGGCGACCACTGATGCCGGGTCGTTGTCGTCACGCACCAGATGAACGATTCGGTTGTCCAGGTAGGACGGTGTCGGCAGACCGCGCCCGTTGTAGACCACGACGCGGGCCCGCGGATCCGTCGACGCCTTCTCCCAGCCGACGCAGGTCGTCGGATCGGCCGCGGTGTCAATGAAATTCAGGCGCTTGGTCGGGTAGTAGTCGACGGCCAACGAGCTCACCTCCGGGATGTTGACCAGCACGTCGGGGGTCACCACGCGCGGCGCGGTCGACCCGTACGAGTTGGCGCTGCGCAACAGGTCCGCCACGAAGCTGGTGACCTTTTGCACCCCCTCGGGCAACAGGACGTAGAACTGCTTGCCGCCGCTGGCGGTTTGGGCCTGCAGCACCGCGCCCACCTGTGATCCCGAAACCCACGTCGATGGCGTGCCCGCCAGGGGTACCTGGGGGACGCCGAGCGGTTCGGTCGCCGGCAGCGCGTCGTAGAGGGCTCGCGAAATCTCCACCGGCAGCGTCACTCCCGGGTCGAGCCCCAGGCTGAGCGTGACCGCCCGGTTGACCGGATCGATCTGGGAGCGCTTGCCGCCCCAGATGACATAGGTGTTGCCCTCGAACGTGACCAGCAGCCCGGCGTCGTCGCGCAGCGGTGTGGCGCGGTCGTAGGCGTCGAGCTGGCCGGCGATCGAGGTCACCACCGGCCGTTCCGGGCTGCGCGGGCGTCCCGCGGTGTCGCACACCGCCCAGGCCGAGGTCGCGCCCCGATGGACCGGCATTGCCGCCGGCGCCCCGGGGATGCCGACCAGCGGCCCGGTCGGATACTTCGCTATCTCGGCGGGTTTCACCCAGGTCGGCTGATTCGCCGTCCCCGTCGCCAGCCGCGCGGACGTCAAGTTCAGCGCCGGGTAGAGCCGGCCGTCGATCTTGGCGTAGAGCGCCCCGGAGTCGCGGTCGCCGATGATTGCCGAATCCCCCACGATGCCAGTGGGTTTCAGCACATTCAGCAGCAGCATCCAGCCCGAGGCGATAGCCACGAGGAGCACTGACAGCACCAACGCCGCCGTCTGCTTGCGGTCGTCGTGTTTCATGCGCACCGTGAAGCGGGTGGTGGCGGCCCGCAGCCGCCGGTTGTAGAACAGGTGCCCAGAGTTCTGGTCGCGATTAGACAAACTCAGCGGCATGCTCAGTACCCCTTGGGTGCTCGGTGAGGATCGGCCTGCTGAATCCGATCGGCTAGATTCGACGCGTCGACCGCGACCCCGTAGCGGCCCATCGCGTAGTTGATGAACGCGCATGCCTGCGCGACGAGGTTGTGGATGTCGCGCGAGGTCCCCGGCTGGTGGTAGGCCGCGAACGTGGGCGCGATGAATTGCCACGCGCCCTGGCTGGGGGTCCCCCGCGCCGCGTTGGAATCCCAATCGTTGATCGCGTTGGCGTTGTAGTTGGACTCGCGGCGGGCCACCAGATCCATGCCCCGTTCCCAGCGGGCGCGCGCCGCCGGGTCATGAATGCCCTTGATGTCCAGGGCCTTACGGATGGCCGCCAAGACCGCGGGACGGCCTGCGGCCTGGTTTCTGTGCATCGATCGCCTTCGCGGGTAGTGCAATCGGCGCAGGCGCAGGGCGAGCAGCCTTGCGCGCCTGCGCGATCGGGCGATGTGTTGATGCTGGGTCCGCAACCTCGTCGCCGTGCGCGCCATGGCCTCACGCCGACCGATCGGCGTATCGGCGGCCGGGGTCACGTCCGATTCGGCGGCTTCGAGTACCGCCCGCGTCGCTGCGCGGCCGTGCGCATGATCGGCCCGCGCGACCGCGACGATCGCCCCCAGCGCCCGGTCGGTGTGGCTTGAGTGGCTCAGCAGCTTGATCGCGGCGCCCGAGCGAGTAGCCGCCGCGCGCGGCAGCGCAGGTGCGTGTCGCGCTATCGCATCCGTCTGCTCCGAAACGCCACCGATGCGCGGACTTAGGGAGGTGCCCGCGAAGAGATTGTGGGCGCGGGCCAATGCCGCGACCGCTTGCATTCTCAGGGGATCGGCCATCAACTACCCCGCCCCAATCCACCTGTGCGCCGCCACGGCGCCGCATCCTTGCCGGACACTCGAGCTAGTACTCCCACACCCTCCTGGCCGCGGAATCCGCGGTCGCTGCAGACGTACCTAATAGCATGCACGTATCGACAGTTCCGCTGTCAATAACGGGCAACCCAATGTGAGTTGGGGCCGGCCGGCCGCGATTACGTAGCGAACCCTACTGCCGGGCGCAGTGCCCGACCACTCACCTGTTGGCTAGTCCTTGGGTTCGTCCTCGGACGGCATGATCACGATCCGGCGGTTGGGCCTGTTGGTGACCACCGTCGGCTTGGCCTCGCTGGATTTGCTGCCCGGGGCGCTCGGCGGGACCGTCAGGCGGCCCTTTACCGGCTGGCCGTTGGGCACGCCAGGGGCGGTCACCCGCTTCTCGACCGGCTTGTCTTTGTTGCCGCCTTCGCCACCGGCGCCCATTGCACCCGGCGGCATCATCGGCATCCCGGTCATTCCCGTCTGTCCGGGCATGGCGGGCATGCCGCCGGTTGCCGGCATGATCGGGGCCTTGGCGCCGGCCGGGGTCGTCGGCGGCGATGATGTCGGCACCGGCGGCGGGCCAAGTGAACTGGCCGGAACGGTGCCGCCACCGCCGAGGCCGGCACCGCCCCCGGCGCCGCCTCCCAGCCCGGCGCCGCCGGCTCCGACACTGTCGACCAGGTGAGCACTGTCGGCGAGAGATGCGGCGCCGTGCGCACCCTGAACCGCGCTCATCAGCGGCTGAAGGGCGCTTTGGCCGGCCTGCATCGCCTGCTGGGGAAGCTGAGTCATCGGCCCCATGACGCCACCCATCGCGCCACCCATCGCGCCCGTCACGCTGGACAGCATTTGCTGGATCATCTGCATCTCTTGCTGCCCGTTTGCCTCATTGGCCGGGAACTTCGCCGCGGCGTCGGCCGCGTGCGCGCGACGATCCGCGTCGGCCGTTTCGGCATCTGCCGCGTCTTGCGGGACGCCGGTGTTGCCGGCCGCTCCGACCATCCCCTGCCCGCCGTCCACAGGCGAGGCTCCGCCCGGCGGAACAGGAAATGGCCTGGGAATAGACGCTGGTGGTCCGCTACCTAGCCCCAAAGTGGTTGGCAAATCGGATCGGATGGGTCCGCCGGGAGTACCCACAATCTCACCTCCACCCCAGTCGGAAAGCCCGCAAACGTTCGAGGCTTATCCAGGCACTGCCGATTACTCGTACCGCCATTTTGGCATAAGCCGCCCAGAACGGTATTCACCCGAGGATTGAGGTCCCTCTACGAACCGCTTCGATGGCTGATCGCGTCAAACCAGGCCATGTGGTAATTCGTCAGGTATTCGTGGCCGTCGATCAGCGCCTCGATCGCCGCCAAAAGCATCCAATCGCCGACGGCCGCTGGATCGTGCTTGGGATATGCGGTCATCACCGAGTGCTGAATGTCGGCGACACATTCGCGCAACATCTCGACTTCGCGTTCCAGCACGCCCGTCTTTCGCACTGCGGGCGCGGCGACGGCCTGCGCAATCCGCGGTAGTCCGTCGCGGCGGCGCACCGCTTCAACCAACGTCGGGCCGAGCTCATCGACGTGCGGCGCGGCCGAGCGAGCCGGTCGATCGCCGCTTAGTGCGGGTTCGTCGAATCCAGGCTCTGCGACGTAGGTGTTGGCGTGGTGGGCGGCCGCAACCGTGATGGCGCCGAGCAGATCGACGACGTTCGCGTCATGGCGCCGCGGCGTCGGCTCGAGCAGGGTCACGTGGGCGGGCAACCGGACGTGGGGCGGCATCCACCCGCCGGCGAGATCGGTGACCAGCGTCGTGGTGCCGTCGTCGCGGAGGCCGGCCGCCCATGACAGTCGCGGCTCCTGACGAGCGACCGCATCGACGAGCCGCTGGAGCCGCTGCTGTTCGGCCGCCCGGCCGGACACCGCGCCTGCCGTCGCGCCCGTTGCCGCGGACGCTGCCGATGCGCTGGCCATCGCTGACGAACCCGCGCCGGCATGTCCCGCGGCCGCCCCAGCTGCCGTGCGCTCAACCGGCGAGACCAGCGGCCCGCCCGCCGACGGGGACGACGCCGGCGACGGCGCTACCGGCGCACCCGAGATCGGACCGGCCGGAGCGGATGGCACCGACGGTGGTGCCACGACAGGCGGGCGAAGGTCAGAACCGTAGGCGGGCAACGATCCTGATGGGATGGACGGTCCGCCGCCGACTGAGGCCCCGGGCGACGACCACGAACTACCGGTCATGACCGCCGGCGCTACGGACGTGGCTCCGCCGGTTGTCATCGGGGCGGGGGCTGCCGGCGGGGGCGCGTCGACGGGAGGCGTTGCCGCAATGAACGCTCCGGCGCTGGGCACAGTCGGTGCAACTGCCGGCACGCCCTGCGGGGTTTGGGGCGTCCCGCCGTCGAATGCGTTAAACGCTCCCGACGAAAATACTTGCCCCTGAGGGCCTGTCGCCTGGCCCGTCGCAAAGCCCGATGTGAAGGATTGAGCCAGGTTGGGCTGAGCGCCTTGGCCGAGGCCGGCCGGTGACATCGACATGCCGCCGCCTTGAATGCCTGACATTCCTGGCGATACGGTTCCTGCGCCACCCGACAACGGCGCGCCGGTCGGCACACCCGTCGAGGCTCCTGGTGACGGACCCAGGAACTGTGTGCCGTGGCCCTGAAGGCCACCCACTGGCGCCCCTGATGATGGGCCAGCTGTCGCACCGCCACCCGGCGCCTGTACACCATGCCCCTGCAGGCCGCTGACCGCTGACGATGGTCCCGTTGCACCACCGCCACCCGGCATCTGTACACCATGCCCCTGCAGGCCGCTGACCGCTGACGATGGTCCCGTTGCACCACCGCCACCCGGCATCTGTACACCATGCCCCTGCAGGCCGCTGACCGCTGACGATGGTCCCGTTGCTCCACCGCCACCGCCACCGCCACCTGGCACCTCAGCACCGTGGCCCCCGGCGCCACCGAGGGCTGCCACCCGAGCCGGCGCGCCGCCTCCCGGCGAAGAACCAACGCGGCCTTGTCCTCCGCCCACGCCTGAACCCCCGGATGCCGCGGCCGACGCACCCCCACCCCGCTCCGTGCCACCCCCAAGCGCTTGCGTACCTGAGCCTCCAGGTTGGGGTGCAGCCGAATTCAAGTCATGCTCACTGATCGGGCTCGGTGGAGGAGGATCGTCGACGTTCAAGCCGTTGGCACGCGCCCAGCTCCGAGCGTCGCCCCCTATACCTTCAACATTGAGGATTTTCTGCGTCGCCGCCGTCATCTTGTCGAGCGCGTCACGACTAGCGTTCCCGGCATCCGCGTTACAGCGCGCCTGTACAGCTTGTATTTCCGCTAACTTTTGCGGAAGCAACTTCTTCGACGCAAGTATTTGATTGATCTCGTTATTACCCGAATTCGCAATCTCTGCCAATCTACTTCGTAGATAGTCAGTGGCGTCGGCGGCAGAATTGAATGCCGATGCCTTTGTTTGATACTTCTCGGCGAGGTCCAGGTGAAACTTCTCGCCCTGCTGGAAGCGGTCTATAAGGTCGTCTGCCGTATGCCCCTGATTCTGCGCCGCGAATAACGTCCACTGGGTGCGCAAGGTCTGCGAATAGAGCTGCTGCTCCGCGCATGCTTCACCCCAATGTTGGGCACCGGCCCGTAGTGCCGTCGACGGCGCTGGCCACCACGGTCCAATTAGCGCAGCCGTCCAGGTGCCCGGCGGAAGGTCAGCCCACACCGCATACCTTTTTCATTGCCGCGTCCTCTGCGTTCACGTCGGCGACAGCACCCTGAAATTCGGAATCGGGGGCGACTCCCTCGCTGCTCTTCGCCGTGTCCGTCAGGTACGCCGTTACTAGCGCCCCGGCGGCACCGCGGTGCTGTTCGTCCAGAGCAGGGTCGTTGGTTGCGTTGTAAAGCAGGATGGCGGAGTTCGTAAGGGCGGTGCGCGCGAACGCCTTATCGCTGCCGTTTGTATCAACTTGGACGGCTCTGGCGGCCAGCTTGTAGGTATCGCAAAGCCGCTGTGACGCCACTGCAGTTTCCGTAGCGGTATGAGTCGGTTCCGTAGGGATGGACGTCGACGAATTCGGATGCGCAGACCGAGTTAGCGCCACGATCAGTGCAGCGACAGCTGTCGCAGCCGTCGCCACAACAGCAATCGCCAGCCACGGGCGTGAGCGCGTCGCGGGCTGCTCAACTGGGTGAGGCGGCCCGTTCCCCGCAGGCCGCTGTGCGGCTGGCCCCTGACCGAAGCCCGAAGGCGCGTCGCCCTCCATCCGTCCCCCTATTCGTCGGCAGCGCGGTAAGTCCCGTTTCCGAGTGCCCGGCACCCTTATCGTTTCAATAGTGAGGCAGGCAACGCGACGACAGCAATTCACTACGAAGTGGACTGTCCTGGCGCTCTACTAACCCTTTCGGCTCCCGGAGATTTGCTCCGATACTCCAATAGTTGAACAGCTAACTGACTAAGGATCAATCAGCCGGACTGACGCGGAGGTATGGTCACCCGCTCCCGCAGACCCTTTTCATCGAAGCATCCTTGGCGTTGGCATCGTTCAAGGCAGATTGCCATGCTGGGTCTTGGCCGCCCGCCAAGCTGGATGTGGCCGCAACGTTGCTGTAGGCCTCAGCTAAAGCGAGCGCGGCGGCACGTTCACTCGGAGCAAGCCCCGGATTGTTATTCACGGCTTCTTGCAACATCACTGCGCCATTGACGGTCGCGATTCCTGCGAACGCCTGGTTAGTGCCATTCGTCTCTATTTGCACTGCGCGCGACGCCAACTTGTAGGCATCACATAACTTCTGATGCGCTGCCGCCGTTTGCTCCGCGGTGTACGAAGGGGTCGTAGAAGTAGTTGCAGAGGTCGTCGACGGGCTTCCCACAGTCCGCGTCAGCGCAACAACCAGAGCCGCTGCGCCCAGCAGTCCGGCAATCGCGGCCAGAATGATCGCTGACCATGGCCGCGGGCGTGGCGGCGGCTGCGTGGGAAACGCTGGTGGCCACTGCATTGGATTCGGCGGCGGGCCCCCGGTTGGCCCCCCACCCGAAGCTGGAGGCAAATCCTCCGCCATACGTCCTCCTCATAATTCGCACGCCCCTCCGAGACCGTCTCCCGGAGACTGCTCCAATAGTTGAACAGCTAACTGACTAACGATCAATCACCGTGACTTGCCGGGGGTAGGTCACCCGCGCCCGCATACCATTTTCATGGCGATATCCTTCGCGTTGACATCGCCGATCGTCGACTGCCACAAGGGATCGTCGCGCTGACGCACTGTCGCGGCAGTGGCTTGCGCATTGCTGTACGCCTCCGCCAACGCCACTGCTGCAGTGCGATCGCCAACTGCGATCGCAGGCGTTGTACTCAACGCGTGCTCTAGGATCAACGCCCCATTGACGGTGGCGATGCCCGCCAATGCTGGGTTTTCTCCATTCGTTTCAATTTGGACGGCTCGTGCAGCGAGCTTGTAAGCGTCGCACAACTTTTGGTGCGCCGCGGAGACTTCGGCAGCACTATAGGTCGGAGAGGACGTAGTAGGCGTCGGGCCAGACGCGGGCGGTCGGTTCGTAGCTACAACCAGTGCAACGACGGCCACTATCGTGGCGGCCACCGCTATAACAAACGTACCCACAACGATCGCTGGCCAGAACTGGGAGCGTTTTGGTGGCGGAGGCGGATAACCCGGTGCCCACTGCTCGAAGGGCGGGCCCGCAACCGGATTAGAGGGCTGCTCTTCCGCCACGAGCCTGCCTCAGCCGTTCAGCGCCGACGGGCCCGAACTCGGTCGCACCGCCTTGAGTTCGGCAGCGTTGTGCTGATCCATATTGGTGAACCCGTTGGCCGCGCGGTGTGCCTTCGTACCGACCCCGGTCAGCGTTTCGCTGTGGCCTTGCAGGTTTTTCACATGCTGCCCGTGTGCGGCCGTCACGGCACTGTGGAAGCTGGCGGCCGCTTCGAAATCACCGAACATCCCTGACTCCAGGGTTCCGCCGGCGAGGTGATCGGCCCCTTCTTGGGCGTGCCCACCCGCGCGGTGAGACTGGTTGCCTCCTGAGTGCAATTGCTCCGGATTGACGAACATTGGCACTCCTTCCGAACTTCGGGCCGACACGGCCTCCAGTGGCCTCATAGCCTTTTGACCAGCCTAAACGCACGCTGGCCAGCGGTCAATTCACCGGGCGTCGGGGCGAATCGCTGCCTCCGTCGCTCCTAGAAACCATGCCCGTTGGTGACGGTCCGCGCCGGGCGATCCCATTCCGGGTCCACGGCGACGGGCATCTGTATCTCGAGGTGGGGTAGCGAGACCGTTCCCAAGGGACTGTGGAGCTGGCGAGGCATCGCTATCCGCGCCTGAGCTCGGTCGGCCGCCAGCATGCCTTCGGCGGCCAAACGATCGCCGTGCCCGGTGACAATTTGAGTCATGTTGTGCAGCGCTTCGCTGCCCACGTCGTAATAGTGCCCGTGGTCGGTGAACCAGGGCGCGAGGCTGTGCGAGCCGGCGACTTCGGCGCGAAAGCGCACCGCTCCGAAAGCTTCGTGAGCCGGGTCGGCGCCCAGTCCGGCCCACGGGCCCAGCGGTCCCCCGAGCGTCTCGTTCAGCCCGTTCGGAAGCCCGCTGCCGGACTCCCCGATCCAGCTGATCGCATCGGTTGACGCGGCGCCCACATACAGCCTGCCGCCGTCGAGCCGAAAGTCCGCGGCGCGGTGCGCCAAATCGGTTCCCGGGCAACCGGTTAGCACGGCATCATTGGCGCGCATGCCGCTGTCGGCAAAGGCATCGGCCACGGTCGTGGATCCATAGGAATGTCCGAGGACGGTGACATGTCTCGGCGTGCCCGCATCGTGGGTCGCCGCGAGACCGTTGACGTCGGCGGCCAGCAGCGCACCCGCCTGCCGTGCCCTCCATGGAGTGCCAACCTGCTCTAGTTCCGCTGGGCGGGTGAGTGTCTGCTGCCAATGCGGAGGATCGAATTCCGGTGCGTCATAACCCATCCACGCCAACACCGCGGTCGTACCTTTCGGATCGGCCTTCGCCGACTGCTCGTAGAGGTTGATGGCGTCATCGGGGCCGTTGGACATCCATCCGCCCCTGACGCTGCTGTTGGTCCCCGGAACCATGACGGCCGTGTTCCGGGACCTGTCCGGGTTGCCAATTGCGACCGCAGCCCTGCCCTTGCCGTCGAACGCCAGCGGGTCATAAGCCCACAACATGATCGGAAGGCCGCGAGGCGCGTCAGAACGTTCGTCGCGCGCGAGGAAATCATTGGTCTTCACCGCATTCCGGTACCTGGCGATGTCTATGCCGCATAGACCGTATTCCCAAGGGCAGGTGAACACGTCGGCATCCCGATTGTTGAGTGCCTTGTCGCGCAACGCTTCCGGTGTCAACCCGCGGCGACGTGCGGCGCCTTCGACCTTCTGCAAGTCGTCGTTCATCGCCGCCCGATTCGCCGCGTCGCGCGCATCGGCCGGAATCCCGTTGAGGTTTCCCAACTCGGGGGGGTGTTGATCGGTCAGGAGCCGCTTTTGGTTGGTGCTCAACGAGTCCCACCAGCTTTTGACCAGATTCGGGCTGGTGTCCGACGGCGGGATCAGCAGCTCGTCGACGCCGCTGATCTCGACCGGGTCAGCACCGTCTGCTCGCAAAGCGCCCAGCGCCGCGCGGAGTACCGTCGCATACTGGTCACGTATCTGGCCGAGCACGAACACGATCGCCCTCGTCTCGTCGACGGCCTCCCCCCGCCGATCATCGACGCCGCAGCGGTCCCCGTCCGCAAGGGTTTCGCAAATCTCGTCGTCGATATCTTGTAGGTCGTACTCCAGCGCGGCGATGTACCACGCAGCCGTCCGTTGCGCTTCGGCCAATGCAGCGGCGACATTCTCCAAATCAATTGCGATCTTGGGTAATTGCTCGGCCTGCAGGCCGAGCGACCGCGACACGCATCGTACTTCGTCGGAGTCGTTGATGGGATGCTCACCACGTCGGCGATTCCACGCCGCCTCGAACCGCCGGCGAGCTGCCTCAAAGGCGGCAGTGGCCTCGGAGGTACTGGCCCCGGCGGCGCGGAAGGCCCGCGCCAGATCGGAGATCCGCGCCGGGCGCCCAGATTGCAAGCTGGCGTTGAGCACCCACGGATCACCGCCGGATTCAGCGACGAGAAACGGGAGGCTGATGTAGCGGAGTTCCATCGCTGCCGCCGTCGAACCGAAATCGCTACGCTAACAACCTCATAGGGCGCTCGCGCCGTCGGCGAGACCGTCTCCGTCGCTGTCGGTCAGCCGGACGTTCCACTTGCCGTCGCCGTCGGTGTCGACGTATCCGGTCACACCGTTATCGTCAGAGCGCAGCACCCGGTCGGCCAGCCCGTTGCCGTCGGTATCGAGAAGCCGGTCATCGGAACGCCCGTGGCCGTCGAGATCGACCAGCGGACCGCCGGTGTGCTCGACACCGTCGAGGCCGAACCAGCGCAGTTGGCCGCCGCGGTCCATCGCCACCGCCCACGTCCCGGATCCGTCGTCGGTGAAGTAGGCCTCGGGGGTGCCGTCGTTGTCGAGGTCGAGCACGGCGTGATCGACAAGACCGTCGCCGTCGAGGTCGGCGAGCGCGTCGTCGCGCAGCCCGTCGTGGTCGAAGTCCATCCCGATCGATTCGAAGCGGCCATCGCCGTCGAGGTCCAAGTCGGGTTGCCCGTGCCAAATCGCCGCCGCGCCATCATCGCCACCGATGCAATAGTCCACGACTACTCGGACGCGACCCCGCCGCTAGGCGTTCCCCCGCGACTGCCACCACGCCAACAATTCCGCGGTCGCCTCGTCGCTGTCCAACGGACCGCGCTCCAGGCGCAGCTCTTTCAAAAACCGCCACGCCTCACCGACCTGGGGACCCGCGGGAATGCCGAGCAGTTCCATGATCTGGTTGCCGTCCAGGTCGGGGCGCACCCGCGCCAAATCCTCCTGCGCCGCCAACTCCTCGATCCGCGTCTCGAGCCGGTCGTAGCTGGACTGCAGCCGCGCGGCGCGCCGCTTGTTGCGCGTCGTGCAGTCGGCGCGCACCAGTTTGTGCAACCGCGGCAACAGCGGGCCGGCATCGGTGACGTAGCGGCGCACCGCGGAATCGGTCCAGTTGCCCTCGCCGTAGCCGTGGAATCGCAGATGCAGATACACCAGCTGCGAGATGTCCTCGACCATCTGCTTGGAATACTTCAAGGCCCGCAACCGCTTTCGGACCATCTTGGCGCCGACGACCTCATGGTGGTGGAAGCTCACCCCACCGTTGGCTTCGTGGCGTCGGGTGGCGGGCTTGCCTATGTCGTGCAATAACGCGGCCCAGCGCAGTACCAAATCGGGGCCATCGTCTTCGAGTGCGATCGCCTGGCGCAGCACGGTCAACGAATGCTGGTAGACGTCCTTGTGTTGATGGTGTTCGTCGATGGCCATCTGCATGCCGCCGACCTCGGGCAACACCACCTCGCCCATGCCGGTCTGCACCAGCAGGTCGATCCCGGCCGTCGGGTCGTCGCCGAGCACCAGCTTGTCCAATTCGGCGGCCACCCGTTCGGCGCTGATCCGGGCCAGCTGGGGCGCCATCTGTTCGATCGCCTCGCGCACCCGCGGCGCGACGGTGAAGCCGAGCTGCGAGACAAACCGCGCCGCTCGCAGCATGCGCAACGGATCGTCGCCGAAGGACACTTCGGGCGCGGCCGGGGTGTCCAGCACCCGCTCGCGCAGCGCCGCCAGCCCACCGAGCGGGTCGAGGAATTCACCCGGCCCCTCCGGCGTGATGCGGACGGCCATCGCGTTGGCCGTGAAGTCGCGGCGGACCAGATCGTCTTCGAGGCGATCGCCGTACCGCACCTCAGGATTCCGCGACACCTGGTCGTAGGTGTCGGCGCGAAATGTGGTGATCTCCAAGCGATGGTCGTTCTTGCCGACGCCGATGGTGCCGAATTCGATTCCGGTGTCCCACAGGTTGTCGGCCCATCGCCGCAGGATGTTTTGCACCTGCTCGGGGCGCGCGTCGGTGGTGAAGTCGAGGTCGGGACTCAACCTGCCCAGCAAGGCATCCCGCACCGAACCGCCGACGAGATAGAGCTGGTGGCCCGCGGCGTCGAACGCCGAGCCCAGCTCGGCGAGCATGGGCGCATGCCTGTTGAGTGCGACCGCGGCGGCGGTCAGCAGCTCGGCATCCTGGGCGGCGTCAGGCACGTTCGATCAGCCTAGTCGGCTGGAGACGGAATGCCGGTGTGAGGAGCCTCGCACCCGCCCGGGTCATGGCGGGTGCGCACTGCAGGTGAGTTGACCTAGCGATTTGCAGTAGTAGCGTTACGCAGCCATGTCGTCGGCCCGCTCGAATTATCTCGATGCCGCCGCCTGGCGCACGGCCACATGGTCGGCGCCTTTCGTCGTTCAACTGACGTTGGCGGCGTTGCTTGTCGTGATGTGGCTGCTGGGCAAATGGCCATTCGAAACGCACAGCGCGTACGCCGGTGAGCGCGCATGGATGCTGACCTCGACCGTCATTGCGGCTTTGGTGTCCCTAGTGATCGGCGCCATGTTCTTGAGGTCGCCGTCTGCGCGCAATCGCGGCATTGGCCTCAGCGTGGCGGCATCCGCCGTCGTCGTCTTGGTCGGCGGGGCCATCTACGCCTACCTGATTCTGCGCTGAAAGGTGTTGCGATGACTGATGAACCAACGATCAGTGCATCGCAATTTCGCTATGGCCCAGTCACTTTTCTGGTCGCCACGCTGCACATCTTCGTCGTCGAGCTCGCCACGTGGCTCTTCATACCCTATTCAATCGTGTTCGTGCTTCCGCTAGTGCTCGTCTATCTCGCAATCTCCGCGTTTGTCGCGTGGGTGTGGCCTTCCGGAGTGGTGGGTCAGCTCGGGCGCGGAATGTTCATCGGCAGCCTGTCCGGGCCGCTGTCCCTGACCGTCTTCGGCGCGGCTTACGCAATAGCCCAAGCAATCGGCCCGATCTGACGCGACGGGACCGTTGTGGCTATTGCGCCATCGCGCACTCATCCAGCGGCGAGTATGTCCAGGAGAGCATGCCGTGCCAGCTACTATCGCTTGGGTGTCGGACGGCGAACAAGGCAAACCACGTCGGCGCCGGGGACGGCGCCGCGGTCGTGGCGCTGCGGCTTCGTCCGAGAAGCAGACCACGGGTCAAGTGAACGGCGATTCGACAGCCACGAAATCGCGCCGATCCCGCGCGTCTCGCCACGGGCCGGAGCGGCTGCGCACGGTGCACGAAACGTCCGCGGGCGGGTTGGTGATCGACGGGCTCGACGGACCGCGCGACTCGCAGGTCGCCGCCCTGATCGGCCGCATCGACCGGCGTGGGCGGATGTTGTGGTCGCTGCCCAAGGGGCACATCGAACTCGGCGAGACGGCCGAACAGACCGCCATCAGAGAAGTAGCCGAAGAGACCGGCATCGAGGGCAGTGTGCTGGCCGCATTGGGGCGCATCGACTACTGGTTCGTCACCGACGGGCGCCGCGTGCACAAGACCGTGCACCACTACTTAATGCGCTTCTCCGGCGGCGAGCTCTCTGACGAGGATCTCGAAGTCGCCGAGGTGGCCTGGGTGCCGATGCAAGAACTGCCGTCGCGGCTGGCCTACGCCGACGAACGCCGCCTGGCCCGCGTGGCCGACGAACTGATTGACAAGCTGCAAAGCGACGGACCGGCCGCGCTTCCCCCGCTGCCGCCCAGCTCGCCGCGGCGCCGCCCGCAGACGCACTCGCGGACTCGGCATGCTGACAAACCGGCCACCGGCCGGAAGAATGGCCACGGACCGGGGCCGTGACGGCGCCGCTTTTCAGTTGGGCCGGCTTGTTGCGCATCGCGGCCGTGCTCGGCATCGTGGCCGGACTTGCGGTACTCGCCGGGCCGGTGGTTCCGCCCGCGGCCGCGGGCGAGCCGGGCGGTACGCCGTTTATCCGGGTTCGCATCGACCAAGTGACCCCGGACGTGGTCACCACCACCAGTCCGCCCGTCGTGACCGTCAGCGGCATGGTGATCAACGTCGGCGACCGCCCCGTCCGCGATGTCATGGTCCGTCTCGAACACGCCGGCGCGATCACCGCCTCCGCCGGCTTGCGCACCACCCTGGACGGCGACACCGACCGATACGAGGCGGCCGCCGATTTCCTCACCGTGGCGCCCGAACTGCAGCGCGGGCAAAAAGTCGGCTTCACCCTGTCGGCTCCGCTGCGCGCGCTGACCAAGCAGTCGCTGGGAGTGGAAAAGCCCGGCATCTATCCGGTCCTGGTCAACGTCAATGGCACGCCCGACTACGGCGCTCCCGCGCGGCTGGACAACGCGCGTTTCCTGCTGCCCGTGGTCGGGGTGCCGCCGGACCGCGCCGACGACGTGGGCTCCGCCGTCGCGCCCGACACCTCCAAACCGGTGGGGATCACCATGCTGTGGCCGCTGGCCGACCGGCCGCGGCTGGCCCCCGGCGTACCCGGGGGGACCATCCCGGTCCGCCTGGTCGACGACGACCTGGCCACCTCCCTGGCCGGCGGCGGCCGGCTCGACATCCTGCTGTCGGCGGCCGAGGTCGCGACCAGTCACGACGTCGACCCCGACGGCGCCGTCGGCCGCGCGCTGTGTCTGGCGATCGACCCGGACCTGCTGGTCACCGTCAACGCGATGACCGCCGGCTACGTCGTGTCCAATTCCCCCGACGGCCCGGCTCAACTTCCCGGCGCCCCGACGCACCCCGGTACGGGCCAGGCCACCGCGGCCGAATGGCTGAACCGCCTGCGCGCGCTCGCGCACCGGACCTGCGTCGCCCCGTTGCCCTACGCGCAAACCGATCTGGACGCCCTGCAGCGCGTCAACGATCCCGGCCTCACCGCCACCGCCACCACCAGTGGCAACAGCATCGTCGACAAAATCCTCGACGTCTCCTCCGTCCGCGGCGCCACGCTGGTGCCCGACGCCCCGCTGACCGGCCGCGCGGTCAAGCTGCTCAGCGCCAACGAGGGCACGGTCGCGATTGCCGCCGCCGACCTGTCGGCCGCCGACACCCAGGAAACCGCGGTCGACACCGCTCCCCGGCGGTTGTCCCCGCAGGTCACGGTTGCGCCGTTCGATCCGGCCGTCGGCGCCGCCCTGGCCGGAGCGGGATCTGCCCCCGAAGTGCCCACCTATCTGGACCCCGCCCTGACAGTCCACCTGGCGCACGATTCAGTGACCGCCCGCCGCCAGGACGCCCTGGGCTCGATCTTCTGGCACGCGCTCCAACGCGACGACGCGCCCCGCACCCAGATCCTGGTCCCGCCGGCCACCTGGAACCTGCAGGCCGACGACGCGCAGGTCATGCTCACCGCGCTGAGCACCACCATCCGCTCCGGTTTGGCGGTCCCGCGCCCCCTGCCGGCGGTGGTCGCCGACGCCTCATCGCCCGCCGGACCACCGCAAGAGGCCGGTGCCTACCCCTCCGCGCGCGGCCAGGTCAGCGACGACGTCACCGGCGCGATCGCCGGGCAGGTCGGCCGGTTGTGGGGTTTGACCTCCGCACTGATGACCGACGACCGCACCGGGCTGACCGGGGTGCAGTACACCGCGCCGCTGCGCGAGGACATGCTGCGCGCACTGAGCCAGTCCGAGCCGCCCGATTCCCGCAACGGGTTGGCGCAGGAGCGCCTGGCCGTAGTCGGTAAGACGATCAACGACCTGTTCGGCGCCGTCACGATCGTCAACCCGGGCGGCTCGTACACGCTGGCCACCGAGCACAGTCCGCTGCCGTTGGCGCTGCACAACGGCCTGACCGTGCCGATCCGCGTGCGGGTGCATGTGGATGCCCCGCCGGGGATGAACGTCACCGACGTCGGGCAGATCGAACTGCCTCCCGGTTACCTCCCGCTGCGGATTCCGATCGAAGTGAACTTCACCCAGCGCGTCGCCGTCGACGTGACGCTGCGGACGGCGGACGGTCTGCGGCTGGGCGAGCCGGTGCGCTTGTCGGTGCATTCCAACGCCTACGGCAAGGTCCTGTTCGCGATCACGCTGTCCGCCGCGGCGGTGCTGGTGCTGCTGGCGGGGCGCCGGCTCTGGCACCGCTTCCGCGGCCAGCCCGATCCCGCCGACCTGGACCGCCCCGACCCGCCCCATGCCCGCCACGCCGCCGACTCCGGGGATACGCACGACGACGCCGACCAGCGGGTCGAACAAGAGCACCGAGTATGACCCCCGCCTACCGGCAGGCGCCCTCACACCACCACCGCCTGCCCGAGCCGTCGCGACGTTCCCCGATGCAGGGCTCGCCGCCGACGGGACCGCTGCCGCCCGTGCCCGCCGGCATCGATCGTCGACGCCCGGAACTGTCGGACGCTGCGCTGGTGTCGCGGTCCTGGGCGATGGCCTTCGCGACACTGATCAGCCGGCTCACCGGCTTCGCCCGGGTGGTGCTGCTCGCCGCGATCCTGGGCGCCGCGTTGTCGAGCGCGTTCTCGGTGGCCAATCAGCTGCCCAACCTGGTGGCGGCCCTCGTCCTGGAGGCGACGTTCACCGCGATCTTCGTGCCCGTGCTGGCGCGGGCCGAGCAGGGCGACCCCGACGGCGGCGCCGCGTTCGTGCGGCGCCTGGTCACGCTGACGACGGCGCTGCTGATCTTCGCCACCGTGGTCTCGGTCGTCGCCGCGCCGCTGCTGGTGCGGCTGATGCTCGGCCGCGCCCCGCAAGTCAACGAACCGCTGACCGTCGCCTTCGCCTACCTGCTTCTCCCCCAGGTCCTCGCCTACGGCCTCACCTCGGTGTTCATGGCGATCCTCAACACCCGCAACGTGTTTGGGCCGACCGCGTGGGCGCCCGTTGTCAACAACGTCGTCGCGCTGGCCACCCTGGCGATCTATGCGGCGGTCCCCGGCGAGCTCTCGGTCGATCCCGTCCGGATGGGCAACGCCAAGCTGCTGGTGCTCGCCATCGGCACCACGCTCGGCGTCTTCGTGCAGACCGGGGTGCTGCTGGTCGCGCTGCGCCGGCAACGTGTCGACCTGCGCCCGCTGTGGGGTATCGACGAACGCCTCAAACGGTTCGGCGCCATGGCCGCCGCCATGGTGCTCTACGTGCTGATCAGCCAGCTCGGGCTGGTGGTGGGCAACCAGATCGCCAGCACCGCGGCGGCCTCCGGGCCCGCGATCTACAACTACACGTGGATGGTCCTGATGCTGCCGTTCGGCATGATCGGGGTGACGGTGCTGACGGTGGTGATGCCGCGGCTGAGCCGCAACGCGGCTGCTAACGACACCAAGGCCGTGCTCGCCGATCTGTCGCTCGCCACCCGGCTGACGTTGATCACGCTGATCCCGATCGTGGCCTTCATGACCGTCGGCGGTCCGGCGATGGGCAGCGCACTGTTCGCCTACGGTCATTTCGGAAACGTCGACGCCGGATACCTCGGCGCCGCGATCGCGCTCTCGGCGTTCACCCTCATCCCCTACGGCCTGGTCCTCTTGCAGCTGCGGGTGTTCTACGCGCGCGAACAGCCCTGGACGCCGATCGTGATCATCCTCGTCATCACCGCGGTCAAGATCCTCGGCTCGGTGCTGGCGCCCCACCTCACCGACGACCCCAAGCTGGTCGCCGGCTTCTTGGGGATGGCCAACGGCGTCGGTTTTCTCGCCGGCGCTGTCATCGGCTACGTGTTGCTGCGACGCACGCTGTTGCCCGCGGGCGGCCAGCTGATCGGAATCGGCGAGGTGCGCACGATCCTGGTGACGCTCACCGCATCGATGTTGGCCGGCCTGATCGCGCACGTCGCGGACCGGTTGTTCGGGCTGGACCGGCTGACCGACCACGGCGGCGCCGGCTCCCTCCTTCGCCTGTTCGTGCTGGGGCTCATCATGCTGCCGATCACGGCCGCGGTCATGCTCCGCGCGCAGGTTCC
This sequence comes from Mycobacterium marseillense, assembly GCF_010731675.1. Taxonomy (NCBI): domain Bacteria; kingdom Bacillati; phylum Actinomycetota; class Actinomycetes; order Mycobacteriales; family Mycobacteriaceae; genus Mycobacterium; species Mycobacterium marseillense. The sequence goes on from NZ_AP022584.1 coordinate 3,870,086, forward strand.
CGAAGCCCGGGCCGCTCTGGACGCCCTGCGGTTCCGCATCACCGGCCGGGGGCCGCGGCCCCGCAGGCCGAAGGCGGCGGATCGATCGTCTCACCGGCGCCCGGTCACGTACCCTGAGCAGAGGAATTCGTCCCCGCCTGGGGTCAATGCGGTCCAGGAGCCGATCCGGCGCAGGCCTCCGGAGCGGGCAAACCGAGCCCGGCTAGCGAAAGGACCGGAGGTGACCGACCGCCCGATGGAGAGCCCCGCTTCCAGCGCCGGGCCCGGCACAGGGTCAGGGACTTCGCGGCCGGTCGCCGACGACTTCCAGCCCGACATTCCCGCCGACGAGCCGCAACGGTCGACGCCGCGCCCGCCCGAACCGGCCAACGGCGACCTCGCCGGCGAATCCCGGCGCGGGCCGGCCTCCTTCGATGCGCCCCGCGAGCGCGCCGCGGACACGTCCGGCGACGACGTCCACCTGGTGCCCGGCGCCCGGATCGCCGGCGGCCGGTATCGATTGCTGGTGTTCCACGGCGGCGCCCCGCCACTGCAGTTCTGGCAGGCGCTGGACACCGCGCTGGACCGGCAGGTGGCACTGACCTTCGTCGACCCGGACGGCGCCCTGCCCGACGAGGTGCTGCAGGAGATCCTGTCCCGCACGCTGCGGCTCAGCCGCATCGACAAACCCGGCATCGCCCGCGTCCTCGACGTGGTGCACACCGGCTCCGGCGGTCTGGTGGTCTCCGAGTGGATCCGCGGTGGTTCGTTGCAGGAGGTCGCCGACACCGCACCGTCACCGGTGGGCGCCGTGCGCGCCATGCAGTCGCTGGCCGCCGCCGCCGACGCGGCCCACCGCGCCGGCGTCGCGCTGTCGATCGATCACCCCAGCCGGGTGCGGGTCAGCATCGAGGGTGACGTCGTGTTGGCCTACCCGGCGACCATGCCCGACGCCAACCCCCAAGACGACATCCGCGGCATCGGGGCCGCGCTGTATGCCCTGCTGGTCAACCGGTGGCCCTTGCGGGAGAGCGGGGTGCGCAGCGGGCTGGCGCCCGCCGAACGCGACTCGTCGGGCAATCCCGTCGAACCGATGGCCGTCGACCGCGACATCCCGTTCCAGATCTCCGCGGTCGCCGTCCGGGCGGTCCAGGAGGACGGCGGAATACGCAGCGCCTCAACGCTTTTGAACCTGCTTCAGCAGGCCACCGCGGTCGCTGACCGCACCGAGGTGCTCGGCCCGATCGACGATTCCCCCTCGCCGTCGACCGCGCTCATCTCGCCCGGCCAGGAGCAGGCGAATTTTGCGCGCCGGCGGCGCAACGTGCTCATCGGCGCGGGCGCCGGCCTGGCCGTGATCGTGGTCGCCTTGCTGGTGCTGGCGTCGGTGGTGAGCAAGATCTTCGGCAACGTCGGCGGCGGCCTCAACAAGGACGAACTCGGACTCAACGGCCCCTCGTCGTCCGCCTCGTCGTCGGCGGCCACCACGTCCGCCGCCGCGGCCGGCAGCGTCGTCAAACCCACCAGGGCAAGCGTCTACTCCCCGGACGGCGAGGTCGATAACCCGGGCACGGCCGGACAGGCGATCGACGGCGACCCCTCCACCGCCTGGGCGACCGAGGTCTACACCGACGCCGTCCCCTTCCCCACTTTCAAACAGGGTGAGGGCCTGATCCTGCAATTGCCCAGCCCCACCGTCGTCGGGCAGGTCACCATCGACACGCCCAGCTCCGGGACCAAGGTCGAGATCCGCGCGGCCTCCTCCTCGGCGCCCGCCTCCCTCAACGACACCAAGCTGCTGGCTCAGGCCTTCACGCTCAAGCCCGGCCACAACGTGATCCCGGTCCGAGCGGGTTCGCCGACATCGAATCTGCTGGTGTGGATTTCGACGCTGGGAACCACGAGCGGCAAGAGCCAAGCCGGCTTTTTCGAGATCACGGTCCAGGCCGCGTCCTGATCCGCGCGTGTTCCGCCGACTCACATGGCCGCCGCCAAGTGAAGTGCCGCCGGATACCGGATTAGTTAATGTCCGGCCGTGGGCTTCGGGGGAAACGTCAAGCGGGACCGCAGTGACGCCGAGCTGCTGGCAGCCCACGTGGCGGGTGACCGCTACGCCTTCAGCGAGCTCTTTCTCCGTCATCAGCGCCACTTGCACCGGGTGGCCCGGCTGACCACGCGCACCCCCGAGGACGCCGAAGACGCGCTGCAAGATGCGATGCTCTCCGCGCACCGCGGCGCCGGCGCGTTCCGGCACGACGCCGCCGTCGGCAGCTGGTTGCATCGCATCGTGGTCAACGCCTGCCTGGACCGGCTGCGCCGCACCAAGACCCACCCGACCGTTCCGCTGGAGGACGTTTACCCGGTCGCTGATCGGACGGCCCAGGTCGAGACGACGATGGCGGTGCAGCGCGCGTTGATGCGGCTTCCCGTCGAGCAGCGGGCGGCGGTGGTCGCCGTCGACATGCAGGGCTACTCGGTGGCCGACACCGCCCGGTTGCTCGGCGTAGCCGAAGGCACGATCAAGAGCCGCTGCGCTCGCGGCCGTGGCCGCCTCGCCGAACTACTGGGCTACCTCAACGCCGGCGCGCACGCCACACCGGAGGCCGCCACCGGTCAGGCCTGACCAGACACCGCGCGGGCCCATCCGTGGCCATCCGTCGGTACATGACGGACACTGGGTCCGATGAACGCGGCGGAGAACGAGGGGGCGGATCACCGCAGTGCGGAACCCGACCCGCCGCTGACCGTCGAACTCCTCGCCGATCTACAGGCCGGCACACTCGACGACGAGGCCGCAGCCCGGGTCCGCCGGCAGGTCCGCGCCGACCCGCAGGCCGCGGGTGTGTTCGCCGCGCTGAACCGCGTGCGCCGCGAGGTCGCCGCCGTCGGCGCCGATCCGGCCGCCGCTCCAGATCCACCGCCGCAAGTTGCCGCCCGCATCACCGCGGCGCTGCGATCCGCGGAGCCCCCCACCGGCGGCGCGGCCGGGCCGGCCGCACACTCCGCACGCCCACACCCCCGCCCGGCCCGCGTGATCGCGGCGATCGCCGGTCTGTGCGCGGTGCTGGCCGCGATCGGCTTCGGCACGGTCGCGCTCCTGAACGCTCCCGACCCCGCTCCGAGCACCCCGGACGACATCCAGCACATCACGGTGTCGACACCGCCGATGGAAGTTCCGCTCTCCCCGGACGAGATCCTCGGCCTGCTCGACCGCGCTCCCGACTTCGGCCCCGCTGGATCCACGCTCGGCGACCCCGCCCGGCGAGCCTCCTGCCTCACCGGTCTGGGCTATCCGGCGGCCACACAGGTGCTAGGTGCGCGTCCGGTCGAGATCAACGCCCGCCCCGGCATCGTGCTGGTGCTCGCCGGCGACGGCCCGCACGTCCTTTCGGTCTACGCCGTGTCACCGAACTGCAGCGCCGCCGATACCGGGCTGTTGGCCAACACCCAGGTGCCGCGCCCCTAATGTGGTGCCATGGGCGGTGCCCGTGTTATTCCGAACACCCGGGAACAGCCGTGCCTACGCTGGCGTTTACACGAGTCCAGAGACGATCGCTCGAAAGGGTTTCATGACCGCCGACACTGTGCATGACGTGATCATTGTTGGTTCGGGTCCTGCTGGGTATACCGCGGCGTTGTATACGGCGCGGGCGCAGTTGGCGCCGGTGGTGTTTGAGGGGACGTCGTTTGGTGGGGCGTTGATGACGACGACCGAGGTGGAGAATTATCCGGGTTTTCGTGACGCGATCATGGGTCCGGAGTTGATGGATCAGATGCGTGAGCAGGCGCTGCGGTTTGGGGCTGATCTGCGGATGGAAGACGTCGAATCGGTGGCGTTGGACGGGCCGATCAAGTCGGTGACCACGGCTGAGGGTGAGACGGTGCGCGCGCGGGCGGTGATCTTGGCCATGGGGGCGGCGGCCCGGTATTTGGGGGTGCCGGGTGAGCAGGAGTTGTTGGGGCGTGGGGTGTCGTCGTGTGCGACCTGTGATGGGTTCTTTTTCAAGGATCAAGACATCGCGGTGATCGGGGGTGGGGACTCGGCGATGGAAGAGGCCACGTTTTTGACCCGTTTTGCCCGCAGTGTGACGTTGGTGCATCGCCGGGAGGAGTTTCGGGCCTCGCGGATCATGCTGGACCGGGCGAAGGCCAACGACAAGATCACGATTGTGACCAATAAGGCGGTCGAGGCCGTGGAGGGTGTCGACACGGTGACGGGGTTGCGGTTGCGCGACACGGTGACCGGTGAGGTTTCGACGTTGGCGGTGAGCGGGGTGTTCGTGGCCATCGGGCATGACCCGCGTTCGGAGCTGGTGCGTGAGGTGCTCGAGACCGACCCCGATGGCTATGTGCTGGTCCAGGGTCGCACCACCAGTACCTCGATCGAGGGGGTGTTCGCCGCCGGGGATCTAGTCGATCGCACCTACCGCCAAGCCGTCACCGCGGCCGGCAGCGGCTGTTCGGCCGCCATCGACGCCGAACGCTGGCTCGCCGACCACGAACCGTCCAGCGTCGCCGCCCAGGGCGACGCCACCGAATTTCCGGGCAGTACCGACACATTGATTGGAGCACCACAATGACCGATGCCGAAAAGGCCGGGGCCACAATAGAAGTCTCGGACGCGTCGTTTTCGACCGAGGTATTGTCCAGCAATAAGCCTGTGCTAGTGGACTTTTGGGCCACGTGGTGTGGACCGTGCAAGATGGTGGCGCCGGTACTCGAGGAGATCGCCGGCGAGCGCAGCGATCACCTCACCGTCGCCAAGCTCGACGTGGACGCCAACCCGGAAACCGCCCAGAACTTCCAGGTGGTCTCCATCCCCACCATGATCTTGTTCAAAGACGGCCAGCCGGTGAAGCGGATCGTGGGCGCCAAAGGCAAGGCGGCGCTGCTCCGCGAGCTCTCTGACGCGGTTCCGGGCCTCAGCTGATCGTCATTTGATCGTCGCACCACACCCCGGCGCATAGCCTGGGGTTTTCTGGAATCTGCGAAGCGTCTGCGACAATACGATTAGCTGTTGCTCATCTGTGAGCCTGTCAGTTTGTCCCGGAGGGCCCTTGGTATGTCGAGTCCGCGCCGCGAATACGGCGACGCGCTGCGCTGTGGTGACCGCAGCGCCGCTGTGACCGAGATCCGGGCCACGCTCGCCTCACTGGGCATGCTGGACGGCTCCGACGACGAGGATCTCACTACCGGGCGGCACGTGGCCCTCGAACTCTTCGACGCCGAACTTGACCAGGCGGTTCGTGCTTTCCAACAGCATCGCGGACTGCTCGTAGACGGCATCGTCGGCGAGGCCACCTACCGCGCGCTCAAGGAAGCGTCGTACCGCCTGGGTGCACGCACGCTATATCACCAATTCGGCGCCCCCCTCTTCGGCGACGACGTCGCCACGCTGCAGGCGCGGCTGCAGGACCTCGGCTTCTACACCGGACTGGTCGACGGCTATTTCGGGCTGCAGACACACAACGCTTTGATGTCGTATCAGCGTGAGTACGGGCTGTCCGCCGACGGCATCTGCGGTCCAGAAACGTTGCGGTCCTTGTACTTTCTGAGTTCGCGGGTCACCGGCGGGTCGCCCCACGCGCTTCGCGAAGAGGAACTGGTGCGCAGCTCGGGTCCCAAACTGTCGGGCAAGCGAATCATCATCGATCCGGGCCGCGGCGGTGCGGACCACGGGCTCATCGTGCACGGCGCGTCTGGTCCGGTCAGCGAAGCAGATGTGTTGTGGGACTTGGCGAGCCGTCTCGAGGGGCGCATGACCGCCATCGGGATGGAAACCTTCCTGTCCCGTCCGGTCAACCGCAGCCCCCTGGACGCCGAACGCGCGGCCACCGCCAACAATGTCGGCGCCGACCTGATGATCAGCCTGCGCTGCGAGAATCAGCTCAGTGCCGCGGCCAACGGGGTGGCGTCCTTTCACTTCGGTAACTCCCATGGTTCGGTGTCGACCATCGGCCGCAACCTCGCCGACTTTATCCAGCGAGAAGTCGTGGCCCGCACCGGTTTACGCGATTGTCGAACGCACGGCCGGACGTGGGATCTGCTGCGTCTGACCCGGATGCCGACGGTCCAGGTCGACATCGGCTACATCACCAACCCCCGCGACCGCGCGATGCTGGTCTCCACCCAGACTCGCGATGCCATCGCCGAGGGAATCCTTGCCGCGGTCAAGCGGCTGTACCTGTTGGGCAAGAACGACCGGCCCACGGGCACATTCACGTTCGCCGAGCTACTGGCGCACGAATTGTCGGTGGAGCGCACCAGCCAGCTGGGCGGTTCCTAACTACCCGCTAACCACCCGGGGTGGTTCCCAACGCATTGCCCGCCGCAGACCCGGCCCCGACCGGCTGCTCCAGATGCGCACTTTCCAGCAGGCGCTCCAGGGCCGCCTCCACTTCGGCCTTCCATCCCAGACCCTTGTCGAGCTCGAGTCGCAGTCGCGGGAAATAGGTATGTGGTGCCACCACAACGAAACCCGCGTCTTTCAAGAACTCCGCGTCCATCACGCAACGGTCTACCGAGCAATCGCCGACTGCCTCCAGCACCGCCCGCACATCGGGACCCACCAACTGCGGATCCTGCAATTCCGACGCCGCCGGCGTGCGGCCGAACGCCTCGAGTGCCCGCACACCGCGCCGCACCAACTCGTCAATGACTCGGGCGATCAAGCCGTGCGGTAAGTCGTCGGCAGCTGGCCCCGGTTCGATGCCCATCGACGTCAACATCACCGCGTCCGCGGACACCGGCCCGGTCGGAAATCGCTGAGCCCGCGGCACCGCCCGCGGCGGCGCATAGAACACATACCCCAGGCACGGGGGCTCGGCCTGGCTTCGCTCGTCGGGGATCGCAGTCGCCACCTGACCGCACGACCCCCACTCCAGCATCACCATCGACAGCCACGCTTCTTTTTCGAACTCGGGGTCCGTGAGGTGATCCTGGTTGCCGAGGGTCGCCGGATCAACCTCCCAGAAGACGCACCGGCGCGCATGCTTGGGAAGCTGCTCGAAGGCCTCGAGCCGCAACGGCATGATTCGAGCGGACACTAGCCTCCTGCTCCTGTGCGGTACTGCAGCCATCTGCACCGACAACCCCTCCAGGATAGGAGAGGTGGTCGCGATCGGGCCAGCTTTAGCCTGGCCACGCGCAGTGCGACGGCCCAACCACTGCCACAGTGCGGCAGCGGGCCGCCGAATCCCGAAACTCGTTGCTACTCATGCTATTTCGTCGAACCGCGACGTCGGGGTACGGAAATTCGCCTCGGCGCCGGCCCCAGTGTCACAGTGACGTAATTACACCGTGTCCTAGATCAGGCCTTGGGCGGCGTCATAACGTCGATGATCCGCTGTAGGTCGTCCACCGACCCGAACTCGACGACGATCTTGCCCTTGCGTTTGCCCAGGCTGACCGTCACCCGGGTATCGAAGGCGGTCGAGAGCCGGTCGGCCACGTCCTGCAGGCCGGGCATCTGGATCGGCTTGCGACGTGGGGCCGTCGGAGTGCTGGCGCCGGACCGGTTGGCCAGCGTGACCGCCTCCTCGGTGGCCCGGACCGACAATCCTTCCGCGACGATGCGGGTGGCCAGTTCCTCTTGCGCGTCGGGGCCGGCCTCCAGAGACAGCAGTGCCCGGGCATGCCCAGCGGACAACACCCCGGCGGCCACCCGCCGTTGCACCGCGATAGGCAGCTTGAGCAACCGGATCATGTTGGTGATCAACGGCCGCGACCGTCCGATGCGGGCCGCCAGTTCATCGTGGGTGACGCCGAACTCGTCGAGCAGCTGCTGGTAGGCGGCCGCCTCTTCCAACGGATTCAGCTGCACCCGGTGGATGTTCTCCAACAGGGCGTCGCGCAACAGATCATCGTCGCCGGTCTCGCGCACGATCGCTGGGATCGTCGCCAGGCCGGCCTCCTGGGCCGCCCGCCAACGCCGCTCCCCCATCACGATCTGGTAGCGCGCCCCGCTGTCCGAATCCTTGACGGCCCGCACGACGATCGGCTGCAAGAGCCCGAACTCGCGGATAGAGTGCACCAGTTCGGCCAGCGCCTCCTCGTCGAACACCTGCCGGGGCTGACGCGGGTTTCGCTCGATGTCGGCCGGCGCGATTTCGCGGTAGACCGCGCCCACCGAGGACGCCTCCTGGGGAGCCGGTCCTCCGATCAACACGTCGGCGGCCGCATCCCCCATCCGGGGACCCAGGGTCGCCGGACCGGAATCACCCTCCGCGGGACCGGTCGGAATAAGCGAAGCCAGCCCCCGGCCGAGGCCACCCTTTTTGCGTAACGGCTGCGTCATGGTCGTCCCTTCACGGATGGTGGTCAATCGCGCTCGGCGAGTTCGCGGCTCGCGTCGAGGTAGCTCATCGCCCCGCGGGAACCGGGGTCGTAATCGATGATGGTCATGCTGTAACCCGGGGCCTCGGAAACCTTGACGCTGCGCGGAATCACCGTCCGCAGCACCTTGGTTCCGAAGTAGCGGCGCACCTCCTCGGCGACCTGGTCCGCGAGCTTGGTGCGGCCGTCGTACATCGTCAGGACCACGGTGCTCACCTCGAGCCTCGGATTGAGATGGGCCTTGACCATTTCGATGTTGCGCATCAGCTGCGAGACGCCCTCGAGGGCGTAGTACTCGCATTGGATCGGGATCATGACTTCCGGTGCCGCCACCAGTGCGTTGATGGTGAGCAGGCCTAGCGACGGCGGGCAATCGATGAAGACGCAATCGAAGTCGAGGCTGTCGAGGTCGGCCAAAGCGGTACGCAATCGATTCTCGCGCGCGACCATGCTCACCAATTCGATCTCGGCGCCCGCCAAGTCGATCGTCGCGGGGATGCAGAACAGCCGCTCGTTGTGCGGGCTCTGCCGCAGCGCCTCGTGAACGGAGACCTCGCCGAGCAACACCTCGTACGACGACGGCGTCCCCGACTTCCGGTCGGTGATGCCCAGCGCGGTGCTCGCGTTGCCCTGGGGGTCGAGATCGATGACGAGGGTCTTGAGTCCCTGCAGCGCGAGGGCGGCGGCGAGGTTGACCGCGGTTGTCGTCTTGCCCACGCCGCCCTTTTGGTTCGCGACGGTGAAGACCCGGCGACGGGCCGGCCGGCGCAGGGGCGGATACGTGGTGTGCAGAATCCGCATGGCCCGTTCGGCGGCCGCCCCGATCGGTGTGTCGAATTCGGCCGTTGTTTCACGTGAAACATTGGGCGGTGCCGCCGGCGCGGCATCCGGCCGAACCGGTGCCGCGCCCACCGGCGAAGCGGGCGCCGCCGTCGGAGCGCCCTCCGGCCCCGGCGATGTGACCGGCCTGTCTCCTGGAGAAGTCATCGCGTTCGGGCCTTCCCGGTCCGTGCCGACTTGTGGTGCGGCGGCTGTCCGCGTCGAGCTGAAACTACGGTTGCGGGGGGACGCAAATAGTCCGCGCCACATGTCACCACCCTGACATCAGCGGCGCCCGATGCTGTCATCACACGCCGGAATTGTTCAACTTCCTCGGACGCCCGCTCCCCCTTGATGGCCAGCATCCGACCGCCCGGGCGTAGCAACGGCATGCTCCACTTCGTCAGCTTGTCCAACGCCGCAACCGCTCGTGACACCGCCGCATCCCTCTTCCCGAACCGACCGTGCAGGGCCGGCTCTTCCGCACGGCCGCGGACCACCTCGACGGCTAACCCTAGTTCGTTGACGACCTCGGTGAGAAATTCACTGCGGCGCAGTAGGGGCTCGAGCAACACGACCTCGAGATCCGGCCGCGCGATTGCCAGCGGGATGCCGGGCAAGCCGGCGCCACTACCGATATCGATGATGCGGTCGTCGGCACCGAGGAGCTCGGCGACCGCGGCGCTGTTCAATATGTGGCGCTCCCAGATGCGGCCGACCTCGCGCGGCCCCAGTAGCCCGCGCTCCACACCCGCACCCGCAAGGAGCCTGGCGTACCGCTGCGCGATTTCAAGTCGCTCGCCGAAGACCGCGGCGGCCGTTTCCGGAGGGGCGCCGGGATCGGGGTCCGGGCCGGGGGGCTCCCCCGCGGCTTCGGCCGGACCGCCATGTTTCACGTGAAACATCCTCTAGATGGCGCGTGCACTTTCAACCTTCGGACGCTCGCTCTCCGGGCAGACGAACTACATCGCTGTAACTCTCAGTCGTGCAGGACGACCACGCGCCGCGACGGCTCGACGCCCTCGCTCTCGCTGTGCACCCCGGAGACCGCGGCGACGGCGTCGTGCACGATCTTCCGTTCGAAGGGGGTCATCGGCGACAGTTCTTCGCGCTCCCCCGATTCGAGCACGCGCCGCGCCACCTTGTCGCCCAGCGCCGCCAACTCTTCGCGCCGGCGCCGGCGCCAGCTGGCGATGTCGAGCATCAACCGGCTCCGCACCCCGGTCTTCTGGTGCACGGCCAACCGGGTCAGTTCCTGTAGCGCGTCGAGCACCTCGCCGCCACGGCCGACCAACTTGTTCAAGTCGTCGCCGCCGTCGATGCTCACGACGGCCCGGCTCCCTTCGACGTCCAAGTCGATGTCGCCGTCGAAGTCCAAGAGGTCCAACAACTCCTCGAGGTAGTCGCCGGCGATCTCGCCCTCGGCAACCAACCGCTCCTCCAAGTCGTCGCTTTCCTCGGCATCGCCCGGGGCGGTGGCCTCGGTCGGCGCCTCCGTCTCGAGTTCCGTTTCCACGTCGCGTTCGGTGGTGTCGGCGTCTGTCATGTCTTTCTCTCCCTCATCCATGGGTCTGAGCCCAATTGGGGTCGCCCTCCCCGGGTCGCCCCGATAGCTTGTCCGCCCGTATCAGCGTTTGCGCTTCTTCGGTCGCGCCCCCGGCCTCGGGGTGCGGTTGCTTGGGGCCTCGCCGGCGTCTGTCGCCTGCCCGTCGACCACCTCGGCATCCGCCTCCGCGGAATCGGTCACCTCGGCATCCGCGTCGGCCTTCGCCGACCCGTTCCCGCCCGGCGACGTCGCCTTCGGGTTCCGTTTCGGCTTGGCCCCCGGGGCCGGCGCATTGGCCGCACGGCGCGCGATCGCTTCCTGCTTCTTGGCTTCGTCCTCTTTCTCGATCATCCCGAAGACGTAGTGCTGCTGACCGAACGTCCAGATGTTGTTCGCGAACCAGTACAGGATGATCGCGAGCGGAAGGAACGGCCCACCGACGACGACGCCAAGCGGAAACACATACAGCGCAAGCTTGTTCATCATCGCGGTCTGCGGGTTGGCCGCGGCCTCCGGGCTCTGCCTCGCCACCGATGCCCGGCTGTTGAAGTACGTCGCGACCCCGGCCAGGATCATCACCGGTAGGCCCACGGCGATCACGGCCGGCCGGCTGAAGAAGGTGAAGGCGTCCAGACCGGTGCGCTGAGTCATGAAGGCGCCGATCGGTGCGCCGAACAAGTTGGCGTCCAAGAAGTGTGCGACGTCCGTCGGGGTGAACACGTAGTTCCCGGTGAGTCGGTTCTCGGCCACCGACAGGTGCGGCTGCCCGAACCCACCGGTGGTTCGGTTGAACGAGCGCAACACGTGATACAGACCGATGAACACCGGGATCTGCGCCAGCATCGGCAGGCAGCCGAGGATCGGGTTGAAGCCGTGTTCGCGCTGCAGCTTCTGCATCTCGAGCGCCATGCGCTGGCGGTCCTTGCCGTATTTCTTTTGCAGCGCCTTGATTTGCGGCTGCAGCTCCTGCATCTGGCGCGTGGTGCGGATCTGTCGCACGAAGGGTTTGTAGAGCAGCGCGCGCAGGCTGAAGACCAAGAACATCACCGACAGCGCCCAGGCGAAGAAGTTCGACGGCCCTAGCATGGAGGCGAACAACTTGTACCAAACCCACATGATCCACGACACGGGGTAGTAGACGAAGTCGAGGCTGAAAACGTCAAAGGACAAAAGACTCACTCTCCCCTCGCGTCGCTCGGACGGCCCGAGCGTCGCTGGTGTCTTGGCAATTCCCTTGGCAGCCAGGCCGATCCGGTATCGGGTCCCATCCGCCCTCGTGCCATGGTCCGCACTTGGCGAGTCTGGCCGCGGCCAACCAACCGCCCCGAATCAACCCGTACTCGTTCAGCGCATCGACCGCGTACTGGCTGCAGGTCGGAATGAAGCGGCAGGTCGCCGGACGTAGCGGCGACACCATATGCCGATAGAGCTGGATGAGGAAAATCAATCCTTGCGCCACGGATCTTCCAGCGGCATGGGTGAACGCGCCCACCGGAGGCCGACCCGTCACGGTGCGATTCCCGTCGCCGGCATCCGTCGCACACACCGCCGCAGTTCCTGCTCCAACCGCGCCGACGATGCGGTCCGGCTGCTGGGAAGCGCCCGGATCACCACCCGGTCGGACTCCTCGAGTTCGTCCAGAATCGTGCGGGCCACATGCCTCAGGCGGCGCGCGACCCGGTGACGTTCCACGGCCGATCCGACGAGCTTGCCGACGACCAGTCCGACGTGTGGTGCCGTCGCGTCGTCGCCGCCGGTTCCCCGCCGGAAGTGCACGACGATGTCGGGCTGCGCCATGCGGATCCCGTGCTTCACCGTCGCGTCAAACTCAATTGACCGCGTCATGCGGTTGCGTGCGGGGAGCACCGCCGAGAGACCTGACCTGCGATCAGGCAGATAGCGCGCGGCGGCCCTTGCGGCGCCGACCGGACACGATCGCGCGTCCGGCACGAGTGCGCATCCGCAAGCGGAAGCCATGCACGCGGGCTCGGCGCCGGTTATTCGGCTGGAAGGTCCGCTTGCCCTTGGCCACGACGTTCTCCTCGTTGTTTGCCATCCGGCCGCTCAGACGGTTCGCTTCGGGCTCGTCTGCGTTCCGACCGGAGGTGGTCTTGCTGCTACTGGCCGGCGCGGTCCCCATGTGGTTCTGGGTCGCAGCCGTATCGCCGACTTTCGGGCGACTGTTTGAGGGTACTGACGAGCCTTCGCCTGGTCAAACCTGGCCTGCCGCAACGCCGCCACGGGCACCCGGCGAAAGATTTTCCGTTCCGCTCACACACGCCTCCGGCCTGACTACGCTAACGAGCCGAACCAAGGCCCCACTGACCCTAAACGACCCGATTGGAATGCAGCAGAACGGTTGGCAGCCGCACGGAAAACTGTTAGCTTCTGCCCAAGTCGTTTTAGACTGAAGCAGCGCTCGACAATGAAGCGAGGATGGTGGATCGACTAGCTGCCTAGACAACCTTTCTAGGTTTTCTTCCAGCGCGGAGATCGCGAGCCGTCGCCGGTAGGTTGTGGCTCGCATACGATCACCCTGTCCACACCTGTGTATAACTATGTGGACAGCTGTTTTGTCGCCAAGCGTGAGTTGTACTTCGACCCGGGACGTTCGAGAACCAGGGAGATGCGTCGTTGACCGATGACCCCGGTTCAGGCTTCACGACAGTGTGGAATGCGGTCGTTTCCGAGCTCAACGGTGATCCCGCCGCGGACGGCGTAGCCGCCAACCGCACCACCCTGGTCACTCCCCTCACCCCGCAGCAGCGGGCCTGGCTGAATCTGGTCCGGCCGCTGACGATCGTCGAGGGATTTGCTCTGCTGTCGGTCCCGAGCAGCTTCGTGCAAAACGAGATCGAACGTCATCTGCGCGCTCCGATCACCGATGCGCTCAGCCGTCGGCTCGGCCAGCAGATCCAACTGGGGGTCCGCATCGCTCCCCCGCCCGACGATGTCGAGGACGCGCTGATCCCTCCGGCGGAGCCCTTCCCCGGATCCGACGGCCCCTTCCCCGGCGATGACACGACCCTCGACACCGACGAGCCGTTCGAAAACGGTGAGACCGTTGACGGCGCCCAGCCGGGCTGGCCGAATTACTTCACCGAGCGGCCGCACGCTATCGACCCCGCCGTCGCCGCCGGCACCAGCCTCAATCGCCGCTACACCTTTGACACCTTCGTGATCGGCGCGTCCAACCGGTTCGCCCACGCCGCGGCCCTGGCGATCGCCGAGGCCCCCGCTCGCGCGTACAACCCCCTCTTCATCTGGGGAGAATCCGGACTCGGCAAGACCCACCTGCTGCATGCCGCCGGCAATTACGCGCAGCGCCTGTTCCCCGGGATGCGGGTCAAGTACGTCTCCACCGAGGAATTCACCAACGACTTCATCAACTCGCTGCGCGACGACCGCAAGGTCGCCTTCAAGCGCAGCTATCGCGACGTCGACGTGCTGCTGGTCGACGACATCCAGTTCATCGAGGGCAAAGAAGGTATCCAGGAAGAGTTCTTCCACACCTTCAACACCCTGCATAACGCCAACAAGCAGATCGTCATCTCCTCGGATCGGCCACCCAAACAGCTGGCCACCCTGGAAGACCGGCTCAGAACACGGTTCGAGTGGGGTCTGATCACCGACGTGCAGCCCCCGGAGCTGGAAACCCGGATCGCCATCTTGCGCAAGAAAGCTCAGATGGAACGGCTCGCGGTCCCCGACGACGTCCTCGAACTCATCGCCAGCAGCATCGAGCGCAACATCCGCGAGCTCGAGGGTGCCCTGATCCGGGTGACCGCGTTCGCCTCGCTCAACAAAACCCCGATCGACAAAGCGCTGGCGGAAATCGTGCTGCGCGATTTGATCGCCGACGCCAGCACCATGCAGATCAGTGCGGCCACCATCATGGCCGCGACCGCCGAATACTTCGACACCACCGTGGAAGAACTCCGCGGCCCGGGCAAGACGCGGGCGCTGGCCCAGTCACGCCAAATTGCCATGTATCTGTGCCGTGAGCTCACCGATCTCTCGCTGCCCAAGATCGGGCAGGCCTTCGGCCGCGACCACACCACCGTCATGTACGCGCAGCGCAAGATCTTGTCCGAGATGGCCGAGCGGCGTGAGGTTTTTGATCACGTCAAGGAGCTCACCACTCGCATCCGGCAGCGCTCCAAGCGCTGAATCCCGGTTTTTCGGCGTCCCTGCGCGTAATTTTTCGAGAAACTTCTCGCGCGTCCGTCACATCCGCCACACCCAGGTCATGTGCGCAGCCCTGTGTACACAGCCCTCAAACTCCAGTGCAGTACGGGGCGGTCCGTGCACACCTGTCGTTCGTCCCCACGAGACCAACACATGACTCACAGACGCCACGGCCACGATCCACATCCCGATCGTCGCGCTAGCTGCGCCGGGACGACGCTGTCCCCAGAATGCACAGGCCTTAATACTGTTACTGAGATCTCTTCATCGGTTCTTCTTTGAAATACAGCCCTGGGGACGTTCGGTGCACACCTGTCGCCGAGGCGGTCGTCAGATCGTTTTGTCGGCCTTTGCGATTAGCTTTCAAGATGGCCCCCGAGGATCTACGGTTGTTCTTCGACTGCCGTTACGGTCGTCGTCGGCGCATCGCGTCACCGGCGTTCGTGGCGGGGCCCCGTGCTAGCGGGGGGAGGCTAGCCACAATGGATCCGAAAACGCTGAAGGTGAAGGGACGCTATGGACGCGGCGACGACAACGGCTGGCCTCAGCGACTTGAAGTTTCGTTTGGTGCGGGAGTCTTTCGCCGACGCGGTGTCGTGGGTGGCGAAGAACCTGCCATCCAGACCCGCGGTGCCGGTGCTGTCCGGTGTGCTGCTGTCGGGGACCGATGACGGCCTGACGATCTCCGGATTCGACTACGAAGTGTCCGCCGAAGCCCAGGTGGCGGCCGAAATCGCTTCTCCTGGAAGCGTTTTGGTGTCAGGACGGCTGTTGTCGGACATCGTTCGGGCGTTGCCGAACAAGCCTATCGACTTCTATGTCGACGGCAATCGGGTCGCGCTGAACTGCGGGAATGCCAGGTTTTCGTTGCCGACGATGGCGGTCGAGGATTACCCGACGCTGCCGGCGCTGCCGGACGAGACCGGGACACTGCCGGCCGATCTGTTCGCCGAGGCGATCAGCCAGGTGGCCATCGCCGCCGGCCGCGACGACACGCTGCCCATGTTGACCGGGATCCGGGTTGAGATTTCGGGCGACACGGTCGTCTTGGCCGCCACCGACAGGTTCCGGCTGGCGGTTCGTGAGTTGACCTGGTCCTCGGCGTCCCCGGACATCGAAGCCGCGGTTCTGGTCCCAGCCAAGACGCTGGCCGAAGCCGCCCGGGGCGGCACCGACGGTTCTGAGGTTCGTTTGTCGCTGGGTGCGGGTGCCGGCGTCGGCAAAGACGGGTTGCTCGGCATCAGCGGGAACGGCAAGCGCAGCACTACGCGCCTGCTGGATGCGGAATTCCCGAAGTTTCGCCAGCTGCTGCCGGCCGAGCACACGGCCGTCGCGACCATCAACGTGTCGGAGCTCACCGAGGCGATCAAGCTGGTGGCGCTGGTCGCCGACCGGGGCGCGCAGGTGCGGATGGAATTCAGCGAGGGATCGTTGCGGCTGTCCGCTGGGGCCGACGACGTGGGCCGCGCGGAAGAAGACCTGGCGATCGATTTCGCCGGCGAACCGCTGACCATCGCCTTCAACCCGACCTACTTGACCGACGGATTGGGATCGGTCCATTCCGAGCGGGTGTCGTTTGGTTTCACGACCCCGGGCAAGCCCGCGTTGCTGCGCCCGGCACTGGACGATGACAGCCACCCGACCGGCCCGGGACCGTTCAGCGCCCTGCCGACCGATTACGTCTACCTGTTGATGCCTGTCCGGTTGCCTGGCTAGGTGTACGTCCGGCATTTAGGACTGCGTGATTTCCGGTCCTGGGCACACGCTGACCTCGAATTACAACCCGGTCGGACGGTCTTCATCGGTTCGAACGGGTTCGGTAAGACAAATCTTCTTGAGGCGCTGTGGTATTCGAGCACCTTGGGTTCACACCGGGTCGGGACCGATGCGCCGTTGATCCGGGCGGGCGCGGCCCGGGCGGTGGTTTCCACCATCGTCGTCAACGACGGCAGGGAATGTGCCGTCGATCTGGAAATCGCTGCGGGGCGGGCGAATAAGGCACGGCTGAATCGTTCACCGGTGCGCAGCACCCGCGAGGTCATCGGCGTCCTACGGGCGGTGTTGTTCGCCCCCGAGGATCTGGCGTTGGTTCGCGGAGACCCGTCGGAGCGCCGTCGCTACCTCGACGACCTGGCGACGGTGCGCCGGCCGGCGGTGGCGGCGGTGCGTGCCGATTACGAAAAGGTTCTGCGGCAGCGGACCGCGCTGTTGAAGTCCGTGTCCGGCGCGCGGTACCGGGGTGACCAAAGCGCTCTGGACACGCTCGACGTCTGGGACAGTCGCTTGGCCGAACACGGTGCCCAATTGATGGCCGCCCGTGTCGATTTGGTGAATCAGCTGGCGCCCGAGGTCGAGAAGGCCTATCAGCTGCTGGCGCCGGGATCACGTGCTGCCTCGATCAGCTACCGCTCCAGTCTGGGTGCCGATGCGGCGGCGGAAATCGCCGGCGGTGACCGTGAATTCCTGGAAACCGCTCTGCTGGCGGCATTGTCGGCGCGCCGCGATGCGGAGTTGGAGCGCGGCATGTGTTTGGTTGGTCCGCACCGCGACGACCTGGAACTGTGGCTCGGCGATCAACCGGCGAAAGGCTTTGCCAGCCATGGGGAATCGTGGTCATTCGCGTTGGCGTTGCGGCTCGCCGCCTACGACTTGCTGCGCGCCGAGGAAAGCGACCCTGTGTTGTTGCTTGATGACGTCTTCGCCGAGCTTGATGCCGCGCGGCGCCGAGCGCTGGCGACCGTGGCCGAATCGGCCGAACAGGTATTGGTCACCGCGGCGGTGGTCGAGGACATCCCGGCGGGCTGGGACGTTCGACAGGTTTATGTCGACTTGCGTGACAGCGACTCGGGCCGGATGTCGGAGATGCGCGCATGACCGGCATAGGGGAAGGCCCGGGTCCCGAGCGCGACCGACCGTCGAGTGAGTTGCGCGGCATCGACTTGGTCAGGCGCACCCTCGAGGAGGCCCGGGCCGCGGCGCGGGCTCAGGGGAAAGACGCGGGCCGCGGCCGCGCGGTGTCACCTTCGCCCCGCCGGGTGGCGGGTCACCGGCGAAGCTGGTCGGGGCCGGGGCCCGACGTTCGCGACCCGCAACCGTTGGGCAGGTTGGCGCGCGACCTGGCGAAAAAGCGGGGCTGGTCGGCGCAGGTCGCCGAGGGCACCGTGCTGGGTAACTGGACATCGGTGGTCGGCCACCAGATCGCCGACCACGCGGTCCCGACCGCGCTCAACGACGGGGTGCTGAGCGTCGCCGCCGAATCGACGGCATGGGCCACCCAGTTGCGGATGATCCAAGCGCAGTTGTTGGCCAAGATCGCCGCGGCCGTCGGCAACGGCGTGGTGACGTCGTTGAAGATCACGGGCCCGGCGGCCCCGTCGTGGCGAAAGGGACCGCGCCACATCGCCGGACGAGGGCCCCGCGACACCTACGGTTAGCGTCGTTCGGGGGCACCATTTGATCCCCAGATGAGCTCTCATCCACAGGCCGCTCAAATCGGCCAGAATCACGTGGACACCCTTGATGCACGTCGGGACGCGGCCAGAATAAAGAAATCGCCCGCACGGCGCGGTTAGCTAGGTAGAAACGCGGCTAGAAAATCGGTGCGGACGGGGGATCACGCTAGACTAGCCGTATGCGATTGTCGCGGTGATGAGGAACCGCCCGCATGAAACCCCAAGGAGAGCATTCCGACCGTGGCTGCCCAGAAGAAGAAGGCGCAAGACGATTACGGCGCTTCAGCGATCACCGTGCTCGAAGGCCTCGAGGCCGTCCGCAAACGTCCCGGCATGTACATCGGGTCCACCGGCGAGCGGGGTCTGCACCACCTCATCTGGGAGGTGGTCGACAACTCCGTCGACGAAGCGATGGCCGGCTACGCCGACAAGGTCGACGTCCGCATTCTCGACGACGGCAGCGTCGAGGTTTCCGACAACGGCCGCGGCATCCCGGTGGCGATGCACGCGACCGGCGCCCCCACCGTCGATGTCGTCATGACGCAACTGCACGCTGGCGGCAAGTTCGGCGGCGAGAACAGCGGTTACAACGTCAGTGGTGGTCTGCACGGCGTAGGTGTCTCGGTCGTCAACGCCCTGTCGACCCGACTCGAGGTGGACATCGCCCGCGACGGCCACGAGTGGTCGCAGTACTACGACAAGGCAGTCCCCGGCACCCTCAAACAGGGTGAGGCCACCAAGCGCACCGGCACCACGATCCGATTCTGGGCCGACCCCGACATCTTCGAGACCACCGACTACGACTTCGAAACCGTCGCGCGCCGGTTGCAGGAAATGGCGTTCCTCAACAAAGGGTTGACCATCAACCTCACCGACGAGCGGGTGACCAAGGAGGAGGTCGTCGACGAGGTCGTCAGCGACACCGCCGACGCACCCAAATCGGCCGAGGATAAGGCGGCGGAATCGACTGCGCCCCACAAGGTTAAGCACCGCACCTTCCACTACCCCGGCGGCCTGGTCGACTTCGTCAAGCACATCAACCGCACCAAGAGCCCGATCCAGCAGAGCATCGTCGATTTCGACGGCAAGGGCCCCGGCCACGAGGTCGAAATCGCGATGCAGTGGAACGGCGGCTACTCGGAATCCGTGCACACCTTCGCCAACACCATCAACACCCACGAGGGCGGCACGCACGAAGAGGGCTTCCGCAGCGCGCTGACGACCGTGGTGAACAAGTACGCCAAAGACAAGAAGCTGCTGAAGGACAAGGACCCCAACCTCACCGGCGATGACATCCGTGAAGGGCTGGCCGCGGTGATCTCGGTCAAGGTCAGCGAACCGCAGTTCGAGGGCCAGACCAAGACCAAATTGGGCAACACCGAAGTGAAGTCGTTCGTGCAGAAGGTCTGCAACGAACAACTCACGCACTGGTTCGAAGCCAACCCAGCCGACGCCAAAGTGGTGGTCAACAAGGCGGTGTCGTCCGCGCAGGCCCGCATCGCCGCGCGCAAGGCGCGAGAGTTGGTGCGCCGCAAGAGCGCTACCGATCTGGGCGGGTTGCCCGGAAAGCTCGCCGACTGCCGCTCGACGGATCCACGCAAGTCGGAACTGTATGTGGTGGAGGGCGATTCGGCCGGCGGCTCGGCAAAGAGCGGCCGCGACTCGATGTTCCAGGCCATCCTGCCGCTGCGCGGCAAAATCATCAACGTCGAGAAGGCCCGCATCGACCGGGTGTTGAAGAACACCGAAGTCCAGGCCATCATCACCGCGCTGGGCACCGGCATCCACGACGAGTTCGATCTCACGAAGCTGCGCTATCACAAGATCGTGCTGATGGCCGACGCCGACGTTGACGGCCAACACATCTCGACGCTGTTGTTGACGCTGCTGTTCCGTTTCATGCGGCCGCTGATCGAGAATGGGCACGTGTTTTTGGCACAGCCGCCGCTGTACAAGTTGAAGTGGCAGCGCAGTGACCCCGAATTCGCCTACTCAGACCGCGAGCGAGACGGCTTGCTGGAGGCCGGCCAGAAGGCGGGCAAGAAAATCAACAAGGACGACGGTATTCAGCGCTACAAGGGTCTCGGCGAGATGGACGCCAAGGAATTGTGGGAAACCACAATGGATCCCACCGTCCGGGTGCTTCGCCAAGTCACGCTGGACGACGCCGCGGCCGCCGACGAGCTCTTCTCGATTCTGATGGGCGAGGACGTCGACGCACGCCGCAGCTTTATCACACGTAATGCCAAGGACGTTCGCTTCCTGGATGTCTGATCGAATCAGGCCTGCCACCGTTGACCAACCAACGAGGAATACATGACTGACACCACGCTGCCGCCAGGTGACGACCCCGTCGACCGGATCCAGCCGGTCGACATTCAGCAGGAGATGCAGCGCAGCTACATCGATTACGCGATGAGCGTGATCGTCGGCCGCGCGCTGCCCGAGGTGCGCGACGGCCTCAAGCCGGTGCACCGTCGGGTCCTCTATGCGATGTATGACTCCGGCTTCCGGCCGGATCGCAGCCATGCGAAATCGGCGCGCTCGGTCGCCGAGACGATGGGTAACTACCACCCGCACGGCGACGCCTCGATCTACGACACGCTGGTGCGGATGGCGCAGCCGTGGTCGCTGCGTTATCCCTTGGTCGACGGGCAGGGCAATTTCGGTTCGCCCGGTAACGACCCGCCAGCGGCGATGCGCTACACCGAGGCGCGGCTGACTCCGCTCGCGATGGAAATGTTGCGTGAAATCGACGAGGAGACAGTCGATTTCATCCCCAACTATGACGGCCGGGTGCAGGAACCGACCGTGCTGCCCAGCCGGTTCCCGAACCTGCTCGCCAACGGTTCGGGGGGCATCGCGGTCGGGATGGCGACCAACATCCCGCCGCATAACCTGCGCGAGTTGGCCGAGGCCGTCTACTGGTGCCTGGACAACCACGAGGCCGACGAGGAGGCCACCCTCACCGCGGTCTGCGAGCGGGTCAAGGGCCCCGACTTCCCCACCCACGGCCTGATCGTCGGGTCGCAGGGCATCCACGACGCGTACACAACGGGACGTGGGTCGATCCGGATGCGCGGAGTCGTTGAGGTGGAAGAGGATTCGCGTGGACGCACCTCGCTGGTCATCACCGAGCTGCCGTACCAGGTGAACCACGACAACTTCATCACCTCGATCGCCGAGCAGGTCCGCGACGGCAAGCTCGCCGGCATCTCCAACATCGAGGACCAGTCCAGCGACCGGGTCGGTTTGCGCATCGTCGTCGAGATCAAGCGCGACGCCGTGGCGAAGGTGGTGCTGAACAACCTCTACAAGCACACCCAGCTGCAGACCAGCTTCGGCGCGAACATGTTGTCCATCGTCGACGGGGTGCCGCGCACCTTGCGGCTGGACCAGATGATCCGGCTCTACGTCGCGCACCAACTCGACGTCATCGTCCGGCGGACCACCTACCGGCTGCGCAAGGCCAACGAGCGCGCACACATCTTGCGCGGTCTGGTCAAAGCGCTCGACGCGCTGGATGAGGTCATCGCCTTGATCCGTGCGTCGGAGACCGTGGACATCGCCCGGGCCGGGCTGATCGAGCTGCTGGATATCGACGAGATCCAGGCCCAGGCGATCCTGGACATGCAGCTGCGCCGCCTGGCCGCCCTGGAGCGCCAGCGGATAGTCGACGACCTGGCCAAGATCGAGGCCGAAATCGCCGATCTCGAGGACATCCTGGCCAAGCCCGAGCGGCAGCGCCGCATCGTGCACGACGAGCTGTCCGAGATCGTCGACAAGCACGGCGACGATCGGCGCACCCGGATCATCGCGGCCGACGGCGACGTCAATGACGAGGACTTGATCGCGCGCGAGGACGTCGTCGTCACCATCACCGAGACCGGCTACGCCAAGCGCACCAAAACGGACCTGTACCGCAGCCAGAAACGCGGCGGCAAGGGCGTCCAGGGCGCCGGGCTCAAGCAGGACGACATCGTGCGGCACTTTTTCGTGTGCTCGACGCACGACTGGATCCTGTTCTTCACCACACAAGGGCGGGTGTACCGCGCGAAGGCCTACGAACTGCCCGAGGCCTCCCGCACCGCGCGCGGTCAGCACGTCGCCAACCTGCTGGCCTTCCAGCCCGAGGAGCGGATCGCCCAAGTCATCCAGATCCGTGGGTATGAGGATGCGCCGTATCTGGTGCTGGCCACCCGCAACGGTCTGGTCAAGAAGTCCAAGCTGACCGACTTCGACTCCAACCGCTCGGGCGGCATCGTCGCCGTCAACCTGCGGGACGGCGACGAGCTGGTGGGCGCGGTGCTGTGCTCTGCCGACGAGGACCTGCTGCTGGTCTCGGCCAACGGACAGTCCATCCGGTTCTCGGCGACCGACGAGGCACTGCGCCCGATGGGCCGCGCCACCTCCGGCGTGCAGGGCATGCGCTTCAACACCGACGATTACCTGTTGTCGCTCAACGTCGTTCGTGAGGGCACCTACCTGCTGGTGGCGACCTCTGGCGGGTACGCCAAGCGCACCGCGATCGAGGAGTATCCGGTGCAGGGCCGCGGCGGCAAGGGCGTCCTGACGGTGATGTATGACCGTCGGCGCGGCAAGCTGGTCGGGGCGCTGATCGTCGACGAGGACAGCGAGTTGTACGCGATCACCTCGGGCGGCGGCGTCATCCGGACCGCGGCGGGCCAGGTCCGCAAGGCGGGACGGCAGACCAAGGGCGTGCGCCTGATGAACCTCGGCGAAGAAAACACGCTGCTGGCCATCGCCCGCAATGCCGAAGCGAACGCTGACGAAGCCGTCGAGGAAGCCGAGGGCGCCGAGTCGGAGAGCTAGTCGGTATGAAGCCACTAGACTCAGCCCGATGACGATGCGGGCCGCGGCGCGGCCCGAGGAGGAACGGGGCATTTAGACTCAGCCCGATCAGACATAACGCGACTGCACCGCCTGCGCGGCCAGGTAGAAGACCTAAGGAGTCGGGGTGACTTCACCGAACGAGCCGGGCGCCCCCAAAAAGGGAGACGTCCCCAACGGGGATGGTGCGGCCGAGCGTGCCGGGGCGCGCCGCGCGGCGCCGCCGGCACAGGGTGGCCGTCCCCAGGAGTCCGGGGACGGACCGCCGTGGCAGCGCGGCGGGGCCCGTCCCCAACAGCCACCGCCTCGCCAAAGCGAGCCGCCCACCGAGAAGCGTCCATCGGGCCCGCCCAGCGGGGTTGAGGCCCGGCTGAACCGCTTCATCTCCGGCACCGCAGCGCCGGGAGGCGGCGCTGCCTCGCATCCGAAAGATGCCGACGCCGCGCCCCCGCGCGGGGAGGGATCGCCCGCCGAGGCCTACGCCAGCGAGTTACCGGATCTGTCCGGCCCGCTGCCGCGCGGCCCGCACCGCAAGCCCGCACCCGAGCCGCGGACGTCGGAGAGCTCGTCGGGCGGCCGCCCGGCGTCCACGGAAAACCGGGACGCCCGGGAGAACCGCGACCGGGTGCAGGTGTCGCGGCGGACGCGGGGCCCGGTCCGGGCCAGCATGCAGATCCGCCGGATCGACCCGTGGAGCACGTTGAAGGTGTCGCTGCTGCTGTCGGTGGCCCTGTTCTTCGTGTGGATGATCGCCGTCGCGTTCCTCTACCTCGTGCTGGGCGGCATGGGCGTGTGGTCGAAGTTGAACAGCAACGTCGGTGACTTGCTGAACAACACCAGCGGTAGCAGCGGCGAACTGGTATCCAGCGGCACGATTTTCGGCGGCGCC
This sequence comes from Mycobacterium marseillense, assembly GCF_010731675.1. NCBI lineage: Bacteria > Bacillati > Actinomycetota > Actinomycetes > Mycobacteriales > Mycobacteriaceae > Mycobacterium > Mycobacterium marseillense. The sequence continues at coordinate 3,894,144 of NZ_AP022584.1, forward strand.
GTGTTGATCGGACTGGTCAACATCGTGCTGCTGACCGCGATGGCGACCATCGCCGCGTTCGTCTACAACCTGACCACCGACCTGATCGGCGGCATCGAGGTGACCCTGGCGGATCGCGACTAGCGTGGATGCTGCGTTTTGGGAGTCGGGCGGCTAGTGCGGTAATCTCGTCGCTCGGCCGTACGCGAGTACGGGCCTATAGCTCAGGCGGTTAGAGCGCTTCGCTGATAACGAAGAGGTCGGAGGTTCGAGTCCTCCTAGGCCCACAACCATGTGCCCGTCAAGACGTTGCGTACGACTCGCACTGCCACTGGCACTGATCGCCGTATCGGCAGCGGTGGCGTGGTCACGACGTGGAGTCGAGGTCTGGCACGTGGCTGTGGATGACCCCGGTCAACCACCCAGTCACGATGAGGGGCCTTAGCTCAGTTGGTAGAGCACCGCCTTTGCAAGGCGGGTGTCAGGGGTTCGATTCCCCTAGGCTCCACGAAGAAACCGGTGGTCAGATGGCCTTACACTCTGCGCCGGGATATCCTCAGGCACTCTTGCTGACCAGAATTGCGAGTCGATAACGGGGTTGAAGGCTAGTCGACCGTCTCGACATCCGACTCGTACAGGTGGCCGTAGCGGTCCAGCGTCAGGCCAGCGGGCTCATTTCAGACGCCGGCTGCAGCGCGCAGGTTGCACCGTGACCGCCAGCTTTGCATTTCTCTACAGGCTGTACTTTTGCCGGTCTCAGTCCATTAAAGGGTGAAGGGGGCTATCCGGGCCCCCGATCCAGAAGGAACACCGAAAGATGATCGGCTACTGCGAGGTGTGCAAGCACGAAGATGACCACGAACCGCGGCCGCAGGAGAATGGCATTAAGCCGCCGTTTTGCCCAGATTGCGTTCGGTGCCGCAAGCGCCGCGCTTCGCTGAAATCACCGGTACCGCCGGGGTCGGCCGCCCTGGGGCAGAAGGTGTTCAGCAGATAAGGAGGGTTGGGGCGCGCAATCCTCGCTAGTACCGCAGTCGAGGGTTGCGCGCCCGACCCGCGGCTATGAATCCATTCATCCGGAAGCGGCTGCAAGCTTTCGCGTCGTTATAACTCTTGCCCAACTTCACGGGCGCCGGCTTCCATCCGCTCGCCTGCGCTGTACCTGCGCTCGACTACTTCTTCTGGGATTAATTGCAAGACGTCCGGCAGGTCGTCGGAGATTCGCCAATAGACCAAGTCGCCGCCCTGGATCCGCAGCCTTCGGGCCAAGCGGATGGGGAGCCGCACTTGCAGCTTTGAGCTGACGGGATGCGGGCCGTCTGGCGCTGACATAGGGTCGAGTATGCGCGATGTTTTACTTTTTTTACAACGTAACGTAGAGTTCAGTTAAGTGCTGAACCTGGCCTGCATGCCTGGTGTAGGCGCTTCCCGGGCCTCCGTTCTGCGGAGGCCCTTCATTTGTAAGCGCATGTGCCGGTCACCGTAGGACTACGCCAATGGCGTTGCCAGGCTTCACGCTTGTGACGGGCGTGTGGATCGCTTCGCCAAGTAGATTCCAGGTTGTGTGCGGACAAACAGCTGCGGCACCTGGGCTGGGATGCTGATGCGTGCGCCACGCTGCGTAGGCCACCAAATCAGCAATCTGGATGAAGTAGGAATTCGCAGATGATCTCGGAATGGCATCCTCGACGAAGTACTTCGCTGGGTTCACCACGCTGCCGGTTCCCCAGTGGAGGCCGGCGGGCAGATGCCTTCGCGCCCTCCTTACCGCCTGCATAACCCGCTTATCTTCGCCCTGGTCGTGGATGACCATGAGTTCTGCCGCCCGCTTTGTTGAAGTTCGTTCTAGACGTTGGAGCAGCGTGATCCAAGCCATGTCAAAAGTGTCTTGGGGAGACGACCACGGCGACGCCTGTTTGTCGACTACAATCCCGAACGCTCTAACACCGAATGGCTCGGCCACCTGCTGGAGAACCCGGAAGTGGCTCCGGTAGATGACGTGTCGGTCGTTGGGGGACAAGTTCAAGTCCCGAAGGTGGGAACTTCCACGGATGAGGTAATTTGCCTTGAGCTCTTTTCGGACCCCGATGCCATATCGTGCGCGGATATTCCGCCTAAGACTTAGAACTGCCGTGAAGACGTCCGACCATTTGTCGGTCTCAACGAGAACGCATCCCAAGCCGTAACAGTTGGAAGATCCACCAAGGGCCGGATCGCCGGTGTCCCCCGTTTCGTCGACGTACGCGAGAATCACGAGCTTGGAGGCTAGGACACCACGTGCGCGAACCCGGCCGCTTTCTGGCCACAATTTGACCACAACTACAGATAACTGCTGCTGACTACAGTCGTAACTTTTCGCACGCGGTCCGGGCTGTAACCTGCTGAACAGCAGCACGATTCGCCTTTGCAAGGCGGGTGTCAGGGGTTCGATTCCCCTAGGCTCCACAACCCAAGTCCCCTAGCGGCATTCGCGTTCCCGCGCCTCGTTGCCGCCCACGAAGCGGCTACGGGCGCGGCTGCACGTCGACGCTGGGCGGGCGCGACTGCGGCTCCTGGGGCTTGGCCCGCACCGAGCGCCGGACGATGCTGAAGGCCACGGCGCCGCCGGCGAGGACCGCGACGGCCACCCCGGCAATGAGCAACGGGCGCTTGCCGCGACGCTGCGCTCGCCGCGCGTCCTGCAGCGCCTGGGGCAGGCCGGTGACGACTTCCTGCGCGGCGGCGAGCTCCTGGGCGAGGGCCTCCTGGGCCGCCGCGATGTCCCGGGCCAGGCGCCCCTCCTGATAGCGGCGACGCAGCTCCGCGGCGGTCGACTGCGCGGACTCGACGCTGAGGCCGACGACTCCGCGAGTGAGGTCCACCGGCCCGCGCGCCGAATAGGTCAGGCCGCGGGCCAGTCGCTCGCGCGGGGTCAGCCGGGATTCCGTCTTCGCGCTCATCTGCCGCCCTTCCGTTCCGCCGGTGACGCCTGCCGTGAAGCCGGCCCGACGGCCGGCACGATACCCGAACAGACTGCCAGCATAGGGACGTCGGCGGCGACCGTGCGTGTTCGTCGGGTTTTCGCTGGCGGGTGGGATTGAGTGGCACCGCGTGCGGACGCGCTCACGGGTAGTGGCAGACTTTGATGCCGTGACTAACAGCCCCTTTCAGACTGCTACCGCCACGCTCCACACCAACCGCGGCGACATCAAGGTCGCCCTCTTCGGGAACCACGCGCCCAAGACCGTCGCCAACTTCGTCGGCCTGGCGCAGGGCACCAAGGAGTACTCGACCCAGAACGCATCGGGAGGCTCCTCCGGCCCCTTCTACGACGGCGCGGTCTTTCACCGGGTGATCCGGGGCTTCATGATCCAGGGCGGCGACCCGACCGGAACCGGTCGCGGCGGCCCGGGCTACAAGTTCGCCGACGAGTTCCACCCCGAACTGCAATTCGACAAGCCCTACCTGCTGGCGATGGCCAACGCGGGCCCGGGCACCAACGGCTCCCAGTTCTTCATCACGGTCGACAAGACGCCGCACCTGAACCGGCGCCACACGATCTTCGGTGAAGTGACCGATCCGGACTCGCAGCAGGTGGTCGACGCGATCTCGACGACGAGCACCGACGGCAACGACCGCCCCTCCGAACCGGTCGTCATCGAGTCGATCACCATCTCGTAACCGGGTCTGCCCGCGCGCGGCCGTTCAGTGCGGTGAACGGCCCGCGTAGCCGGCTGCGGTGAGCGCGTCGAGCACGTCCAGCGGGTCCGTCCCGAGGTCCCAGCGCGAGAACAGCACCAGGCCGCCGTCGGCGGTCTCGACCTCCAGCAGCCGCACTTTGCGTCCGTAACGGCGGAACTCTATGATGCGGATGATCTTGATGTCGGATTGCTGCAATAGCTGCGTCCGGAACCACCCGCGCAACGCCAGGCCGTCGGGCGTGATTGCCAGTTTTGGACGCGCGTGCCACGACATTCCCGCAAACAAGATCAGACCCACCGCGGCAACGCCCGCCAGAACGCGCCCCGGCGGGTCTGTGATTAGGGTCACACCGGCGATAGCCATCAAAACGCCCGCGGCTCCACAACCAGCGATTCCGCCCGCGTGCGGCTCCCATTGTGTTTGCTGCATGGCGTCCTTAGCCCCTCCCACCATTGCCGATGCAGTTATCCACAATCTCTATCAACAGTGGGGATAAATCACACGCGTGTGATTGGGTGGTCGGATCGTTGCTGGCGCGGGGACAAATTAGCCCAAAAATGAATTCATTCCCTCGGCCGTCCGGCTCAGTGCCAGCGCATCGTGAGCAACAAACCGGTGATCATGAAAGCGAACGCGATGGCGTAGTTCCAGGGGCCCAGTTCCGCCATCCAGTTGAGGGCGGTCGGCGCCTGGGATCCGACCGCGGCCAACTGAAACACCATCAGCCAGACGAGGCCGATCAACATGAGGCCGATGAACAGCGCGACGAACCACACGCTCGACGGTCCGACCTTGACTTTCACCGGGGTGCGGCTGACCGCGCTGACGGTGAAGTCGTTCTTCTTGCGGACCTTGGACTTGGGCATGATTACCTCGCGGATTACCTCAACGACACGGTGAGCGGTACGGGGTGCAACGATGAACACGGCAGCTGCACCCATAGCTTGGCTACGAGACTAACGCACCTGGGACGGTGACCAGGAAATGGAGACTCGATGATCCAGACGCGCCAGTCGCCATGGCGCTTCGGCGTCCCGGTGGTGTGTGTGCTGGCCGGACTCCTGCTCGCCGCCACGCACGGGGTGTCCGGCGGCGCCGAGATCCGCGGCAGCGACGCCCCGCGGCTGGTGGACCTGGTCCGCGAGACCCAGTCGACGGTGAACCGGCTCAACGCCGACCGCGAGGAACTGGCGAAGAAGATCGACGCGGCGCACGGGCACTCCTCGGATGCCGCGTTGGCCGCGATGCTGCGGCGCTCCGCGCAACTCGCCGGCCAGGCGGACATGAACCCGGTGCACGGCCCGGGCCTGGTGGTCACCCTCGAGGACGCGCAGCGCGATGCCAACGGGCGGTTCCCGCGCGACGCGTCACCCGATGACCTGGTGGTGCACCAGCAAGACATCGAGGCCGTGCTCAACGCGCTGTGGAGCGCGGGCGCCGAGGCGATCCAGATGCAAGACCAACGGCTCATCGCCACGTCGGTGCCCCGTTGTGTGGGCAATACGCTGCTGCTCAACGGACGAACCTACAGTCCGCCGTACACGATCACCGCGATCGGTGACTCCGCGGCCATGCAAGCCGCCCTCGCCGCCGCTCCCCTGGTGATCCTTTACAAGCAGTACGTCGTCCGGTTCGGGCTGGGCTACCGCGAAGAGGCCAAATCCGATGTCCAGGTGGTCGGCCACTTCGAGCCCGACCGGCTGCACTTTGCCCAGCCCAACGGTCCGATCGGCTACTGACGCCCACTGACCAGCGGGGCAGGTGCCACCGGACGGTAACCTGGCACGATGCGGATCCTGGTTGTCGACAACTACGACAGCTTCGTGTTCAACCTGGTGCAGTACCTCGGGCAGCTGGGTGTGGACGCGGACGTCTGGCGCAATGACGACACCCGGCTCTCCGACGAGCCCGCGGCCGCCCGGCAGTTCGACGGCGTGCTGCTCAGTCCGGGGCCGGGCACCCCGGAGCGCGCGGGCGCTTCCATCGGGATGGTGCGCGCGTGTGCCGCCGAGAAGACTCCGCTGCTCGGGGTCTGCCTGGGGCACCAAGCCATCGGCGTCGCGTTCGGCGCCACCGTCGACCGCGCCCCCGAACTGCTGCACGGTAAGACCAGCAGCGTCCACCACACCGATGTCGGTGTGTTGCAAGGACTTCCGGACCCCTTCACGGCGACCCGCTACCACTCGCTGACCATCCTGCCCGAATCGCTGCCGCCGGTGCTCGAGGTCACCGCCCACACGGACAGCGGCGTGATCATGGGTGTACGGCACGCCGAATTGCCCATTCACGGCGTGCAGTTCCACCCGGAGTCGATCCTGACCGAGGGCGGCCATCGCATGCTGGCGAACTGGCTGGCCGTGTGCGGCTTGGTACGCAACGACACTCTGGTGCGCCGACTCGAGAACGATGTGCACGCCGCGGTGCGGCCGTATTTCCCGTCCGACCCGGCGGCTACTGACCGAACTTCAGCGTGATGATTCCGTCCCGGTTCACCCCGGCGCCGGCGGGCGGGTTCTGATACACCACCCGGTGGGACTGGGAGCCGCCGGCGTCGACGTCGGCGCCCTTGTCGAGGATGCCCGTCCAGCCCAGCGCGCGTAGCCGGGGCTCGGCGTCCGTCCAGAACATGCCGGACAGGTCGGGCATGACGAACTGATTGCCCTTGGACACCTGCAGTTCGATGACCGAGTCCACCGGAACCATCTGTCCCTTGGGCGGATTGGTCCCGATCACCTCACCGGCCGGCCGGGGGCTGTCCACCTGCACCTGGGTCACCTTGCTGAAGCCGTAGACGGTCAGGTTTCGCTGCGCGATGTCCACGGTCTGGCCCGCGATGTCGGGAACCTGCTTGGTCTCCGGTCCGGAGCCCACGATTACGGTGACGACGTTGGTGATCGCCGACGTCTGGTTGGCCGGCGGGCTCGTCCCTATCACCTTGCCCAACAGCTCCGGCGTCGACGGCGAGTTGGCCTGCTTGAACTTGGTGAATCCCGCGGCTTTGAGCTTGCTGACAGCGTCGGAGTAACTCAGCGAGGAAACGTCGGGCACCTCGCGTTGCTCCGGGCCGGTGGAGACGTTGACGGTGATCTCGTCGCCGGCGCTGATCGAGGCGTTGGCGCCGGGATCGGTGCCGATGACGTGGTCGGGCGGAATGATCGAATCCGGCTTTTGCAGCGTGCGCGTTTTGAAGCCGCGGTTTTGCAGCGCCGCGATGGCATCGGCGGACACCTGCCCGCGCACGTCAGGCACCTGGACGTCACGGGCACCGCCGCCGAAGGCGTTGAACGCGATGACCACAACGATCGTCAGGACGGCCAGCGCGGCCACCGCGACGATCCAGCGACCGACCGAACCGACGGTGCGGTCCTCACCGGCGTCGGCGAGAACCTGGCGAGGCAGCGGATCGGTCCGGGGCGGGCCCGCGCTGCCGGGACTCGACGACAGCATCGAGCTCCGGTCGGCATCAGTGAAAACCTTGGGCGCTTCGGGCCTTTCGCCGTTGTGCACCCGCACCAGATCGGCACGCATCTCCGCCGCGGTTTGATAGCGGTTCTCCGGATTCTTGGCCAGCGCCTTGAGGACGACGGCATCGAGGTCGGCCGAGATGCCGTCGTGGCGCTGCGACGGCGGAACCGGGTCTTCCCGGACATGCTGGTAGGCGACCGCGACCGGCGAGTCCCCGACGAAAGGTGGCTCGCCCGTGAGGATTTCGTAAAGAACGCACCCCAACGAATACACATCGGAGCGGGCGTCGACGGTGTCACCGCGGGCTTGCTCGGGTGAGAGGTACTGCGCGGTGCCGATCACCGCCGCGGTCTGGGTGACGCTGTTGCCGCTGTCGGCGATCGCGCGGGCGATACCGAAATCCATCACCTTGACCGCGTTGGTGGTGCTGATCATGATGTTCGCCGGCTTGACGTCGCGGTGGATGATGCCGTTCTGGTGACTGAAGTTCAGGGCCTGGCACGCGTCGGCGATGATCTCGATCGCCCGCCGCGGCGGCAGCGGGCCGTCGGTGTGCACGATGTCGCGCAGCGTGACCCCGTCGACGTACTCCATGACGATGTAGGGCAGCGGCCCGGTGGGCGTCTCCGCCTCACCGGTGTCGTAGACGGCCACGATGGACGGGTGATTGAGCGCGGCGGCGTTTTGCGCCTCGCGCCGGAAACGTAGGTAGAAGCTGGGATCGCGGGCCAGATCCGCGCGCAGCACCTTCACCGCGACGTCGCGGTGCAGGCGCAGGTCACGCGCCAGGTGAACCTCGGACATCCCCCCGAAGCCGAGGATTTCCCCTAGCTCATAGCGGTCGGACAGGTGCTGGGGGGTGGTCATGGCGAGGTCCCGTGTCGGGCCGGCCCCTCACGGAAACCCGCCATCCCCAGGGTGCCGTCATCCGGCCAATCCAGCCGCATGCCCGGGTGGGACGCCGAACCGCTGGGGGTGTTGGTCGCCGGCGCCGATGCCGGCGGGGTGCCGGTGTCGGTGACCGTCGGGGGCTGTTGCTGCTGATCCCCGCGGGAGTTGATGACGATGAGCACCGCGATGATGATCGCCAGCGCGCCGAGCACCCCGGCGGCCCACAGCAGCGCGCGCTGCCCCGACGAGAAGGTGCGCCGGGCCGGGGGCGGACGGTGCCCGCCGGTGGTCGGGCGCGACCGGCGAGGTGTGGCGGTGCGCGGGGACATCGCCGGAGCCCTGGTCGTCGGGCTGGATGGGATCGCCGCTGGCGATGCCCGGCCCGGAGGCGGTGACTGGCTGGGGCGGGGGGGACGGCGCCCGGCGCGCACCGCGGCCACCGCGTCGGCGAACGGCCCCCCGCTGCGGTACCGCATCGCCGGGTTCTTGACGAGCGTGATCTCGATGAGTTCTCGCACATTGGGCGGCAGCTCGGCGGGCAGCGGCGGCGGAGGTTCCTTGATGTGCTTCATCGCCACCGTCAGAGCACCGTCCCCGGTGAACGGCCGCTTGCCGCAAACAACCTCGTAGCCGACGACTCCCAGCGAGTACACGTCGCTGGACGGGGTGGCGTCGTGTCCAAGCGCCTGTTCGGGCGCGATGTATTGGGCGGTGCCCATCACCATGCCGGTCTGGGTGACCGGCGCGGCGTCGACGGCCTTGGCGATACCGAAGTCGGTGATCTTCACCTGGCCGGTCGGGGTGATCAAGATGTTGCCCGGCTTGACGTCGCGGTGGACCAAACCGGCGGCGTGCGCGACCTGCAGCGCGCGACCGGTCTGCTCGAGCATGTCCAAGGCATGCCGCAGCGATAGCCGTCCGGTGCGCTTGAGCACCGAGTTCAGCGGCTCACCATTGACCAGCTCCATCACCAGATAGGCGGTGCGGCCCTCCCCGTCCAGCTGGCTCTCGCCGTAGTCGTGGACCGCCGCGATCCCGGGATGGTTGAGCATCGCCGTGGTCCGTGCCTCAGCGCGGAAGCGTTCGATGAACTCGGGGTCCTGGGAGAACTCCTGCTTGAGCACCTTGACCGCGACGCGCCGGCCCAGGCGGCTGTCTACCGCCTCCCAGACCTGACCCATACCGCCGGTGGCGATCAGGCGCTGCAGGCGGTATCTGCCAGACAGCGTCACACCAACTCGCGGGCTCATGGTCCTCCCTGTAGCGCGGCCTGGATCACAGCCCGTCCGATCGGCGCGGCGAGTGCACCCCCCGTCGCGGACAGGCGGTCGGCGCCATTCTCCACCAACACCGCCACGGCGACCTTCGGGGTCTGTGCGGGCGCGAACGCGACGTACCACGCGTGCGGAGGTGTGTGCCGCGGATCGGTGCCATGTTCTGCGGTACCCGTCTTGGATGCGATCTGCACGCCGGGAATGGCCCCTTTCTGCTGTGCGACCTTCTCGGCGCCGACCATCAGCTCTGTTAGCTTAGCGGCGACCTGCGGTGACACGGCGCGCCGCTGCTCATAGGGCGCCGTGGTGCTAATCGTGGTCAGGTCCGGCCCCTTGAGGCTGTCGACGAGATAGGGCTGCATCGTCACCCCGCCGTTCGCGATGGTCGCGGCGATCTCGGCGTTCTGCAGGGGCGTCAACGCGACGTCCTTCTGGCCGATGCTCGTCATCCCCAGCGCCGCGGCGTCGGGGATGATCCCGATAGTCGACTCCGCGACCTGGAGCGGGATGACACTCGGGGTGCTGTCCAGGCCGAACGAGCGCGCCGCGTTGCGCAGCGCATCGGATCCGGTGAGCAGCCCGAGTTGAACGAACGCGGTGTTGCAGGACCGCGCGAAGGCCTGCTGCAAGGACACGGTCGGCTCGTTGCCACACGCCTGTCCACCGTAGTTCTCCAGCGTCGCGGTGCTGTTGGGCAGCGGAATCGACGGCGCGGCGGTCAGCTGCTCGGTGTCGGAGGCGCCCGCCTGCAGCGCGGCCGCGGTGGTGACGACCTTGAACGTGGAGCCGGGCGGGTAGGTCTCCGAGATCGCACGGTTGGTCATCGGGTTGTTGGGATCGTCGCGCAGCCGCTGCCAGGCCTTCGCCTGCACGTCCGGATCGTGGGACGACAGCAGGTTGGGGTCATAAGACGGCGACGACACCATCGCCAAGATCTTCCCGGTGGACGGCTCGAGGGCGACGACGGCGCCTTTGCACGGAGGACCGCCGCAACCCTGCTGCATCCCGTCCCAGGCGGCCTGCTGGACCCGCGGCTTGATCGTGGTGTCGACGTTGGCCCCGCGCGGGTCGCGGCCGGTGAAGAAGTCGGCCAGCCGGCGCCCGAACAGCCGCTCGTCGGAGCCGTTCAACAGCGGATCCTCGGCTCGCTCCAGGCCGGTGCTCGAATAGCGCAACGAGTAGAAGCCGGTGACCGGCGCGTACGTCGCGGGGTTGGGATAGACCCGCAGGAACCGGAAGCGGTTGTCGGTGGCGACGGAGTACGCCAACAGCTGTCCGCCCGCCACGATCTGGCCGCGCTGGCGCGAATACTCGTCGAGCAGGACGCGCTGGTTGCGCGGGTCGGCGCGCAGCGAGTCGGCTGCGAAGACCTGTGTCATCGTGGCGTTGATCAACAGCAGCACGATCAACGCCATCACGGTCACCGAGATCCGGCGCAGGGAGGCGTTCATACTTTCTCGATCACCTCGGTGCCGGCCGTCGCGATCGGCGGCTCGCGACGTGCTGGGGTACGCAGGGGACGGCGCGCGCTGTGCGAGATCCGCGCCAGGATGGCCAACAGCACGTAGTTGGCGAGCAACGACGATCCGCCATAGGACATCCACGGGGTGGTCAATCCGGTCAACGGAATCAGTTGCGTGACGCCGCCGACGACGATGAACAGCTGCAGGGCCAGTGTCGACGCCAGGCCCGCGGCCAGCAGCTTGCCGAAGCTATCCCGGGTGGCGATCGCCGTGCGCATCCCCCGCACGATGACGATGGTGTAGAGCATCAAGATGCTTGCCAGGCCGACCAGGCCCAGCTCTTCGCCGAACGCCGCGATGATGAAGTCGGTCGACGCGGCGGGCACGGTGTCGGGTTGACCGTTGCCGAGCCCGGTGCCGAAGATCCCCCCGGTGGCAAAGCTGAAGAGCGACTGCACAATCTGGTAGCCGCTGCCGTCGGGGTCGGAGAACGGGTCCCACCACATCTGCACCCGGACTCGGACGTGGCTGAAAATGAAGTACGCGACAACGCTTCCCGCGACGAACAACACCAGGCCGATCCCTACCCAGCTGAAGCGCTGGGTAGCGAGGTAGACCACCACCAGAAACGACGTATACAGCAATAGCGAAGTGCCAAGGTCTTTTTCGAAGGCCATCACGCCGACCGAGATCACCCAGGCCGCCAGCAGGGGCGCGAGGTCCCGGGGCCGGGGCAGGGTCAAGCCCATGAAGTGTTTGCCGACGCTGGTGAACAGGCCGCGTTTGGCGATCAGCACCGCGGAGAAGAAGATCAGGAGCAGGATTTTGGAGAACTCCGCGGGCTGAATTGAGAAGCCGGGCAAGCGAATCCAGATCTTGGCGCCGTTCTGTTCGGACAGCGATGCCGGCAACAGGGCAGGAATCACCAAAAAGACCAGACCGACGAGTCCGCAGATGTAGCCGTAGCGCGCCAGTTGGCGATGGTCCTTCAAGAAGGTGACCACCAGGGCGAAGGTCACCACGCCGACGAGGGTCCACAGCATCTGCTGGGTCGCGCTGGGATGGTGGCGGCCGCTGAGCTGGTTGGTGACCAGATCGAGCCGGTGAATCATCACCAGTCCAAGTCCGTTGAGTAGAGCCACGATTGGCAACAGCAGCGGATCGGTATAGGGCGCGAAGCGGCGGATGGCCATGTGCGCCGACCCGAACACGACGAGAAACACCAGCCCGTAGTTGATTGCGTCCCAGTGCAGATCGCGGGTTTGGTTGGCCTCAACGATCAGCAGCGCGGCGACGGTGATCAGCGAGGCGAAGCCCAACAGCAACAACTCGGCATTGCGCCGGGTAGGCAGAGGAGGCGTGACCGCGACCGGCGGCTGAAGCTGTGTTGTCATGCCACCGTCCGGCAATCGATGCCCGGTTGGAGTGGGGGCCCGGGGAGCGCGGTCACCGTTTGCGACGTGGTCGTCGGACCTGCCGGTGAGGGGTTCGCGGGGCCGTTGGAGGCGCTCGTGCTGGGTGGGGGGCTGGTGCTGGTGGAACTGGTGGTCGGTGGTGCTGGCGATGCGGTGGCGCTGGATTCGGGAGTTCTGCCGCCGGTGGACGGGGGCCCGGGCGGCGAGGTGGCGCGCGGCGGCGGACAGATCGGCAACAAGTATTCGGCCAACAGTTGGCGCAGCTGCGATTCCGCTTGGTCTAGGCTGCCGCCCGGCAGTCCGGTTTGGACCTGGACCTGTCCGGGACGACGCAGATCTTGCAGCGTCATCAGTTGGCAATTGGGATGGCCGGATTGCCCATAACTGACCAGGGACAGCTCGTTGCGCGCGTTGAGGCAGCCGACGAGGTAAGGCCGTTGCAACGGAACGCCCAACAGCGTCCCCTGGATCCCCCGGACGATGGAGACCCTGCCGTTGTATTCGGCGACGTAGTAGTTGCGCTGGATGACCCACCACCCGACGGTGAGGCCCGCGATGACCAGCAGCACCGCCAGCGCGGCGACGACGATCATCCGTTGCCGGGACCACCGCGGTCGATGCGTCGTTTCCGGTTGTGGTGCAACACGTTTGGCGGATTCTTCGCGCGGCCGAATCGCCGAGGCGCGCCCGGCCGAGGTATTGGGCAGCGTCATTTGGTCCTCGTCGCCCGACACCGCGCCGGCCAGGATCGGCTGGGTCTGCCCGTAGTCGTAGTCGACGACGTCGGCGACCACAACGGTGACGTTGTCAGGGCCCCCGCCGCGCAGCGCCAACTCGATGAGGCGATAGGCGGCCTCGGCGACGTCGGGAATCTGCAGCGCCTCGAGGATGGTCTCGTCGCTCACCGGGTCCGACAGTCCGTCGGAGCACAGGAGATAACGGTCGCCGGCGCGGGCTTCGCGCATGGTCAACGTCGGCTCGACCTCGTGGCCGGTGAGTGCCCGCATGATCAGCGATCGCTGCGGATGGCTGTGCGCCTCTTCCCGCGTGATGCGGCCCTCGTCGACCAGGGTCTGAACGAACGTGTCGTCCTTGGTGATCTGGCTGAGCTCGCCATCGCGCAACAGGTAGCCACGCGAATCGCCGATGTGCACCAAGCCAATTCGGTCACCCGCGAACAGGATCGCGGTCAGGGTGGTGCCCATCCCCTCAAGTTCGGGCTCCGCCTCGACCTGGGCGGCGATGGCCGCATTGCCCGATCGGACCGCATTGTCGAGCTTGGCCAGCAGGTCGCCGCCGGGCTCGTCGTCATCGAGGTGGGCCAGCGCGGCGATCACCAGCTGGGACGCCACCTCGCCGGCCGCATGACCGCCCATGCCGTCGGCCAGAGCCAGTAGCCGGGCGCCGGCGTAGACGGAGTCTTCGTTGTTGGCGCGCACCAGGCCACGGTCGCTCCGGGCGGCGTATCGCAGGACCAGGGTCACGGGCGCCACTCCTCGATCCCGGCTGGAAGATGTGCCAGGCCGGCATCATTGTCATTGGCGCGGGTCACGGGCGTAACTCGATCGCCGTTTTACCGATTCGAATCGGCGTTCCTATCGGGACTCGTACCGCTGTCGTCACTTTCGCCCTGTCAAGGTAAGTACCGTTCGTCGATCCTAGATCCTCGACGTACCACTCCGAGCCGCGCTGAGACAGCCGGGCGTGCCGGGTTGAGGCGTAGTCGTCGGTGAGCACCAGAGTGGAGTCGTCGGCTCGTCCGATCAGCACCGGCTGACCACTGAGAGTGATGCGTCCTCCCGCCAGCGCGCCTTCGGTCACCACCAGATAGCGAGCCGCGTGCCGGCGCTGCCGCGACGGCAACAGCGTGCTGCGCAGCGCCAGACCGCGACGCACCATGACGGCACCGGTCGGGGCGTAGATATCGGTCCGCAGGATTCGCAGCACGGACCAGATGAAGACCCACAGCAACATCAAGAATCCGGCGCGCGTCAGCTGCAGTACCAATCCCTGCATCTGGCGTCCTTTCCGTCCTAGCGTCGTGTCCCCGGCGCCCGTGACTCCGAGCACATCGGCTACGTCACGATACTTGGACGGTGGTCGACACGGGGCGAAGCACGGCAGCGTTGAGCCCAGCGACTTAGTGGATTCGGACGATGATTTCCGAATGGCCCAAACGGATGACGTCGCCGTCGGCCAACTGCCACTCCTGAACCGGTGCGTTGTTCACCGTGGTGCCGTTGGTGGAGTTCAGGTCGGACAGCAGCGCGACCTGCCCGTCCCAGCGGATCTCCAGGTGACGCCGTGACACGCCGGTGTCGGGCAATCGGAACTGTGCGTCTTGGCCGCGGCCCACGATGTTGGAGCCGTCGCGCAACTGATAGGTGCGGCCACTGCCGTCGTCGAGCTGAAGGGTGATCGTGGTGCCCGCGGCGCCGTAGCCGCCTTGCCCGTATCCGCCGTAGCCACCCGCCTGCTGACCGTAGTCGGCCGGTTGGCCGTAGTCGGCGGGCTGCCCGTACTCCGCCTGCTGCCCGTAGTCGGGCTGCTGGCCGTAGTCGTACTCGGGGCTGGCAGCCTCGGGATATCCCCCGGCCTGGCCGCCATACGTCGCGCCCTGCGCGTGCTCGGCGTACTGGGTGTATTCGGGGGAGCCGTAGTCCTGGCGGCCGTATCCCCCGCCCTGCTGGTAGCCCTGGTCGTATCCACCGCCCTGTTCGGGGTAGGCGGGACGTTGTTCGGGCGGGGCGTAGCCGCCCTCGTCCTGGCGCGCCGGCCCGCGACCGTAGTCGCCGTAGCCGCCGCCATAGCCCTGCGGGCCGCCACCCGGCTGGCCGCCGGGAGGGCCGTAGCCGCCCTGGCGGTATCCCTGGTCGTAGCCTTGGCCGCCGCCGTACCCGCCGGGCGCGGGCGGGCGCTGCTCATACGACTGTGGGTAGCCGCCCTGTCCCTGGTCGGGGTAGCCGCGCTGGTCCTGGTAGCCCTGCTGCGGCGGGTAGCCGCCCTGGCCCTGGTAACCGCCTTGGTCTGGGTAGCCCTGTTGCGGCGGGTAGCCGCCTTGTCCCTGGTCGGGGTAGCCGCCCTGCTCCGGGTAGCCGCCCTGCTCGGGTTGGCGCGGCGGGTAGCCCTGTTGCGGCGGGTAGCCGCCCTGCTCGGGCGGATATCCCCCCCGAGAATCGGGTGCACCCTGCGGGTCCGGGCCACCGCGCGCGTCGTCCTGGGGACGCCGGTAGCGGTCGTCGTACTCGTCGCCGGGCCGCCCCGGCCCCTGATCCCCGCGGTAGCTCGAATTGTCAGTCATTGGTGCTACTCCTCGTTCATCGCCGAACGCGTTATTTGATTGTGGCCGGACGGCGTCTTCGTCCGTCGGGCGGGGCTGGACATCGGGGTTGACAGCACCACGGGCGCGGTACTGGCCGGTACGCAGGTTCGACGACTGCTCGAACCGGACGACCACCTCACCATACGTTTGCCACCCCTGTTCGTGGATGTACTCAGCCAAGTACCTCGCGAAAGAGCTCGACGTGAGATCCGGATCGGCGCTCACCTTTCCGAAGTCGTGCATACCGAGGGTAATGATGTATTCGTTGGGGGCCAAAAGGCGATTTCCGTGGAGCTTCTGAACTCCGTCGCGCGCCTCGCGGCATAACAGGGCTTCTACCTCTTGCGGGACGATCGCTCCGCCGAACACGCGAGCGAAGGCGTTGTCCACCGTCGCCTCGAGCTTGCGCTCGATCCGCGCGGCCAGCCCCCGTTGGCTACTCATGTCCTACCGTTCGTCTGCACTTGCCAGAAGGTATTGCCGGTGCGCGGCAAACGAATCGCCTGCGTGCTGGTTCACTCCCGCATGGTATCGGCACATCGCGACGGCGCGGCACTGTCGAAATCGTGAGAACCGGGTCCCTGCAGTTCAGGGGCGCGCACGCGGCCAGGGTATGGCGTCGGAAGGCCGCCAGGCCCGCTGCGGCGGTTCGGGAATCGGGCCATTACAGTGGTATGGTCCATCGGTTGTTTTTCCGGGCGAGTGGCGGAATGGCAGACGCGCTGGCTTCAGGTGCCAGTGTCCTTCGGGACGTGGGGGTTCAAGTCCCCCTTCGCCCACATTGAGCGGTGCTACGAAAAGTCACGACCTCGCAAGAGGTCGTGACTTTCGTGTTTGGGGCGACCGGCTGCGCGTTAGGAGCCGGCGCTGCGATAGGTCCCGTGGCCCTCGATGATCGCGTCGCCGTCGAAGACTAAGACCTCGTTGACGACGTCGTCGTTCTGATTGCGGTAGGTGATGACGATTGTGTTGATGCCTTGGTAGACGCCTTCGACGGTGAACCGCAGATCCGGAATGCGCTCGAGGGCCGCGACCCAGTACTGCCGTAGCGCCGCCTTGCCGCGGACCACCCCCTGTGTTTCTGGCAGGAGCTTGGCGGCCACGGGCGAGGTGAAGACGACGTCGTCATGGAAGTCGTCGAGGACGGCGTCGACGTCGTGGGCGTTCCAGCGTTGTGCCCAACGTGTGGCGAAGGCGTCCGCATCGACATTCATGGGCGGCACTGTAGCGCAGCTGAATTCGGCCAGGCCGGCGCGGTCTTGTGCGCTTCGGTCACAGTTGGCGGCGAATATCGAGAAGGTGGTGCTGCAGCTCGTGCACGGTGTGTACCGCGACCCAGCGCAGCGACCGTTCGTGGGTTTCGGGGTAGTGGTAGATCACCGTCCGGTCCCAGTCATCGCCGGAGAGCCGGGCCAGGACGTTACTGAATAGTGCTGCCGCGTCGGCAAGTTGACGAGCGACGTCGGCCGGGTCCTGTTCGTTGTACCCGTCGTGCTCGGCTCGCTCCTCGCGCCCCATGGACGCACAGTCGGAGCCGCTCGTCCGGCGGGCCGCGAGCACCCGCTCGCGCTGCACCAGCAGCACATCTCGCAGGTGGCACGCGTACTCCAGCGGCGACCACACGTCGGGGTGCGACCGGGATCGCACATCAATGTCGTTGTTAGACAGAAGTACAACGGCTTCTGCCGTCAGCGCCTGGAGGTCCTCGCCGGCGGCCGCGGCTCGGCGCAGGTCATAGATGAAATTGCACCCCGCGCAAGGTTCGGTCACGACACCATCATTTCAGCGGAGACAACCGTGAAGGCGGGCGCCATGCGCCGTCGATACTGGGGCATTCAAAGTTGTTGTGGCTCTGAGGGACTCGTCATCGCCTGATCCGGCTGTCGGCAAGCCGAAGCCAGCCGGCGGCAGCGGGCAGCCCGTGCGTCAGCACTTGGCGGTGAGACAACCCACACAATACCGATGAGGGTAGCCTTACCTAAATCAACCGGGTATGGTCGCGCGTCATGACCTCCTCCACTCCACCCGTGCCCAGCACCGTCGACGATCAGTTGGTCAGCATCCTTCGTGATGACCTGGACCTCAAGTTCGAATCCGTCACTGCCACAACGCGTCTGATCGATGACCTGGGCATGGACTCTGTTGCCTTTGCCGCCGGCCTGGTTGCCATCGAAGAACGGTTCGGCACGCAATTGAGCGAGGAAGACCTATTGACCTGCACGACGGTGGGTGACTTGCAGGCTGCGATCGGGGCCGGCGTATGAACGTTCTCGCGGCCGCCATGCGCGATGCGATGACGCGATCGCCGCATGAGTTGGTCGTCCTGGACAAAGGAACCGACAGATGGACCGCCCGCCCCTGGCCCGAGGTCCACGGGATGGCCGAAAGCATCGCAACGCATTTGCTCCGGCAGGATCGCCTCGGCGCCGTGGGGCTTGTCGGTGAACCGACCGTCGAGTTGGTCGCCGCCATACAGGGCGCGTGGCTCGCGGGCGTCGCCGTCTCGATTCTGCCCCGCCCCAGGCGCGGCGCGGACCCGGCTGAGTGGGCGCGTAGCACCCTGGACCGGTTCGGTGGGATCGGCGTCAGCATGGTCCTCAGCCACGGAGAAACGCTGCGCACGCTGGGTGATGCGGCGTCGACGCTGTCGGTCTGCAGCCTCGAGGAGGCCGCGCGGACCCCTGCCTCGAATGGCCTTCAGACCCAATCCGATTCACACGCCGCGATCCTGCAGGGCACTGCCGGATCGACCGGTGATCCACGCACCGCGGTCTTGTCGCCGGACGCTGTGCTGAACAACATGCGCGGCCTCATTGAGCGGTTACAACTCGACGGCGCCGCCGATCGGGCGTGTTCGTGGCTGCCGATCTATCACGACATGGGCTTGGCCTTCCTGTTGACCGCCGTTCTGAGTGGGATGCCGCTGTGGCAGGCGCCGACGGGAGCGTTCTCTGCGGCGCCGCTGCGCTGGGCGGATTGGCTTTCGGCCAGCGCGGCAACCTTCACCGCCGGACCCAATTTCGGGTACGCCATGCTCGGCCGCTATTCCGGCCGGGTTTCGGACGTCGACCTGGGGGCGCTGCGGATTGCCATCAATGGCGGCGAACCCGTTGATTGCGAGGGGTTTCAACGATTCGCCGCCGCGATGGCTCCGTTTGGATTGCAGGCGTGTTCAGCGACTCCTGCGTACGGAATGGCCGAGTCGACGTGCGCCGTGACGATGCCCGACTGCGGGGAGGGGTTGCGCATCGATGAGCGGACGGAATCGGGGACTCGGCAACGATATGCGCTGTTGGGCCGCCCCATCCCGGGTATAGAACTGCGGATCAGCCCGACCGAGCATTCAGCGGATGATGCTGTGGGGGAAGTCGAGATCCGCGGGTCCTCGATGATGACGAAGTACTTCGGCGACGCGGCCATCGAGTGCGATCGCGGTGCGGAGTGGTTCCGCACGGGAGACATCGGTTACCTCGTCGACGGCGCGCTGGTCATCTGCGGTCGGTCCAAAGAGGTCATCACGATTGCGGGCCGCAACATCTTTCCCACCGAAATCGAGCAGGTGGCTGCGCAAGTGGATGGTGTGCGGCACGGAGGCGTGGTGGCGGTCGGTTCGAAATCCGGTGCCGCTCAATCGCGATTACTCATCGCCGCCGAATTCGTGGGGTCGGATCACGACGTGACCCGCAGCGCGGTCATCAAGCGGGTCATCTCGGTGTGCGGGGTGACTCCGGCCGATGTCGTCTTGATGCCACCGGGATCATTGCCGCGCACGTCGTCGGGCAAGCTCAAGCGGCTGGAGGTCCGCAGCCAACTACAGACCTGACGATGACGAAGCGTCTACGGGGCGGCCCGATTCAGGGCGTAGAGCGCCATCCTCCGGTTCGGCATGTCGTGTTCACCGAGGAATTCACAGCGGAGGAACTCGCACAGCCCTCGCACCGTCGTATTGCGGTGATCTGGATCGAACATAATCCGTTGGCACGCCGGATCAGCGGCCAGCGCGGCGGCGATGACCTTGCGGAGTATCAGGGGACCCAGCCCGCGGTTCACGAGCTCCTCGTCTGCGATCGCCCCATGCAGACCGAGATCGTGTGGCTGACTGTCGTAGCACTGGGCGATGGAATCCTTGGCGGCACGGTAGATCTCCATGTAGGCACGGTCGACGCCTTTGATGCTGAGGATGAGCGGTCGCGAGTAGGCGCCATCGACCTGCGCCCGCAGGTGATTACGCCAACGCGGCACCGGCCAGTCGTACTCCCACGTGGAGACCAAGTGCGGCCGGTTCATCCACTCGGCGACCATCTCGGCATCCGTGCCGTCGGGATCGGCGACGCGAATGTTGTTTGGGGGGCCCAATTCAGGGATGGGCGGTGCTGGAACTTGCCGGACGCGTTCGGCGATGTCGGTGAGCTCGCGGGCGAGTATGGCCCCGGGTGCGGTTGCAGTCACGGACGTGCACCTGCCTCGGCCGTCCTTATTACTGCGAGGCGCGTAGCACCGGTCCGCACTGAACAACTCCCTCCCGACGAGATCCAGCCCATCGTTTCATGTCTAGCTCGCAGCTTCCAGCGGTCAGCGGCTAGCAAGCCGATTCGATTCGGGAGTGAATTGACCAAGGCGATTGCGCCAGTAGCCTTATGAGCTAGCTCAGGGAGGGTTGGGAATGCGCGCAATACCGTGGCGAGGACGGACATTTAGGGCTGCGCGGCCACGAGCGGTGCTGTGGGACTTCCGTATATAGATGAGCAGGCGCTGATCGCAGAGGCCGGCGGCGACCCCTGGGCGATCAATGCCAGCCTGCAGGCGGGAAGCCCGTTGCAGATCTCCGATCTGGCCGATGCTTTCCACGGCGCGGGCCGATGCACGGCCGAGGCAGAGAATGCTTTCCAGCAAGCGCGCGCCCGCTTCGAGGCCGCTTGGAACCAACATGACGGCGGTGGTCATCCCATCAACGATTCTGACGAGGTTCAGCGGGTCACGAAAGCCCTAGGGGCGCAGTCGTTGCAGCTGCCCAAGATCGCCGCGGACCTGGAAGGCATCGCAGCGGCACTGGCCGATGCGCAGAAGGCCGGAGCCGCGCGGATTGCCACCCTGGATTCCCAGCTGAAGAGCATTTCGGACTTGGTTAGTCAGACCGTCGCCATATTGAACAACGACAAGAGCCTCAGTGCGGGGGAAAAGGACGCGCTGCACGCCCTGATCAACACGTTGGAGGACGACGCCCTGCGCGACACCAAGTCCGCGGTCGCCGCGCTGCTGTCAATTCGCAACGGGTACTCCGACGGCCTTCAGAAATCACTGAACAACCTTCACGCCGAAGGGTACGACGCCCCGCTCCACGGTGTCGATGCCGACGGCGTGGTCCCACCGTCTCCCGCCCAACTCGCCGCGTTGGCTGACATTCGCCAAGCCACCAACCAGGCCGTCGTGGACCAGATGGCCAAGGTGCGGGCCGCGCAGGAGGCGCTCAGCAAAGCGGCGGCCGACCTCTATACCCATGGTCCGGGTTCGCCGGAAGGCGAGGCGGCCAGTGCCAAACTACCCAAGCTCAAGGCCGACCTCGCCCGCGCTCTCGACGACCTGGGCAAGATCCCCGACTACAACAGCATTGATCCAGCGTCGATAAATGTCGGCCCCGACGGGCATTTCACGTTCACCTACAACGTCAACGGCCAGCCCGTGCAGGCTTACGGCCAGCTCAAGAACGGCACGGGCGAATTCTTCGACCAAGCCAGGGGCACGTACTACACCTTCAACGGCGGCAAGTTGACCGGCATGCGCACGCCGGATCCCGGGCAAGTGGAAGCGACTGCCGAACCACTCTTTACTGCCGTCACCCTGGCGGTCGGGGCCCCGGCGCTCAAGGCGGGCGGCGAAGTGGCCATTCAGGGCGTAAAGATGCTTTTCAGCCGCGAGATGTTGGAGGGTCTGACGGCCGACAACGTGTTCCCCCGCGCACTCGCCGGAGCCGAGGAACACTTTCAGGTCGCAGAACGGAACCTGGCTTCTCATGCCCCGCTACCCGGGGAGCCGGTCCCGGGCACTCACGCTCTCGAGCCGCCCCCGGTCGAACACGCGCCGCCCGCCGCGCATGGCGACATACCCGTCGAGCACGCGCCTGCCGGCCCCCGCGTACCTGTGCTGCCCGACGGTCATGTACCGCTACCACCAGATGCCCCGCCGCCACCTCCCCTGGGTTCGGATCACCCATTGTTCGATGGTTACCACCCGGTTGAGCCGGGGCCGGAATTCATCAAGTCCGATGGCAGCCTTTTCTATCCAGACGACACGTTGCCAACCAAGCCGTATGCGATTCCGGGAACCATTGTTCCGGACGCCCACCTGACTCCGGGCACAGTTCTCAGCCGTTTCGGTCACCCGGGAGGCGCTTACATAGCTCCTGAGGGAACGCCGTTTGCGCAACTCTCGCTTCCTCCAGAAAGTGCTGCCAAGCCTTTTTACCAATATGTTGTGCAGGACCCCGCTGCGCTACCACCCGGCTGGCATATAGAGGGATCGGAAGCAGCCCCGTGGTTCCATCAGCCAGGAGGAGGCCAGCAATATCGAATCATTAGGCCAGACGGCAAAAATGGTACGGTGGAGCAGCTGGAACGTTTTGGGGTAGTACGACGGATAAGGTGACATGACAGATTTCTCGCGCTTGTCGAGCATTTGGTCCGCATGGGCCCCTAAAGCTGGCCTAGCGGGCGTGGAAATATCGCTGACGCGCGACGATTGCGAAATCGCATTTAAGGCAACGGACTATTCCGTTCACCTGCGGCATGATAAAGACCGCTGGGCGATCGATATAATCGACGATCGAGGCCAGAAGCGTAGTGATGTGGCCACATTCTCAACAGTCGACCTTGTAGAGAAGTACCTTGTTTGGGATTGGGCGACCCTAGCTCGTTCAGGGCTGGCGTCTGGGCCACTGGGCGCGGATCTCTACCGGCTCGGGTACGCCCCCGGTATTGAAGTTTCGGAATTGGGTGAAGGCAGGATCCAAGTCTGCCTAAACGGTGATTGCGCGATCCTAATCGCGGGAGACGCCACTATCTTCAGTCATATAATGGCAAAGTCAGTCGACGAGTTATTGGATATTGCTAAAAATGCCGGACTTTAGCAAGCGGGCTATTTCTTGCCCGGTGGAGCGCGAAGGCAGCGGGCATCGCCTGCGGCAATTCACCAGACGTGATACTGAACAATCACTTTGCTAGTGCGACAGCCCTACAAATGCTGGCTGTATGCGATCCCCTAAGACCGCACCCACTGCGTAATCTCCGGGGTGACCGGGTCCGTGATGTCGTCGAACTCGGGATGCTTCTTGAGTACGGTGCCGATCATCGAGCACACCGGAACAATCCGCTTGCCCTCGTCGCGCGCTTCGTTGAGCGCCTCCTCGACCAGGATCGTCGCGAGACCCCGTCCGCCGTAAGCCGGATCGATTTCGGTGTGGTAGAAGACGCGTTGCTCGCCGCGATCGGCGAAATCGGCGAGTCCCACTGTCTTGCCCTCGACGGCAATCGTGTACTTGCCGTCCTGAAGGCTGACTGTGGTTTCCGCGCCGGTCTTATCGGTTGCCATTTTCGCTTTCCTTTCGTTGGGGTATCGGTCGAGGCCGCAGCCGAGTGGTCGGCAGCGGCGGGGCGGGCAGTCGGGTGAGCGCACCACGGTATCCCTGGACAACGCCGAACCGGTCGTCGCCGTCCTCCCACAGCTGGCGATAGTTGACGATGTCCTCGTGGCTTCGCCCGACGAAGTTCCACCACATCACCAACTCTTCGGTGAAGGGTGTACCACCGAGCAACATCACGCGCGCCGGCCGCTCCCCCGCGTTGCGCACATGCAACTGTGCGTGGCCCGGGCTCAGGTAGGCCAGCTCGGCGATCGCCAGGGCCGTCCCATCCACGTGGACGGCACCCGAATCGCAGAGCACCCCATGTTCGAAGGTCGGGTCGACGTCGATGTCCAATCCCGCGTCGGCGTCGAGGTCGAGTTGGGCGCCCAGCAGCGGGGTGAATGTTGGTGTGGGCGAACGACTCCCGGTCAGCTCGCCGAGGAACACCCGCGCCTCTGCGCCCGGCAGCGAGACCGGGGCGGGCGCGTAGTGGGCAAAGTCCCGCGCGGTGTCGCGGGCGGAAGCGGGAAGCGCCACCCACAGCTGGACGCCGTGCAAGACGGGCCCAGCCTCAACCGACACTTCCGAATGGCAGATGCCGGCGCCGGCGGTCATTAAATTCAGCTCGCCGGGCCGAACGACCGCACGAACGCCGGCGCTGTCGCGGTGCTCCACTTCCCCACTGAACAACCAACTGACGGTTTGTAGTCCCGTATGCGGGTGCGGTGGCACATCCATTCGCGCCGCGACCGGGCCGTAGTGGTCGATGAAACACCACGCGCCGATCAGCGAGCGCTCTCGTTGCGGCAGCGTGCGTTGCACGCGGATCGCCCTCGGGCCGCCCAAGGGAACCTCGCGCGGATGCAGCACTTCCACCGTGGGCGACACGCCCCGGTGTTGCGAAGCGGCGCAGGCGACTTCGGCCGGCGCGGCTTCAAGGTTGCTCATCGTCCATCCTCCGTCGCGGGCCCGCGAACGGTGCCGCCATCCGTGACCGTACCTGGGCAGCTCACTTGCCCGGCGGCCGCAGCACCTTCATGGCCAGCCGCATGACGGGTTCGGGTACCCGGTCCTGCATCGACAGGGCGGTGTCGGCGGCGCGGGAGCGCAACGGGGTGCCCCGCCCGAAGACCCGGTTTAGCGGCCCCCCGGACGGCTCGAGGACCACATGCAGCGGCGGGGTACCGACGGCCGCGCCCAGGGCGTTGGAGATGACCATCCGCTGGATCTCGCTGGTTCCTTCAAAAATGGTGTACAGCTTGGCATCCCGATACCATTTCTCAACCGGGTGATCGGTGATGTAGCCCCAGCCGCCCATGGTTTGGATGGCGCGCTCGGTGGCCTTGACCGCGACCTCGCTGGCGGCCATCTTCGACATCGAGCCCTCGCCCCGTTCGAACGGAACGTTGTTGGCCGCCATCCAGGACGCACGCCAGGTGAGCAGCCGCGCCGCGTCGATCTGCGTCGCCAATTCCGCGAGCGGGAACGCGATGCCCTGATTGTCGATGATGGGCCCGCCGAACGCCTCACGCTCGGTGGCATACGCGGTCGCGTACTCCAACGCCGCGCGGGCGATCCCGATGGCTTGGGCGGCGACCATGGGTCGCGTCTGCTCGAAAGTTCCCAACGTCGCTGAGCCAGGACGCTTTCCGCCCGCCACGGCTTCTCGCGCCTTGGCGAGTTTGTGTTCGAGCTTTTCCTCCCCGCCGAGCAGATTGGCGCGCGGCACGCGCACACCTTCGAAGAGCAACTCGGCGGTATGGGAGGCTCGGCAGCCCAGCTTGTCGAGCTTTCGCAGCAGCTTCAGTCCGGGCGTGCCGCCGGGCACCACAAACAGCGCCTGGCCCCGGTGGCCGAGTTCCTCGTCGACCACCGCGTTGACCACGTGCACATTGGCGATGCCGCCGTTGCCGATCCACATCTTGTGGCCGTCGATGATCCAGTCATCACCGTCGCGGCGGGCACGGGTGCGCAGGTTGCGCACATCGCTGCCGCCTTCGGGCTCGGAGATCGCCAGGGCGGCGAGCTTGAGATCGCCTGGGGTGCCGAAACATTCGGGCGCCCACTCCAGCATCTGCTCGGGGGACGCGGCCTGGCCGATCGCCGAGAGGGCCAGGGCCGGCATGACGATGGCCAGTCCGATCCCGGCGCACCCCCAGAACAGTTCCTCCATGAACATGGGCAGGGAGATGCCGGTCGGATCGCCGATCAGGTCGCGATAGAACAGCGGGCTGTAGAAACCCTGCTGGGCCGCCTCCTCGAGCACCGGCCAGGGGAATTCCTGTCGCTGGTCATAGTCGAGGGCTACGGGGCGGATTACGGATTCGGCGAACTCATGCGTGCGTCGGGCCAGATCGTGTTGTGCGGCCGTCGGGGTCAGGTCGAACGTCATGGGTGCGCCTTTAGGTCGACAGACTGGTCTTGCCGACCCCGACTACCCCGTTGACTGGCTCAGCAAACTGCCGAGCTGGGATTTCGGCAAAACGTCAGGCGGCCGTACGAGGCCCGACTTGGGCCAGCGGCAGATGCAACACGACCGCGGGCACCGCGACCGACTCGTGTTCGTGGCGCGCCAGCAGCGCCGCGTTCTCGGGAAGCTGCCTGGCGTTGATTTCGCCGGACGCGATACGGCGCAGGACGTCGTGGGCGTGCGCGAGCTGGTCACGTTTGCGGTACTGGCCACCCGGCAGCTTCACGCCGGCCCACACGCCGTACTCCTCGCGGTGTGCGATCGCGTGTTGGGCGCAGCGGCGCTGCTGTGCCAGTGGGCAGCGGCGCAGGCATTGCAGGCGCGCCTCGGTGGCCGACCGTTCGTATGCGCGCGCCTTCGCCGCGCCGTCACCACCGTCATCGTCGGGGTAGCCAAACCAAAGCTCCGGGTTGGCTGCGCACGGGTGTCCCATGTCGGTCTCCTTGTCGAGCGTAAAACGTAGGTAAAAGCGTATATCGGCGAGACGCCCCAACGCAAGAGAAACGTAGACAGAAACGTATATACGCATATCCGAGGCGGTGGCTGTGTACTATCCGGCCTATGGCCGGAGCGTGTGGTGAGCCGTGAATCGGCCGGTGCGGCTATCCGCGCGTTGCGAGAATCGCGGGATTGGTCACTAGCCGACCTCGCCGCCGCGACCGGGGTCAGCATCATGGGGCTCAGCTTTTTGGAACGCGGCGCCCGTAAACCGCACAAAAGCACAGTTCAGAAGATTGAAAACGGGCTTGGCCTGCCGCCGGGCACCTACTCCCGGCTCTTGGTGGCCGCCGATCCGGACGCTGAATTGGCGCGCCTGATGGCCGCGCAGCCGCCGGCCGCGATGCCGGCGCGGCGCACGGGACCGGTGGTGGTCGACCGTCACAGCGACACCGAAGTGCTGGAAGGTTACGCCGAAGCCCAGCTGGACGCCCTCAACTCCGTCATCGATCGGCTTCCTGCGACAACATCAAACGAATATGAGACGTATATTCTGTCTGTGATCGCTCAGTGCGTGAAGGCGGAGATGCTCGCTGCCAGCTCCTGGCGGGTGGCGGTGAGTGCCGGCGCCGATTCGACCGACCGGCTGATGGAGCATCTCCAGGCCCTCGAGGCGACGCGCACCGCGCTGCTGAAGCGGATGCCCGCGAGCCTTAGCGCGCGTTTCGACCGGGCCTGCGCGCAGTCCTCGTTGCCGGAGACGATCATCGCTGCGCTGGTCGGTGTCGGCGTTGACGAGATCTGGGACATCCGCAATCGCGGGGTCATTTCGCCGGGCGCCCTCCCCCGCGTGCGCGCCTTCACCGAGGCGGTCGAGGCGACGAGCCAAGACGAGGCAAGCCACGACAGCGTCGAGGGGGCGCAGTGAACAGCGAAGTCCAGGCGCTGAGCCGCGCCCATCAACTCTTCGCCGGCAGCACGAGGCCGTCGTCGCTGGATGCGGACACCGGGCACTACCGCGGCCTGCTGCGCCGGGCGGCCCGCCTGAACGACGGGTTGGCCCGCGGCGGTTACCAACTCGCGGTGGACCACAGTCGGCAACGCCTCGCGTCGGCCGCCGGGACCGACGCCGCCGTCACCGACGTGCTTGCCGACGCCCACCGAGACCGGGCGCAGGCCCGCGACCTGACCCACAATGTCCTCGACGCGGCCCGCGCCGAGGCCTCGACGCTCCCGTCGACCCCGTTGGCGCAGCGAGAGGCGATGCGGCGCCGCGCAGCCCGACTGCGTACACAACGGGCCCACGTCGTCTCGGCCAGGTTGCGTGCGCGACGGCACCACGCGGCACTGCAGGCATTGCGGTATCGGCTGCGGCATGGCCGTGGCCTCGGCTTGGCGTCGAACGACCGTGCCGCGCTCGCGGTGCGGGCCGCACTGTCCCGGCTGGGCCGCCCCTACGTCTGGGGCGCGACCGGCCCCGACGAGTTCGACTGTTCCGGGCTCGTTCAGTGGAGCTACGCGCGGGCCGGTATTCACTTGGACCGCACCACCTATCAGCAGATCAACGACGGCATCCCGGTACCCCGTTCGCAGGTGCGGCCGGGTGATCTGGTCTTTCCGCACGCCGGTCACGTCCAGCTCGCCATCGGCAACAACCTAGTGGTCGAGGCGCCATACTCGGGCGCGTCGGTGCGAATAAGCCGACTGGGCAACAGCGTTGCGATACGCCGACCGATATGACCCGCCAACCTCGCCCGGCGATGCGGGCACGACGAGAAGGGTGAGCCGATGCCGGAACAACCCGGGCACTCGTTAGAGGCCGTCGAGGCACGGCGATCGACGCTGGCGAGCCAGCACGGCGCCGCGTCCGAAGCCGACCTCGTGCTGACGGACGTGCTGAACACCGCTCACACCGCGGCGCGTGAGAGCGTCCGGCGACTGGACGCCATCGCCGAACAGATCGACCATGCCGTCGTGCAGCAAGCGAACCTCGCCGTGGATACACCCATGGGGGCGCGCGAGTTCCACAGGTTCCTGCTGGACAAGCAACGCGAGATCGCCGCAATTGTGACTGGGGCGCGCGAACTCGCTCAGGCCAAAAGGGCTGTCTTGGAGACCCTTCGGGCGCGCTACACCGCCGGTGGCAGTTGACCCGGAACTCGTCCACAATGATGCAGCTCAGTGAATTGTCGGCAGGGACACCCGCCAGTACTGTCGCCGGGCATGGAGGGGTCGCGTCACTTCTTGCAGCGGGGGCCGCTGCGGCGCCGCCTGCGCGACTGATGTCGGCCTACGACGATCTCCTGGCCACCGTCAAGTCCGTCCGGGATCGCACCGGCGATCCCAACGCGTGGCAGACGGGGTTGGCTCCGACCGAAGTCTCCGCTGTCATCACGCCGACCACGCGCACCGACCAACTCGAGGCGATCGCGCGCAAGATCCGCCGACAGCACGCGGACGTGTTCGGGGCCGCGCCGGCGAGCGGCCCGTCCACGGGGCGACCGCCCGAAGGAACCGCGACACCCCCGGATCGGGAATCGGGCGCGGCGGCGGACGCGATCGCCAGCGCGGAAGCCGCTCTGGCACAGCAGAACTCGGCGAGCTCGCAATTGGACATGCAGGTGGTGTCGGCCATCCTGAACGCGCACCTGAGCGCGGTCGACGGCAGGGAAGCGCTCACCAAGTTGCAACACGAAACCGAAGCGGCGGTCCGGATCAGATCCGACCTCGACACTCCGGCGGGAGCGCGCGATTTCCAACGCTTTCTCATCGGCAAGCTCAGAGACATTCGAGCGGTGGTCCTGAACGCCAGCCTGGACGACACGTCGAAGTCGGCGCTGATGGCCGCCTGGACGTCGCTCTACGACGCGTCCAAGAATGAACCGGACCGGCCGGGCGAGCACGCGCCGGCGGCCGCCGTTGCCGAGTCGCCCGCGGGCAGTGTGGCCGATGAGAGCGACGCCGAATGGGATCCGCTGCTGGACTCGCTGGTGGCCGACGATGACGCACCGTGGCCCGACGATGATCCGGTGGCGGGTGCCCCGATCGCCCCGGCGACGGAAACTCCGATGGCGCCCCCGATGCCCAACTTCGGTGGCGGGCCCCTTCCGGGGCTGGGCGCCATGCCCGCCCCCACGGCGGGATGGGAAACGCCAGGCGGCCTTCCCTTTTCGCGCGGCGAGAAAGACGACCCGGCGCTGCAGGATTTGGCCGACGACGAACTACCGGATGTCCAAGAGGAAGACCCGAGCGCGCTCGACAGTCCGGACAGCCCCGACGGGCAGGACGACGACCCGCAAAGCGTTGCGTCCGATGCGCCTTCGGCCGGCCCGACGCCGGTGACCCTGCCCGACGGCGAAACCGTGACCGCCGCCAGCCCACAGTTGGCGGCGGCGATCCAGGCCGCCGTGGGCGGTACGCCGATCGCGGAAGCCTTCCAACACCAGGGAATGACCATCCCCCCACCGGGGACGGCGGTCGCCAACCCGATCGATGCCCTACAGCTAGGCCCAGGCGACATCGGCATGTTCACGGACCGGCACGCTCTTGCCCTGGGCCCTGATAAGGCGCTTCTCGATGGCCAAATTCAGCACATCGCCACCGTGAGCGGACCGAGCTTTCTAGGCTGGGAGCATCCGCCGGCGGCGGCCGCGGCTGCGACCACGCCGACCAAGCCTGAACCACCGACACCTACCCGGCCGGCGACCTCGTCGACCACCTGAGAAAAATGAACTCGCCGGCACGTACGGCGGTCGTCAACAGGAGACAGCGGATGGCAGATTCGATACATGTGGTGCCCGCGCACTTACGCCAGGCCGCCGCGCACCATCAGGACACGTCGGAGTATTTGCGCACCGTTCCGTCGTCGCACGCCGCGATCCAGGAGAGCCTCGATTCGCTCGGGCCGATCTTCAGTGAGCTTCGCGATGCCGGCCGCGAGCTGCTTGAGCTGCGACGCCAGTGTTATGAGCAACAGGCCTCCGACCACGCCGATCTGGCCGACCAATTGACCGTATCGGCGACGATGTGGGAACAGCACGAGCAGGAGGCTGCACGCAAGTTCGGCGACGTCGTCGACCGCGGTCGATGACCGACGCGAATCCCGCTTTCGACACCGTTCACCCGAGTGGGCACATTCTGGTCCGCTCTTGCCGCGGCGGATATATGCACAGCGTCGCGCTGAGCGAGGAGGCGATGGAAACCGACGCCGAGACGCTGGCGCAGGGCATCGTGCTCACCGCCGACGTGTCGTGCCTCAAGGCGTTGCTGGAAATCCGCGACGAGATCGTCGCGGCCGGCCACACACCGTCCGCTGAAGTTCCTACCCCGCGCGACCTCGATGCCGCCATTGAGAAGTTGCTGGCGCACAAACTGCGCCGCCGCAACGGCGGACGCTAGCCGGCCTGCACGGACCTGATATGTGACGCCGGGCTAACGCAGCCACGGCTTGGCCGCGCTGGGATCGGGAGCGATTTCCGTGGGCGGCTCTACGGGATTGGGGCCGAACAACTCTCGCGCGCGGGCGAGGAGGGCACGCACCTCGTCGAGTTGCTGCTGCAGTGCAGATTCAGCCATGTCCCCACGCTACCCAGGCGTTTGCGGGCGCACAATTCACTGACCGCACAAGTCGACCGCCCGCTGCCGGTAGGCTTAGCTAGTGGCGATCTTCGGCCGGATGACGGCGCGTCAGCGCCTCCGGAGAGCTACCCGGGAATCCCTGGCGATTCCGGCTTTCAGCTCTCCCATCGACTGCACCCCGTGGGTGACAGGCGGGCTGTGGCCTGCCGAATTGTCGACGGTCACTGCCGAAACCGCCACTCTCGCAGAGTATCTCAAGGCCGATCTGCAACGAATCGCCAACGGCGCCAACGATCAACTCAAGATGCTCAAGCGGGCCGGAATGACCGACCCGGCCCGGCAGGCGGCCGAGGCTCGAATCATCGAGGAAGCCCGCGGCCGTGCGGTGCGCCGGGTCGAATCCACGATCCGCTACCTGCATACGGTGCAACGCGGCGCGCAGTCCCCCGCGGCGCCCCCACCGGCCCTCGGGCCATCCGGAACGGACCTGGAAAAGACGCAGGTGCTACCGGCGGTCCGCGAGGTCGACGACGACGCCGAGCCGCCCCAGCCGCCGCCGAGATGGCGTCGCCGCCCGGTCGAACCGGACGAACCGGTCGAGCCGGGCGAACCGCAGGCGGCCGAGCAGGAGGCCACCCACGCTGAAGAGCCGACCGGGCCCGCCGATGTGTCGCCTCTCGAGGCGACGCAAGTCATTCCGGTGGTCACGGAGGAGGCGGAGCCGGTCGTCGAGGCACCGGTCGAGCGCGCCCCTGATCCGGCGCAGGAACCCGTCGCGAGCGGCCGGCACCATGCGGTCCTGGAGGAGCCGGCTGGTGACGACGAGCCGGTGGCGCCCGAGCCGGAAGCCGCCCCCGATGAGGAAGAGCCGGTCGGGGTCGCCGATGTGTCGCCTCTCGAGGAGACGCAGGTGATTCCGGTGATCACGGAGGAGGCGGAGCCCGTCATCGAGGCGCCGGTCGACAGCGCGCCAGAGCCCGAGCCCGTCGCGCCCGTCGACAGGGGGCGCCACCACGCCCCGGTAGAGGAGCCGGCGGCCGCCGGCGGCGACGAGCCGGCCGTCATTGACCAGGAAGCCCCCGTCGAGTCGACCGAAGCCGTCGCAGCGGCGCCAAAGCCCATCGAAAAGCCCGCCACCCCAACGAAATTCGACAACGAACGGTTGAACCGGCTGCTCGAGTTTGTGGTCCGGCAAGAGCCGCGGCTGAATTGGGCGATCGGGGATCGCGCCGACGGGACCACGGTCTTGGTCACCGACCTTGCCCACGGGTGGATCCCGTCGGGCATCAGCCTTCCCGCGGGCGTGCGGCTGCTGGAGCCTGAGCGACGCAGTGGCAGGGTCGCCGCGCTGATCGGCGACACGGCGCGCGTCGTCACTTACGCTCCCGGTGATTCGCTGCGCCGCTCGGCCGACTTCGCCGCGACGCGAGCGTCGGTGGAGCCGCGCCAGCTGCCGGCGATCGATGACCTGGCACGGGTGCTCAGCCAGGTCACCCGGGCGCGCGCGGAGCTGCCCAAGATCGTGACCCGGCTGGCCGACGCCGCGGCCGCGGGCACCTTCATCGTCGATCAGGAGGTCGACGTGCTGCGCGTGCATCTCGACACGGCCCGGTATCAGCTGTTGGTTCAGTATCCGAACGTCAATCCGGCGCTGCTGCTCAAGTGCCTGTTGATGGCCGCCACCGAAGGCATTGCCAGCGGAGACACCGTGTCGGCGAACTACCACCTCGCCTGGTTCCACAAGCTCGCCGTGCCGACCTCCGGCCATTGAGCCGACAACCGCCGCGTATGAATTGACGCTGGTCGGAGGGCTCGACGATACTGTCCTGGTGTCGGGTTCGGGCAGTCGCGCGAATCTCAGCGATAAGGATCTGGTCGAGTCGGTTCTTCGGGAACTGAGCGAAGCGGCCGATAAATGGGAAGCCCTGGTGGCGCAGGCCGAGGCGGTCACCTACAGCGTCGATCTGGGCGACGTGTACGCCGTGACGAATTCCGACGGTCGACTGATCAAGCTGACTTTGCATCCCGGCGTGATGGCCGGGTACGGCCACGGCGAGTTGGCCGACAGGCTGAACCTGGCGATCACGGCGCTGCGCGAAGAGGCCGAGGCGGAGAACCGGGCGAGTTACGGCGGTCCCCTGCACTGACGGCGGTGACGTCCTCATCGCGTGGGTGGGGATTGGGCAAGAAGATGTGCGCGGACAGCGGGCTACCGTCGCGGGCTCACCGCCCGGGGCCGGGCGGTCCCGCGAAAGCCTGCGCGATTTCCAACCAGCGCTGCGCCTCGGCGCCCTGGGCCGTGATGTCGAGGCTGCTCAACGGGCGCCGTTGAGTGACAAGGAAGCAGAAATCCTCCGCCGAGCCGCTGACCCGCTGCTCAGCCTCCGGGGGTCCCCACGACCAGGTGTCACCGCCGGGTCCGCTCAGCTCGACCAGGAACGGCTCGGCTGGGGGCGCCAGATTGTTGACGGCAAAGGCGAAATCGCGGGTGCGCACCCCGAGGTGAGCGATCGACCGTAGCCGGTCGGTCGCGGGCCGCGTGACGCCCAGGGCGTCGGCGACGTCGAGACCGTGCGCCCACGTCTCCATCAGCCGCGCCGTGGCCATCGATGCCGCACTCATCGGTGGCCCGAACCACGGGAGTTTGCGACCGGCGGCGACCCCGAGCAGCTCCTCGTGCAACCGGCGGCGGGTGGCGCGCCAGTCGGCGAGCAGCTGGGCCGGCGCCAGCGCCGCGAGTTCTTCGGCGCCCTCATCGACGAAGCCCGTCGGGTCGGCGGCCGCACCGGCCAGCACTTCGGCGAAGCCGGGCTCGTCGGTCACCGCGATCAGGGCAACCCGGTCGGTCCACAGCAGGTGCCCGATCTGGTGCGCGATGGTCCAGCCGGGTGCGGGCGTCGGGTCGGCCCAGCGCTCGGGCGGCAACGGTGCGACCAGGGCGTCGAGCGCATCGCTTTCGGCGCGCAGGTCCTCGACCATGGGTGTGGGACCGGTCATCGCTTCCCTCCCCGGCGTGCTGCGATCACGTCGCCACCTTAGCGATCATTCGCCGGCTCGCTGCGGCGCCCGACGAAGCTGTGCACCGCCAGGCCGACTAGGTAGAGCACCGAGCCGAACAGCGCGAACGCGGGTGCGTGTCCATCGTCGGGGATCAACATCCCGGCCACGGTGATCGCGACGATGAACGCCACCCAGAACAGCGCATCCTGCACGGCGAACACGTGTCCGCGCAGCGCGTCATCCACATCCATCTGGATGGCTGTGTCCGCGCAAAGCTTGACCACCTGACCCGTCACGCCGAGCAAAAAGCCGCACGCCACCATGACCGGGACCAGCAGCTGGGCGCCGGCGACCTCGATGATCGCCGAGGCCGCCAACGCCCCGTTGGCCGTGGCATAACGCCCCCAGCGACGGATCGCGGGCGGGGTCAGCAGGTTGGCCAAAAAGGCGCCCAAGCCCGCCGCGCCGAAGAACAGCAGCGCGGTGCCGAACCCCCCACCGTCCGCATCGGGCATGTGATGGACCAGCAGCAGGACCAGCAGCGAGTTGATGCCGACCACCATCCGGTGCGAGGCCAGGCCGGACAGCGTGGCGCCGACGGTCGGGCGCTGCGCCACCGTGCGCGCGCCGTGCAGCCAGCCGGTGACTACCGCGTAGAGGACCGGTCCGTGGATTGCGCGCCGGGTGTCGTCGGGGCCCAGCACGCGCGCACCGAACCGCCAGGACAGCAGCAACGCCATCGATACGGGAATCGCGGTGATGAAGACGATCGCCGAGGCGCCCTTGTCGCTGGCGCCGAAGATGAACCGCGGCACGAGCATGAAGTTTGCGCCGACGAACGCCGCGATGGCCCCGATGGCGGTGGCCACCGAGTTCATCGTCACCACCTGCTCGCGCGGCACCACGTGCGGCAGCGACGCTGAGAGCCCGGACCCGACGAATCGGGCTAAGCCGTTGGCGAACAACGCGCCCAGCAGCAGCGGCAGGTCGCCGGCCCGGACCGCCAGAATCGTGCCGATGGCGGCGATCAGGATCAACCGGCCCGCGTTGGCCCCGACGAGGACGAGCCGGCGGTCCCAGCGATCCATCAGTGCCCCAGCGAACGGTCCCAGCAGCGAGTAGGGCAAGAACAGGACCGTGAAGGCGCGCGCGATGGAAAGCGGGTCAGCAGCTCGATCCGGGTTGAACAGGAGCGCTCCGGCCAGCGCCGCCTGAAACAGGCCGTCACCGAACTGGCTCGCCATGCGCACCTGCAGCAGCCGCCAAAAATCTGGCAAACCGCGCACCGACCGCCAGATTTCGACGGGTGCGCTGGACTGCATCCGGGTTGGGATCACCGAAACCGACTTCCGCAATTGGGGCTGGCAAGCTCGCGCGCTCAGAGCTGTCCCAACAACAGTACAAATCGCCGCGTCCCGCACCTTCGATTGCCCTGGGCCACGATGGGCCAGATGCGATGATGGTGGGGTGCCGCCGCCGGAGGACCCAGAGGACTATGTCGCACCCGCCGCGCAACGGGTGCGTGCGGGCACTTTGCTGCTCGCCAACACCGACCTTCTGGAACCGACGTTTCGGCGCAGCGTGATCTACATCGTCGAGCACAACGATGGCGGCACGTTGGGTGTGGTGCTCAACCGCGCCAGCGAAACCGCGGTGTACAACGTGCTGCCCCAGTGGACCGACCTATCGGCGAAGCCGAAGACGATGTTCATCGGTGGCCCGGTGAAGCGTGACGCCGCGCTGTGCCTGGCGACGTTGCGCGTCGGCGCCGATCCGCAAGACGTGCCGGGCTTGCGGCATGTGGACGGCCGGGTGGTGATGGTCGATTTGGACGCCGACCCCGACGCGATCGCACCACTGGTGGAGGGCGTGCGGATTTTCGCCGGGTACTCCGGCTGGACCATTGGTCAGCTCGAAGGCGAGATCGAACGCGACGACTGGATTGTCTTGTCCGCCTTGCCATCCGACGTTCTCGTCGGGCCGAGGTCAGATTTGTGGGGCCACGTTCTGCGCCGGCAGCCGCTGCCGCTTTCGCTGCTCGCGACCCACCCGATCGACATCAGCCGAAACTAGCGCTCCCCCAGCTCAAAGTCAGTGGCACGACTGCGTGCAGCCGGCGCAGCTGCCCGCGCAGGCGGGCGCCGCTTCTTCCTGACGCAGCGCGAAACGCGCGCTCTGCCAGGAGCCCGCGGCCAGCGTTCCGAGCGCGCCCGCGACACACACGATCAGCACCACCAGTGCGGTGTGCGGGACCGCGGCCAGCGCCACCACGCCACCGGCGCCCAGCATCACCGCGGCCGCCAACTGGGTGGGCGCCATGGCGCGCAGCGCCAGCGCCGTGGCGCCGAAATTCCGATTGTGCGCAAGCGACCAGGTGCCGAACCCCGCTGAGGCCACCGACGCACACATGCACAGCACGCCCGCAATCAGCATGGGCTCACAATACGAGCCGGGTTGCCGGCCCGCTCATCCGGCTCTGCGGGTGTGGCGGCCGCCGGACTCAGTGCTGCAGGAACGAGAAGTTCGGCAGCGGCGGCAGGCCCGGCACCATGGCCAGCAGGCTGGGCGTGTGCTGCTGGTTGGGTACCGGCGTCTGCGCGGGGAGCCGGGCCGGGGCCGCGGGAGTCGTCTGCGCGAGCGGCACCAACGGAGCCGTCGCGGGTGCCGGGACGACAGGAGCGGTCGGAGCAACCGGAGCAACCGGAGCGACGGGGGCAGCAGGGGCAACCGGAGCGGCCGGGGCGGCTGGAGCGACCGGGGCGGCCGGGCCAGCCGGAGCGGTGGCGGGGACCGGAGCGGCCGGCGGCTGGGCGGGCCGCCCGACCGGAGATGCGGCGGGCGCTTGGGCCGGTGCCGGAGCGGGCGCGCCCGGGGCGGCGACCCGGAAGCCGTTGATGATCGCGTCTGTGGCCGGTGCGTCGGCGACGCTGACCGCGCGATCGGTGGTCACCGCGAGCGAGACGAGGTACTTGTCGGGACCCGACGTGGCGATGACGTGGCGCCGCGACGTGTTCAGCGTCATGTCCCCGTCGCGGTAGGTGCCCTCGACGATCGATGACGGGAAGCCCCCGAAATCGGCCATCGAGGCGTTGGTGGGCTGCCACGCCAGCAGCTTCTGGCTGTCGACGTAGCCGTGCGTGATCGCCTCTTTCGGATCGAAATCGCCGACCAGCTTGTACACCACCACCTGGGCATTCGAGGAATAGATGCTGCTACCGCGCCGATCGGCGATGACCGCGAACGCATCCGGCACGTTCGGGTCGGGCACCTGGGTCCAGCGGGCCGGCACCGGCAAGGTGATGTCGAGCGCCTTGAAGTTCTGCGGCTTTTGCGCCTCGAGCTTGACACCCTTCGACTGCAGGAATTCACGGATCGTGCCGGAGGTCGCGGGAATGGGTGCCGGGGCGGGAGCCGGCGCCGGCGCGGCAGCCGGAGCGGCCGCGGCGGGCGTCGCCGCCCCCGGGGTCCCGGCGGTGGCCGACGGCGCGAGGGGAGTGGCCGCCTGGGGCGCGGCGAGGTATCTGCTCGGAGGCACCAGCTCGGGCCCGAGGTTCTGTGGCGCCTGCGCGGGGACGGCGGGAACCGGGACCGGCGCAGGAGGCAACGGTTCCGCCGATGCCGTGCCGCTCGCAACAACCGCCAAACCCATCAGGCCGGCGACCATGCCGCCGAGAAGTGCCCGGTGGACGGGGACGATGTCAATCATCTGCGTCGGTCCTTCCCATGGCTCAACTACCAGAAGCCGTCGATAGTGGCTGACTGTAACTAGAGGTCAAAGGCGGTGAACAGGCTCGAAATACACCTGGGATGAACCCCTGATCGGCGCGCAACGGAACCGAGACCAACCTGTGGCCGGCGAACCGCCGTGTCGGCCCTTATACCCTGTTCAGGTGACCGAATCCCCGACCACTTCGCCAGGCGCCGGCGCCGGCGCCGTCCAGCCGGACTCCGACGCGCCGCCCCACCGTTACACCGCGGCGCTGGCGGGCCGGATCGAGGGCACGTGGCAGGGCAACTGGGCGAGGCTGGGGACGTTCAACGTGCCCAACCCGGTCGGATCGCTGGCCCCGGCAGACGGGTCCCCGGTCCCGGACGACAAGTTGTTCGTGCAGGACATGTTTCCCTACCCGTCGGGGGAGGGACTGCACGTCGGCCACCCGCTGGGCTATATCGCGACGGACGTCTACGCCCGCTATTTCCGGATGACGGGCCGCAATGTGTTGCACGCATTAGGTTTTGACGCGTTCGGGCTCCCCGCCGAGCAATACGCCGTGCAGACCGGCACCCACCCGCGCACCCGCACCGAGGCCAACGTCGTGAACTTCCGGCGCCAGCTCGGCCGCCTGGGACTCGGCCACGACAGCCGGCGCAGCTTCTCCACCACCGACGTCGAGTTCTACAAGTGGACGCAGTGGATCTTCCTGCAGATCTACAACGCCTGGTTCGACACTGCCGCCAACAAGGCCCGGCCCATCGCCGAGTTGGTCGCCGAATTCGAGTCCGGGGCGCGCCGTCTCGAGGACGGGCGGGACTGGGCCACGTTGTCGGTGGGGGAGCGCGCCGACGTGATCGATGGCCACCGACTGGTCTACCGGGCGGACTCGATGGTGAACTGGTGCCCCGGGCTGGGCACCGTGCTGGCTAACGAAGAGGTCACCGCCGACGGCCGCAGCGACCGCGGCAATTTCCCGGTGTTCCGGAAGCGGTTGCGGCAGTGGATGATGCGCATCACCGCTTACTCCGACCGGCTGCTTGACGACCTCGAAGTGCTGGACTGGCCGGAGCCGGTCAAAACCATGCAGCGCAACTGGATCGGACGGTCCGCCGGGGCCAAGGCGCTGTTTTCGGCGACCAAGTCGGACGGCGCGACGGTCGACATCGAGGTGTTCACCACCCGTCCCGACACGCTCTTCGGCGCCACCTATCTGGTGCTGGCGCCCGAGCACGACCTGGTCGACGAGTTGGTGGCCGCGGCCTGGCCCGACGGGACCGATCCGCGCTGGACGTATCGCGCCGCGACGCCCGGCGAAGCGGTCGACGCCTACCGGAAGGCGATCGCCTCGAAGTCGGACCTCGAGCGCCAGGAGAGCAAGGCAAAGACCGGCGTCTTCTTGGGCAGCTACGCCACCAATCCCACCAACGGCAAACCCGTGCCGATCTTCATCGCCGACTACGTCCTGGCCGGATACGGCACCGGGGCGATCATGGCCGTCCCCGGCCACGACCAGCGCGACTGGGACTTCGCCCACGAGTTCGGTCTGCCGATCGTGGAAGTCATTGCCGGCGGGGACATTTCGGAATCCGCCTACGCCGGCGACGGGGTGCTGGTCAACTCCGGATACCTCGACGGCCTGGACGTGGCGGCGGCCAAGGAAGCGATCACCGCCCGCCTGGAATCCGAAGGCCGGGGCCGCGCGCGCATCGAATTCAAGTTGCGGGACTGGCTTTTCGCCCGCCAGCGGTACTGGGGCGAACCGTTCCCGATCGTCTACGACAGCGACGGGCGCG
Organism: Mycobacterium marseillense; assembly: GCF_010731675.1. Lineage (NCBI taxonomy): Bacteria > Bacillati > Actinomycetota > Actinomycetes > Mycobacteriales > Mycobacteriaceae > Mycobacterium > Mycobacterium marseillense. Next base: position 3,933,246 of record NZ_AP022584.1, read on the forward strand.
CGCACGCCCTCGACGAAGCCGCGCTGCCGGTCGAGCTGCCCGACGTGCCGGACTACTCGCCCGTGCTGTTCGACCCCGACGACGCCGGCAGCGAGCCCTCGCCGCCGTTGGCCAAGGCCACGGAGTGGGTGCACGTCGAGCTGGATCTCGGCGACGGCCTCAAGCCCTACAGCCGCGACACCAACGTGATGCCGCAGTGGGCGGGCAGCTCCTGGTATGAGCTGCGCTACACCGACCCGCACAACTCGGAGCGGTTCTGCGCCAAGGAAAACGAAGCCTACTGGATGGGCCCGCGGCCGGCCGAGCACGGCCCGCAAGATCCCGGCGGCGTCGACCTGTACGTCGGCGGCGCCGAGCACGCGGTGCTGCACCTGCTCTATGCGCGGTTCTGGCACAAGGTTCTCTACGACCTGGGCCACGTCAGTTCGCGGGAGCCGTACCGCCGGCTGGTCAACCAGGGCTACATCCAGGCCTTCGCCTACACCGACGCGCGCGGAGCGTATGTCCCGGCAGAAGAGGTGGTCGAACGTGACGGCGGCTTCGTCTACCCGGGGCCCCGGGGAGACATCGAGGTCTTTCAGGAATTCGGCAAAATCGGTAAGAGCCTGAAGAATTCGATCTCGCCCGACGAGATCTGCGACGACTACGGCGCCGACACGCTGCGGGTCTACGAGATGTCGATGGGCCCGCTGGAGGCGTCCCGGCCCTGGGCGACCAAGGACGTCGTGGGGGCCCACCGCTTCCTGCAGCGCGTGTGGCGGCTGGTGGTCGACGAAGAGACCGGCGAGACGCGGGTGCTCGACGGGCCTGCGCAGGAGCTGGCCACCGACACGCTGCGGGTGCTGCACCGCACCATCGCCGGGGTCGCGGAAGACTATGCCGCACTGCGCAATAACACGGCGGCGGCCAAGCTGATCGAGTACACCAACCACCTCACCAAGGAGCACCGGGACGCGGTGCCCCGCGCGGCGGCCGAGCCGCTGGTGTTGATGCTGGCGCCCCTGGCTCCGCACCTGGCCGAGGAGTTGTGGCTGCGACTCGGCCACACCACCTCGCTGGCACACGGGCCATTCCCGATGGTCGACCCGGCGTTTCTCGTCGACGATACGGTGGAGTATCCGGTGCAGGTGAACGGCAAGGTGCGTGGACGCGTGACGGTCGCCGCCGATGCCGACCATGACACCCTGAAGGCCGCCGCGCTGGCCGACGAGAAGGTCCAGGCGTTCCTGGCGGGCGCCAACCCGCGCAAGGTGATCGTGGTGCCCGGCCGGCTGGTCAATCTGGTCGTGTAGCGCCGCTACCGTCCGGCCGGCCGAAGCACCACCTCGTGGACGTGCCCGTCGCGCGGGGTGGCCACCACGTTGGCGACCGCGGCCGCAACGGTTTCCGGCTTCAGGAACTTGGCGGGATCGTAGCTTCCGCCTTCGAATTCGATGAGTTCGCGCTGCATGTCTGTGTCGGTGCGGCCCGGATAGATTGTGGTGACACGCAGCTCCGGCTCGTCGTTGCGCAGGGAGTCCGCGAAGGCGCGGATGGCGAACTTGCTGGCCGAATAGGACGCCATGCCGGGCGAGACGTTGCGCCCCGCGCCCGAGTTGATGAAGATGACCTGGCCGCGCGCGCGTCGCAGCGCGGGCAACAGTGCCAGCGTAAGTTCCACCGGCCCAAAGACGTTGACAGCGAAGGTGGCCCGCCACTCGTCGACGTGGGATTCGGCGACCTTCCCCGGGATCGACAACCCCGCGTTGTGCACCAGCACGTCGAGTTCGTCCACGATTTCACAGGCGGCCTCGATATCGCCCCCGTCGGTCAGGTCCAGCGGAAACGTGGTGGCATCGAGCCGCTCGGCGACCGCGTCGAGCCGGTCGGACGGGCGGCCGGCCAGCAGCAGGGTGTGCGTGGGCGCCAGCGCCGTGGCGATCGCCGTGCCGATCCCGCGGCCGGCGCCGGTGATGAGTGCATTGGGCATGCCTGGAAGTCTACCCAGCCCGGGACCCCAGGCGAAAAACGTTAGACGCCAGTGGGTTTCAGGCTTCCTTGCGGGCGGGCGGCACGCCGGCCGGGCCGGATGTCGGGTCGCCGGAGGCCAACCGCTCCAGCGGTGCCAGCGCCTTCATCAGGGTGTCGAGGTCGTCGGGGGGGAGCTGGCTGAGCATGGCGGCCAGGGCCGCGCGACGGTTGGCCAGCGATTCACCGTGGACGGCTCGACCGCGCGGGGTGATGTCGACCAGGACCGCCCGCAGGTCGGACGGGTCGCGGGAACGCTTGACCAGCCCCACCTTCTCGAGCCGGCGGATCGCCACGGTCGTGGTAGGGGTCCGCACCCGTTCGTGCGCCGCCAGATCGGTCATCCGGATCGGGCCCTGATCGAGCAAGGTGACCAGGATCGACAGCTGCGCCAGGGTCAATTCGCCGGCCGCGGCCCCGCTGGGGTCCCCACGCCGGAGCATGGCAAACAATTTGGACAGCGCGCGGTGCAAACCTTCGGCGAGCTCGGCAACCTCGGCCGGGTTCGATTCGCTGTCTGCCATAAATCGGGAGTCTAACCCGTTATCAGGTGCGTACAAGGTAGCTATTGCTCATTGGGCAGTGCAGATCAAAGCACTTGGGACAAAAACCGCTGCAGCCGTTCGGTCTCGGCCGCTTCGAATATCTGCTCGGGAGGTCCCGATTCCACCACCTTGCCGTGATCCATGAATACCACCGCATCGGATGCCGACCGGGCGAAACCTATTTCGTGGGTCACGACAACCATTGTCATGCCATCGGCACCGAGGTCGGCAATGAGTTCCAGAATTCCCTTGACCATTTCGGGATCCAGCGCCGAGGTCGCTTCGTCGAAAAACATCACCTGCGGCGACATCGCCAGCGCGCGGGCGATCGCCACCCGCTGTTGCTGACCACCCGACAGCATGCCGGGGCGGGCACCGGCCTTGTGTTTCAGGCCAACTCGGTCCAGTTGCGTCAGCGCCAGGTCGCGGGCCTGGTCGACGGGCAGACGCCGTAACTTGCGCGGCGCCAGCGCGACGTTGTCCAGCACGGTGCGGTGCGGAAAGAGATTGAAATGCTGGAACACCATGCCGATCCGCTGGCGGAGCTCGTCGGGATCGTCCTTGAGCACCGACCTGCCGTCGAGCAGGATGTCGCCGCCGTCCGGCTCATGCAAGCGGTTGAGTGTGCGCAGCAGCGTCGACTTGCCCGACCCGGACGGCCCGATGACGGCTGCCGTGCTGCCCGCCGGGACCTCGATATCCACACCGCGGAGCACCGTGGTGCCGCCCAGGGTTTTGTGAATACCATTGCACGCCAAGGAGACTGACGACCGGCCGACGACGCTGGAGCTCACGTGATCTCCTGGCCGAACGTCGAGGTGAGCATGTCGGGGTGTTCCTCGGGATCGACCGCGGCGCGACCACGGCGCAGCCGCGCGTCGATGTAGTTCACCAAATGCGTCAACGGCACGGTCAGGATCAGATAGAAGGCGCCGGCGGCGACCAGCGGCGACAGGTTGCCGGTCTGCGCGTTGAGGTCGCGGCCCACCTGGAACAGCTCCCGCTGGTCGGCGACCAGGCCCAGGAAGTACACCAGCGCAGAGGCTTTCAACAGCGCGATGAATTGATTGACCAGTGCCGGCAGCACCCGCCGGATGCCCTGTGGCACCACCACCAACCGCATCGCCGCCGAATAGCTGAACCCCAGCGCGCGGGACGCCTCCAACTGGCCGGGATCCACGCTTTGAATCCCGGATCGCAGAATCTCGCCGACGTAGGCGGCGGCCATCATCCCCAAGGCGGCGACGCCGATCGGGTAGGGGTTGTTGTTGGTCAATCCGCCCACGATCGGCCCGACACCGAGCCCGATGATCAGGATGATCACCACTTCCGGAAGCCCCCGGAACACGTCGGTGTACACCCGCGCCGGCCAGCGCAGCCAGCGCGAGTCGGAGATGCCGGCGACGGCCAGCAGCATGCCCAGCGCCAAACCGATCACGCTGGCGCTGCTGGTCAAGATCAACGTGTTGGGCAATCCGGTGCTGAAGAGAGCGGGAATGGCCTGCCGGTACATGTCCCAGTCGAAGAACGAGTCACGCAGCTGTGCGAGCGTCGATTTCGGCGCGGCCGGACCCACCTTTTTGTGGTGTTGACTCGCCGCGATGGCGGCGAAGTCCGGCAGCACCGGGGCCGGGGCGGCCAGGGATCCAGGCTTCCAGCCCGGCGGCAGGGTGCGGGGCACCCACTGCGAGTACAGATTTGACCAGGTGCCGTCGGCGATGACGGCGTCCAGCCCGGCATTGAGCGCATCCACCAACGGTTTGTTGTCCTTGGCCACCGCGTACGCCACGAATCCCTCGTTGCTGAAGGTGTGCGCCACGATCACCGCCGGATCGCCCCGCTGGATCGTGCTCGCGGCCTCCCCGGCCGGTGCCACCCACGCGTCGATCTGGCGCGTCTTGAGGCTGGCATACACCGTGGCGAAGTCGGGGTACTTCACCGGCTGCAAATGCAGGTTGTCGACGACGTAGGACTCTTCGACGGTGCCCTGCACCACCCCGATGCGCTGCCCCGGGGCCAGATCGCCGAAGTCCTTGATCGCGGAGCCTGGGGGCACCACCAACGAGTAATAGCCGAAGTCATAGCCGTTGGTGAACGCGACGGTTCGGCGGCGTTCGTCGGTGGCTTTGATCGACGAGGACCCCACGTCGAAGCGGTGCGTCGCCACCTGGGCGAGCAGACCGGCGAAATCCGTGCCGACGAAGCGGACTTGGAGTCCGAGCTTGCGGGCGATCGCCCGCAGCAACTGGTTGTCGAAGCCGCTGTACTGGCCGGTGGGTGTGATGCAGATGTGCGGCGGCGCGCCCGAGAGCGTGCCGACGGTCAACACCCCCGGTGTGCCCAATCCCAGCGTGTCGACGTTCACCGAACTCAACGGTTCGACGCTGGGCGTGGTGTGCTCGTCGGGCCGGCCCATGGCACGGCTATGGGCCAGATTCTCGGGCAACACCGCCGCGCTTTTCGGGCCGGCGGGCGCGCATTGGTTGCGGTCGGCGGCCGCGGGACTGGCCAGCGTGATCGCCGTCGACCCCCACACCATCAGCAATGTCGAGGCCAGTGCGAACAGCTTTGCAAGGCGCGTGGCGCGCCGGCGCACGGGCAAGCTCATCACTGCCACCGTATCGACTGGCCGGCGGCACGGCCTTGACAGCGCCCGTTCTACAGCGCCAGCGAGGCCTCGGCGGAGACCGCCTCCCCGCCGGTGATCACCTGAAGGGAACCCGGAACCGCGCGCCCGACCTCGTCGGTCGGGGTGAAGACCCGGCGGCGAACCAACTCGGCAAGCATGGTCTGGGCCATCAGATAGGAGCGGTCGACGCATGCCGTCCGCGCGGCGTCGGGATCGTGGCGGTGTATTGCGCAGTTCTCGTCTTCGTAGAACGGCAGCATTTCCTCGCGTCCGCCCTGATAGGTCGTCCAGAACAGGCGGGGGATGAGGTTTTGCGACGCGCGGATCGTGGCGTGCAGCCGCGGCCCGGCGTACTCGTCGTTGACGGTCCGCCGATATTCGGCGGCGATGTCGCTGAACGCGCGCGCATCCTTGGCCGCGCGCAGCGAGCGCATGAGGGTATCGAGTTGCCCCAGGATCCGCGGGGTGGGATTGGTCGCCGCGCGTGCGGACGCGATCCCGTTGAGCAGCCCGTCCAATTCGTGGTGTTCGACCACGGTGGCTTCGTCGAACCGCTCGACAAAGGCGCCGCGGTGGTAACGGGTGGAGACAATGCCGTCGTGTTCGAGTTGGACCAGTGCCTCCTGAATGGGGACCCGGCTGACTCCCAGGCCCAGCGCAATTTCATTGCGGTCGACGCGGTCCCCGCTGCACAGCTTGCCGGTCAACAACAAGTGGAGGATGTGCGAAACAACCAGGTCCTTTTCCTTGACCCCGTATTTCTTCGGCATCTTTTTGTCGAGTCTCTTTCGCGTCGGTCATCTAGCGCTGAGAGTTTCTCATGAATTGACGCGAGCGTTTACGGGTTTGGCGAATGAAGCCGGAGCAAAGCCGGTCGCTTAACGGTTATTGCGCCACTTGCATAGCGCTTCGGCGTCGCTCAGGTCGTAACCCGGGCCATCGCAGGCCACGGTCAGCAGGGTGACGCCGAGGTCGACGAGCCTTTCGGCGTTGGCCAGCAGGCCGCCGCCGTTCTTCACGGCCGCTGAGCGTTCGATGCCGGCCGGATCGCGTCCGACGTCGGCGCAGTGGCGCGCCAGGACCTCCGACTTGGCCGGGAACTCGTCGGCGGAGGTGAAGCTGTGCCAGACGTGCGCGTGTTCGGCGACCAGCCGCAGCGTCTTGCGTTCGCCCCCGCCGCCGATCAGGATCGGGATCTCCCGGGTGGGCGCCGGGTTCAGCTTGGCCAGCCGGTTTTTGATCCGGGGGAGTGCGGTCGCCAGGTCGTCGAGGCGGCTGCCGGCGGTGCCGAATTCGTAGCCGTACTCGTCGTAGTCCTTCTGCTTCCAGCCCGAGCCGATGCCCAGGATGAGCCGCCCGTCGGAAATGTGGTCAACGGTGCGGGCCATATCGGCGAGCAGCTCGGGGTTGCGGTAGGAGTTGCACGTCACCAGCGCGCCGATCTGAATGCGCGACGTCTGCTCGGCCCAGGCCCCGAGCATCGTCCAGCATTCGAAATGCGCGCCGTCGGGATCGCCGTAGAGCGGGAAGAAGTGGTCCCAGTTGAAGGCGATGTCCACGCCGATGTCCTCGCACCGGCGCACGGCATCGCGGATCTGACTGTATTGCGGAGCGTGTTGGGGTTGTAGCTGCACACCGATACGAATGTCGTCGCGAGTCATAGGACCCACCGTAGGCCTCCGTCAGGCCACCGGCGCCGCCTCGATCCTGTCGCGCACCACGCAATGCGTTCGGCTGTACACCGTGGGCATGCATTTCATGCAGTGGATGCACAACCCCTCGGCGGCGGTATGCTCGCGAAAGCTGTTGACCAGAAACGGATCTCGTAGCAGCGCGCGAGCCATGGCCACGAACTCGAACCCATCGGCCAGTGCGTCTTCCACCGTGTCGAGCCGGTTGACGCCGCCGAGAAGGATCAAGGGCATCGACAGCGCAGCGCGGAACTGGCGCGCGAGCGGCAGGAAGAACACCTCTTCGAACGGGTAGCTCCGGAACAGCCGCCGGCCCAACACGCGCAGACCCAGACCGACCGCGCGGGGTTGGGAGGCGATGAATTCGTCCATGGGGACATCGCCGCGGAAGTAGTACATCGGGTTGAGCAGCGAGCTGCCGCCGGTCAACTGCAACGCGTCGAGGTGCCCGTCGGACTCCAGCAGCTGGGCCGTGGGGATGCTGTCGTCGAGCCAGAAGCCACCGCGCACCCCGTCGTCCATATTGAATTTCGCCGTGACGGCGACGGAGTGGCCGACGGTGGATCGGACCCGTTCGGCGACGCGGCGGGCCAGTTCGGCGCGGCGTACGGTGTCGCCGCCGTAGCGGTCGGTGCGCCTGTTCAGATTCGGGCTGAAGAACGAGCTGAGCAAATAGCCATGGCCCATGTGGATTTCGAGCGCGTCGAATCCGGCGTCGACCGCGTTTCGGGCTGCGGTCCCGAAGCCGTCGATGACCGCGTCGAGTTGTTCGGGGGTGGCCGCCCGAACCAGACCCATGGCCGGCGCGCTCACCCGGGTGGACGGCGCCAAGGTCGGTGTCCGGTTCGACAGCGTGTTGGCGACCAGACCGGCATGGCCGATCTGGGCGCACACGAGCGCACCCGCCGCATGAACGGCCTCGGTCAGCCGGCGCAATTGCGGCACGCGGTCGCGGTCCAGCACGACGGTGTCGCGGTGAACGCGGCCGCCCGGTGAGATCGCGCAGTAGGCGACGGTCGTCATGGCGGCACCGCCGCGCGCGACCTCGGTGTGGAAGTCGATCAGCGCGTCGCTGACGTTGCCACGCGGCATCACGCCCTCGAAGGTCGCCGCCTTGATGAAGCGATTCTTCAGGACGAGGGGACCCAGTCGCAGTGGGCTGAAAGCCAGTTTCGATACCATTGGCACCGAAATATAGCACGACGGGACGATCACAGAGCGGAGCACGGCCGATGCGCATAGCTGTCACGGGCGGAACCGGATACCTCGGCGCGCACACGGTGCGCGCACTGATCGAGGCCGGTCATGAGGTGAAACTGTTGGCCGCGCCTACGGATCCGGGCGCCGTCCTCGACCGGCTACGAGCGCTCGGTCCCGTGACGGTGCTGAGCGGTGACGTGAGGTCCGCCGCGACCATCGAGGAACTCCTCGCCGGGGCCGACGCCCTATTGCATGCCGCCGGAGTCGTGGGCACCGACGAACGCCGTGCCCAGTTGATGTGGGACGTCAATGCCTATGCGACGGAGGCGATTCTGACCCGCGCGGTCGACCTCGCGCTCGACCCGGTCGTGTTGGTCAGCAGCTACAGCGCGCTGTTCCCGCCGCCCGATGGCATCATCTCGCACGATTCGCCTCCGGCGCGTGGCCGCAGCGCGTACGCGAAGACCAAGGGGTACGCCGACCGGGTCGCCCGGCGGTTGCAGGAGGCAGGCGCGCCCGTCGTCGTCACGTATCCCTCGAGCGTGGTGGGACCGGCCTTCGGCACCGCCGCCGGGGTCACCGAACAAGGATGGGCGCCGATCGTGCGGTGGGCGGTGGCACCGAAACTGCGCGGCGGCATGCAGATGGTCGACGTGCGAGACGTCGCCGACGTGCACGCAAGAATCATGCAGGCCGGTCGCGGGCCACACCGCTACGTGTGTGGCGGGCGGCTGCTCACCTTCGACGAGATGATCGACGCGCTCGAAGAGGGGCTGGGCCGGCGGGTGCGGCGCGTGCCCCTGTCGCCGGGCCTGCTGCGTGGGATCGGCCGCCTCGCCGACGCCGCCGGCCGCTACGTCGCGCTCGGCGACGGCCTCAGTTACGAAGCGGCGCTGCTGCTTACCGCCGCCACCCCCACCGACGACAGCAAGACCGTGGGCGAGTTCGGCATCACGTGGCGATCCCCGAAAGCGGCGATCGTCGAGTCATTGCGGGTGGGACGCGGCGACGGCCGTGATCAACAGCTGCGCGATCCGGTTGCGTAGGGCCTCGGAGTCGTCTTCGACGGCCACCGTCGTGACGAACAGCGCCGCGCCCGCGGCCATCGCCAGCGTAGCCCGGGCGTCGACGTCGGCTCGGCGTCGCCTGGCGGGCGTCGTCGCCCGCACGTCGTCGGCGAATAGCTGCACGGCGGGGACGCTGAATTTGGCCCACAAGTCCCTGCGTAGGTCGTCGTTCTCGCCGAGGGCCAACAGCAGACCCGGTACGGCGGCCCGCACGTCGGGCCTGCCGAAAAGTTCGTGACTGCCGCGCACCACCCACTCGATCCAGCCGGTCAGATCGGTACCGGAAAACGGTGCCAGGTCGGGGGTTTCACCGAGGATGGCGTGCAGCACCAGTTCCGCCTTGGACGACCAGCGACGGTTCAGGCTGGATCGCCCCACGCCGGTGCGCGCCGCGACGAGCCGCATACTCAGCTCGTCCCACCCGACCTCCACCAGCAAGTCCCGCGTGACCGACAGCACGCGCTCGTCGATCGAGGTGTCACGCGGCCGCCCGGAAGCTCTGGCGCTGCGGTCATCGTCGGTCATGCTGGCTCAGCGCGCGTCGAGCACCCCGCGCAGCAGGTCGATCAGCGCGAGGGGTTGGTCGCTCTGCACGGAGTGGCCCGAGTTCTCGACCACGTGCGCGCCGCGGAAACGCTTTGCGCGACGGGCGAGTTCGGCCGCGTCGTCGTCGCTGACGAAGCCGGATGTGCCACCGCGCACGAGGGTCACGGGTGCGGCCAACGCGTCGACGTCGTCCCATAGGCCGGAGAAGTCGGGGAAGGTGCGGATGGCGTCGTAACGCCACGTCCAGCTGCCGTTGTCGAGCTTGCGGGAGTTGTGGAACACCCCGCGGCGCAGCGCCTTCACCTCGCGGTGTGGCGCGGCCGCGACCGTCAGGTCCAGCATGGCCTGGAAGCTGGGGAACTCCCGTTCCCCGTGCATCAGCGCCACCGTGCCCTGCTGCTCCTTGGTCATCTCGGAATGGCGTTGCAGCGCCGAGGGAGTGACGTCGATCAGCACGAGCTCCTTGACCAGTTCGGGCGCGATCGCGCCCAGCCGGATCGCGGTCAGTCCGCCGAGCGACATGCCGACCACGAGGTCGGCCGTCGGTGCGTGCTCGCGCAGGATCGGCAGCAGGGTGTCGACGTTGAGCCGCGGCGAATAGTCGCCGTCCTCGCGCCAGGCGGAGTGGCCGTGGCCGGGAAGGTCGACCGCCAGTGCGGGCTCACCAAGGCCGACGATGACCGTGTCCCAGGTGTGCGCGTTCTGCCCGCCGCCGTGGATGAACACGATCCGCGGCGCGGCGCCGCCCCAGCGTAGCGCGCTGATCTTGCCTTCGCCGGCGCCCGATTCGACGCGCTCGACGTCGGGCAGTGGGCCGGACACGCCGGCCTGCTCCGCGTTTTCGTGCAACAGCGCGAATTCAGTTAGCTCCGCCAGCCCGTCCTCAGATACTTCGGTCACGATCTTTGACCCTAGCCCTGGTGTCGCTTCAGTGGACATAGCGGCGGCGAATGCCGCGGAAGCGTTCCCACATCGCGGCGGCGCGTTCGTCGGCGCTCACCATCGCGGTTCCCTCGGGGAGCGCCCCGGGCAGCTCGTCGTGCTTGACCACCCGGGTCTGAAGCGCGGCGGGTTCACCCTCGAGCATGTGCCGGTAGGTGAGGTTGCCGCATTCGAAGCCCTGGGTGTCCAGCCAGTTGTGCACTCCGGGATCACGGTGAGCCATAACCAGGCGGATGCGTCCGTCGCGATCGATCTTGGTGCGGCTCGGTGTGTAGCTCACCGGGCGGTACAGGTAATCCATGCTGTTGAAGAAGACCCCCATGTTGGTGAACATCCACAACCCGTCGTGGGCCTCGAATTCGACGATCAGCGCCTCGTCGCCGGCCAGCTTCCAATACATGTTGGCGGCGCCGCGGCCGCGCTTGGTGTCGGCGTCGGTCGCCCCGACACTGGGGAAGCTATTCGGGTGGTCGGCGTCGACGCCGCCGTATTGGAAGGGGAACTCGGGCCAATCCGCCATCAGTCCGGTGACGAAATCGCCGGCCCAGCGCATCGCCTCGGTCATGTCGGAGGGGGTGGGCAGTGGCTTGGGGTCGGCCATGTCGACGCGCTCGATGCGCAGCTGCGCGGGCAGCTCGTCCCAGCGGTCGAATCCCTGCCGGATGAACAGCTTTCGTGACTCGGGTGTGGTGGGCAGCCAGTTCCGGCCGCGCTCGGGCCCGCCGATATACAGCTCGAATTCACCATGTTCGCCGGTGCGGAGCTGATGGCCGAGCAGGTTGGCTTCCGGCGTGTCACCGAAGGGTTCGTGCAGCACGCCGGGCCCGGGGTTGCGGCGCCCCTGCACGGTGACGTTGAAGAACCGCGACGTGCCCCGGGTGCCGGTGAGCCGGTAGGCCGCTCGCCCGTCGATCCAGGCTTGCTGATAGGTGAAGTCGGCGCAGTCGCCGCCGAGCTTGCGGGTGGGGCCGCTGAAGGTGTGCAGCGCGGGGTAGCGGGCGTCGCGGGTTTCGAGGGCCAGATCGAAGGCCTGGCCGAGGTTTTGGGCGAGGAATCGGTAGGCGTCGACGCGATGGATCCCCGACGTGGGGTTGGGATCCTTGAAGGCGCGCTCGCCGGCGCGCCGCAGCCGGTCACAGAAGTCGGCCCACGCCGCCTGCAGGGCCGCGTCGTCCGGACCGTCACCGAAGGCCATGCTCACGCACCCAGCCTGTCCAGCATCGCGCCGACGACATCGCATGCGCGCCGGGCGGATTCGAGTCGGCCCTCTTCGTCGATGCGAGGGCCGATGAGTTCCAGGTCGAACCCGTGCGAGTAGCCGCCCGCGAGCGCCCGCGCCACGAACGTCTCGATGGGGATGGCGCCGTCGCCGGGCACCGCGCGGCCCGGAAGCGCGCGGTCACCCAGCACGTAGTCGCTGAGCTGGATGAGTTCCGTTCGCGGCAACGCACGCTGCACCATGGCGTCGAGATCGCCTTCCGCCCAACAGTGGAACAGCTCGATGCAGACGCCGAGCCCACTCATCTCCGCCAGCGTGACGGTATCGCGCAGGGTATGGGCGAGATGAATGTCGGCGTACAGGCTGGAAGCGTTCTCGATCGCGAGCGCCACACCGGCCTGCTTCGCGTGATCGACGCAGGGGGCGACCATGGCGGTGAACCGGTCAGCGGCCTGCGCCCAGCCGAGCGCCTCCCGACCGCCGGTGAGCATGTAGACCACCCGCGCATCCACGCCGGCGGCGGCGTCGATCACCTGCATCAGCGCATCGCGCGCCGATTGGCAATCGGCGGACAGCCGGCCGCCCGCGAAGATATGACACACCGCCTCCACGGCGAAATCGTTGCGCTGCATCATCTCTCGAAACTCGGGGTCGAGCACCTGGCCGTCGAGGACGCTCAACCGGGAGACCCCTAGATCCACCCAGTGCCGTTCCAGCTCAGCCAACGACGAGCCGTAGAACGTGACGTTGTGCACCGACAGACGCTCGTGGGCCGGCATGGCATCAGCCTCGGTTCTCGATCTCGACGCCGAATCGCTCACGAAACGGCCGGAATTCGGCATGCAACGCATCGAGGTCTTCACCGATATCGACCAAGAGTTGAGTGGAGTAGCGGAACTTGCCGTAGCGGTCGCCGCGATTGTCGGCCAGGTACGTGAGCATCGCCGTCTCGGCATCAGCGGTCAGTTCGCGACCGCAGAACGTGTAGTAACGCCGCACGGCGCCAACGTGATCGGCAACGAAATCGGTGTAGCGAACGTGCAGGATGCGGGGATCGTCGACCAGGGGATTGCTCATGGTGTTGGCGACGCCGGCCCGCGTCAGCTCCAAGTGCATCTTCGCCAGGGCGTGCAGGTCGACCGAGCCGACCATGCCTTCGGCGATGTCGGCCATCATCATGGTGCGAGATGCAGCGACCTGCACGGGGTCGCGGTGCAGCCACACCATCCGCGCGTCGGGGTAGGTGCCGAACAGTTCCTCGAGCCGGAAGCCGTGAAAGCCCTTCAGCACCCAGTACTTTCGCGGCCGGTGGTATTGCAGCTGTTGCAGCATCGCCTTGTGGAGCCGGTATTGCGCGGCCGGGTCGGTCGCCAGGCCACCGACCAGGGACTGCATGGGGACCCGCCACCACGCGGTGGGTGTCATGACCCGGAAATCGAACGCCCAGGTGCGTTCGTCTTCGGGCAGGCCGTCGCCCAGCATGTCGTTGTAGGGATGGCTGTGCAGCCAGTTGGGCATCTTCGCGTTGATCTCGCGCCAGTCGGCGTCGGCGCGCGCCCGGCGCTCGTCGTCGGGTCCGGCGAGTCCCGGTGGCGGGGACGGATACATCACCTCCCAGAACCGCAACGCCCGCGCGTGCGGGTCGACGGACATCAGGGCGTGCATCAGCGTTGTCCCCGAGCGTGGTTCGCCCGTGACGAACATCGGGGCGTCGATCAGTTCCTCGCCGATCGGGTACCGGTTGCGGTCTTCGATGAGTTCGAGCCGCGAGGTCAGCAGCCATCGACACACCTGCGCGGCCTCGAATCTGCCGTCGGCGTCCAGGCCGAGGCCGTTGAGATGGTCGACGGCGACGGCGAAGCGCTCCGGCAAGGTCGGATCGCCGTAGTCGCGTAGCCCGGTTTCGGCCTCCGCGGCGGCGAGTAGCTCCGAGGCGTCCAAAAGCGTCGTCACGACGGGTCTCCGCAGAGCCGCACGAGTTCGTCCTCGGCGGCGCGGACGTTCGCCGCCGAGGTCTGCGCGTACGTCAGACCGGCCATGGCGCCGTAGTCGAGAATCTTGGGTACGCGCAGTCCCGCGTCCACATAGGTCTTGACGATCTTGGCGACCTCTTTCGGTGTCCCGTGGGGCACGACGGAGAGCACCATCTCGGGGCGCACCTTGCCCAGGAAGCCGACGATGCGGTCCCGGGTAAGGACCGCGGGGTCGATGTCCTGGAAGCCACGCCAACCGTCCCCCATGGGGTGCTCGAAACCGAAGTCGCGCAACGTCTTCGCGGAGACCTGTAGCAGAAACGCCTTGACCAGGGGGGCCTGCAGGATCTCGGCGAGGGCCGCGTCGTCCTCGCCGATCATGCACACCTGGATGAAGCACGGGGTGATCGCCATCGGGTCGCGGCCGGCGCGCTCCGCGGAAGCCCTTACGGTGGAGAGCATCTCGGCGTAGTGTTCGGGAGTCCAGGCGCCCGCCGGCCACCATCCGTCGGCGTGCCGGCCGGCGATGTCAAGCATCCGGGGGCCGCTGGCGCCGATCCAGATCGGCGGTGTCCGGCCCTCGTAGGGTTCGGTGTCCAGGCGCGCGTGGTGCAGCGAGTAGAACCGGCCCTCGAAGTCGACCGGGCCGTCGCTCTGCCAGAGCAGGCGGATCACCGTCAGGGCTTCCTCGAAACGGCCGACCGGACGAGAGAAGTCAAAACCGTAGGGCAGCGTGTTTTCGCTCTCGCCGCTGCCCAGGCCGAGGATGAAGCGCCCCTTGGCGAGGTGATCGATGGTCAGCGCGGTCTGCGCGAGCATGACGGGATGGCGGCGCACCGTGTCGACCACGGCGCTGACGATCGGCACCCGCTCGGTCAGCACGGCCGCCGCGGCCGCGACCGCGAGCCCGTCGAGGTGGCGGTGCGGCGACGGGGAAGCGGTGGCCAGGTCGGTGAACTCGGGAGTCCAGATCGAGTCGGGCCAGAAACTGACCATGTGGTCGGGCAGCCAGATCGAGTGGTAGCGGCCGCTGTCGAGTTCGCCCAGCCGGGACAGGTCGAGGGGGAGCGTGGTGCGCAGGAACGCCGCGGGGTGAACGGTCATCGAGAGATGATGCTAAGCACCCGCACAGCATTCTGTCGACGAATAGGTGGCTAATGCGGGCCCGCGAGCGTAACGCTGTGGCGAATTCCAGCCGTGAAAATCGCCGTGGCGTTACGCTCGCGGATCGCGAAAGGGTTGTTTAGCCCGAGATGATGAACTCTTCGAGCTGAGTGCGCGCGATGTCGTCGGGCAGCTGCTGCGGCGGGCTCTTCATCAGGTAGGCCGACGCCGGGATCACCGGGCCGCCGATGCCGCGGTCCTTGGCGATCTTGGCGGCGCGCACCGCGTCGATGATGACGCCGGCGGAGTTCGGCGAGTCCCAGACCTCGAGCTTGTACTCCAGGTTCAGCGGCACGTCACCGAAGGCGCGGCCCTCGAGTCGGACGTAGGCCCACTTGCGGTCGTCGAGCCAGCCGACGTGGTCGGACGGGCCGATGTGCACGTCCTTGGTCTTGAACTCGCGCTGCAGGTTGGAGGTCACGGCCTGCGTCTTGGAGATCTTCTTGGACTCGAGGCGCTCGCGCTCGAGCATGTTGAGGAAGTCCATGTTGCCGCCGACGTTGAGCTGCATGGTGCGGTCCAGCTGCACGCCACGGTCCTCGAAGAGCTTGGCCATCACGCGGTGGGTGATGGTCGCGCCGACCTGGCTCTTGATGTCGTCGCCCACGATCGGCACGCCGGCATCGGCGAACTTCTTGGCCCACACCGGGTCCGAGGCGATGAACACCGGCAGCGCGTTGACGAACGCCACGCCGGCGTCGATGGCGCACTGCGCATAGAACTTATCGGCCTCTTCGGAGCCCACCGGCAGGTAGGAGACCAGGACGTCGACCTGGGCGTCCTTGAGCGCCTGGACCACGTCGACGGCGTCGGCGTCGGATACCTCGATGGTGTCGGCGTAGTACTTGCCGATGCCGTCCAGCGTGGGGCCGCGCTGCACCGTCACGTTGGTGGGCGGCACGTCGGCGATCTTGATGGTGTTGTTCTCCGAGGCGAAGATGGCCTCGGACAGGTCGAACCCGACCTTTTTGGCGTCCACGTCGAACGCGGCCACGAACTTCACGTCGCGCACGTGGTACTGACCGAACTTCACGTGCATCAAGCCGGGCACGGTGCTGTTCTCGTCGGCGTCGTAGTAGTACTGCACGCCCTGAACCAGCGAAGACGCGCAGTTACCGACGCCGACAATGGCGACTCGTACCTCCGTCGACGCAAGCGGCGCGTTCTGCTCACTCATATGGGCGTTCTCCTAACCTCTGACCTCTGACTGGGATGCTGGGTTCGTGCAGGGATTATGTTTGCTCGGAGAGGCCGGGCATAGCCCGCTCCGCAGCGATGAGCTCGTTGAGCCACTTGACTTCGCGCTCACTGGACTCGAGCCCCAATTGATGAAGCTGGCGGGTGTAGCGGTCGAACGAGCTACTGGCCCGCGCCACGGCTTCACGCAGACCCTCCCGCCGTTCCTCGACCTGACGGCGGCGGCCTTCCAGAATGCGCATCCGCGCCTCCGCCGGAGTCCGGTTGAAGAACGCCAGGTGTACCCCGAAGCCGTCGTCGGTGTAGTTGTGGGGACCGGTGTCGGCCACCAGCTCACCGAAACGCCGACGGCCCTCGTCGGTCAACTGGTAAACGCGCCGGGCCCGCCGGACAGGCGTCCCGGCCGGCGCGGCGTCCTCGGCGATCAACCCTTCCGCCTGCATGCGGCGCAGGGCCGGGTAGAGCGAACCGTACGAAAACGCCCGGAACGCGCCGAGTAAACCGGTCAGCCGTTTGCGCAACTCGTAGCCGTGCATGGGCGACTCGATCAGGAGGCCCAGGATGGCGAGCTCCAGCATCGATTCACCCCCTCAAAGACGGTTTGCTTGACTAGTTACGACGATTCGACGCCTCGCGCAATCGTATCGTCCCGATATATTAGCCACAACACCACTCGGTGTTGGTTTGCAATTCGTCACAGCCCGTGGGGGGCGGGGCCGGACGTTACGTGGGCAAACTCATCTGCTTGACGGTGCCGTCACCGCCGAAGGCGATGTAGCCGCTGCCGTAGTCGCTGGAGACATACAGCGACAGCGTGAGCGCGCCGGGCGTGGTCGGGTCTTTGGCCGGCTCGACGATCAAGTACGTCGACTTCACGTCGGCCGGCTTGATGCGCAACGTCTCCGGCGCCCCGCGCATGATCCCCACCGTCGCGTTGACGTCGAACTTGCTCAGGTCGACCGGCGCGGGACCGTCCGAGGAACTCTTGGCCGAGCTGGTCGGATCGCCCCACCCGCCGCGGTAGGTGTAGGCCAGCACCCGCCGGTCGTCGGAGGGGTCCGGACGGTCCAGCGCCGCGTAGGTCGGGTAGATGACCAGCCGATAGCCCATGGTGTCGCCGAACCGTTTGCGCATCTGCTCGAGCAATCCCGTCAGGCCGCCGACCGAGTGCAGCTGCGTGGGCGGCGTCAGCACGACGGCGTTGACGCCGTCGGGCTTGGCTCCCGGGTCCGTGGTGAAGTCCAGCGGCGAGCGGGTGTTGCCGTAAAGGCCCCAACCGATCCCCATGCCCAGCAGGACCGCGACGACGAAGGCGGCGGCCAGCGGGCCCCGCCCGCCCGGCCGCGGACGTTTGGGCCGCGAGTCGAGCGCGGGCAATGGCCGGCTGGTGTTGGATTGCAGATCGCCCACCAGAGCCTGTAGGTCGCCGAGCGTCACCGCCTTGGTGGCCGCGCTGACCCGTTCGCGATGTTCCTCGGCGGAGACCTCGCCGTCGCTTAGCGCGTTGTCGAGGATCGCGCAAGTGTCTTGACGGTCGGTGTCCTTGGCGCGGGTGCTCGCCGTCACCCCGCCAGCGAGCGGTGTCCCGAGCCATTTCGCCACGGGATGATCGTAGAAGTCCGACTCCGGTTGGGCGCGGAAACCGCCATCGATCGCCGTGGGGCGGGCCGCCACAGTTTTGGTTGCGTATCACTGGTCGGGATGGCGTCGTACTCTGGTGGGCGTGCGACTGCAGCGACAAGTGGTGGACTACGCGCTTCGGCGGCGCTCACTGCTGGCCCAGGTGTACTCGGGCCGAACGGGCGTGTCCGAGGTGTGTGACGCGAACCCGTATCTGCTGCGCGCCGCCAAGTTTCACGGGAAACCAAGCCAGGTCATGTGCCCGATCTGCCGCAAGGAGCAGCTGACGCTGGTGTCGTGGGTGTTCGGCGAACACCTGGGCGCGGTCTCGGGCTCGGCGCGCACGGCCGAGGAGCTGGTGATGCTGGCCACCCGATTCGACGAGTTCGCGGTCCACGTGGTGGAGGTGTGCCGCACGTGCAGCTGGAACCACCTCGTCAAGTCCTATGTGCTCGGTGCGGCGCGCCCGGCATCTCCTCCCAAGGGCGGCGGGCGCTCGCGGACGGCGCGCAACGGCGCCCGCACGGCCACTGAATGAGCTCGAACGACGAAGGACGGCACAGCCAGTCGTCCGGTGACCAACGTGGGCCAGGCACTGAGCGGGCGGGCAACCACGACAAGGACGACCATTCCGACCGCGAGCGCCGGAGTGGCGAGCCTCAGAATTCCGGCCAACGGAATGCGCCGCCACCGTCCAATCGCCGCCGGCAGGGCCCGCCCGACGATCGCCTGACCACGATCCTGCCTGCGGTCAAAGATGACCGCGCGCCCCGGCGTTCCGATCCCATCGACGAAGTCAAAGCCGCCCTGGCCGGGCCCCCGTCGGCGCCCGTGCGGCGTGACGCGCTCGACGAGGTCAAGGCCGCCTTGGACCGCCGAGGGCCCGCGTCCGGCCGGCAGGAGCGTGCCAGCTTCGGAGGCCGCCCACCCGGCGGACCCCCGCCGCCGCCGCCGCGGCGTGGGGGGTCGGGGGGTTCCGACGGACCCGGCAGGCGGGCGGCCGGGCCGTGGCGTGACTGGCCCTGGACGCAGCAGGTCAACTGGCTGTGGGTGCGACGGGCGGCCTACCTATGTGCGGCCGTGTTGGTGCTGTTGCCCATCGTCACCTTCGGCATGGCGTACTTCATCGTCGACATTCCCAAGCCGGGTGACCTTCGTACCAACCAGGTTTCGACCATCCTGGCCAGCGACGGCTCGGAGATCGCCAAAATCATTCCCCCGGAGGGCAATCGGGTCGACGTCAACCTCAACCAAGTGCCCGTGCATGTCCGCCGGGCGGTGATCGCCGCCGAGGACCGCAACTTCTATTCCAACCCCGGCTTCGACTTCAGCGGCTTCGCGCGGGCGGTGAGCAACAACCTGTTCGGCAGCGGGGACCTGCAGGGTGGATCGACGATCACCCAGCAATACGTCAAGAACGCCCTCGTCGGCTCGGCGCAACACGGCATCAGCGGCCTGATGCGCAAGGCCAAGGAATTGGTCATCGCCACCAAGATGTCGGGGGAGTGGTCCAAAGACGAAGTGCTGCAGGCCTATCTGAACATCATCTACTTCGGCCGCGGCGCCTACGGCATTTCCGCGGCGTCGAAGGCCTACTTCGACAAGCCCGTCGAGCAGCTCACCGTGTCGGAGGGAGCGCTGCTGGCGGCCCTCATTCGGCGCCCATCCACCCTGGACCCGGCCGTCGACCCCAAGGGCGCCCTGGCGCGCTGGAACTGGGTGCTCGACGGCATGGTCGAAACCAAGGCGCTGTCGTCCAACGACCGTGCCGCGCAGGTGTTCCCGCAGACCGTGCCACCCGATCAGGCACGCGCGGAGAACCAGACGACCGGGCCCAATGGCCTCATCGAGCGCCAGGTGACCCGAGAGTTGATGGATCTGTTCAACATCGACGAACGGACCCTGAACACCCAGGGGCTGCAGGTCACCACGACCATCGACCCCAAGGCCCAGCAGGCCGCCGAGAAGGCCGTGTCGAAATACCTTGACGGACAAGACCCCGACATGCGTACGGCGGTGGTGTCGGCCGATCCGCACGACGGCTCCATCCGGGCCTACTACGGCGGCAGCGACGCCAACGGTTTCGACTTCGCTCAGGCCGGATTGCAGACCGGGTCGTCGTTCAAGGTGTTCTGCCTGATCGCCGCGCTCGAGCAGGGGATCGGCCTGGGCTATCAAGTGGACAGTTCGCCGCTGACCGTCGACGGCATCAAGATCACGAACGTCGAGGGCGAAAGTTGCGGGACGTGCAACATCGCCCAGGCGCTCAAGCAATCGTTGAACACCTCGTATTACCGGCTGATGCTCAAGCTCAAGGGCGGGCCGCAGGCCGTGGCCGACGCGGCGCACCAGGCCGGCGTCGCGACCAGCTTCCCCGGCGTGCCCCACACGCTGTCCGAGGACGGCAAGGGTGGACCGCCGAACAACGGAATTGTGTTGGGCCAGTATCAGACCCGAGTGATCGACATGGCTTCCGCGTATGCCACGCTGGCCGCGTCCGGTGTCTACCACCGGCCGCATTTCGTCCAGAAGGTCGTCAACTCCGACGGCCAGGTGCTCTTCGATGCGAGCAAGTCCGAGAACAACGGCGAGCAGCGCATCCCCAAGGCCGTCGCCGACAACGCCACCGCGGCCATGGCGCCGATCGCCAGCTACTCGCGCGGCCACGCCCTGGCCGGTGGCAGGCCGTCGGCGGCCAAGACCGGCACCACGCAGCTAGGTGACACCAACTCGGACAAGGACGCCTGGATGGTCGGTTACACGCCGTCGCTGTCGACGGCAGTGTGGCTGGGTACGGCCAAAGGTGACGAGCCACTCGTAACGGCTTCGGGCGCACCGGTTTACGGATCGGGGCTGCCCTCGGATATCTGGAAGGCCACCATGGACGGCGCCCTCAAGGGCACCTCCAACGAATCCTTCCCCAAGCCCACCGAGATCGGCGGCTATGCGGGTGTGCCGGCGCCGCCGCCCCCGCCGAAGCCGCCGGCGGAAACCGTCATTCAGCCCACCATCGAAGTGGCGCCGGGCATCACCATCCCGGTCGGTCCGCCCACGACGATCACGCTGGCGCCACCGCCGCCCGGGGGCGGCCCGCCGGGCTCTCCGGAGCCGGGTGGTGGTGCGCCGCCGGGTGGGCCCCAAGCGCCGCCTCCGCCGCCGTGACCGGGGACGCGGAACAGGGCGCCACGATTTCACCGCGGCCGCTGGCCGCGGACCTGCGGAGCGCCGATAACCGAGACTGCCCGAGCCGCACCGACTTTCTGGGCGCCGCGCTCGCCGACGTCGTCGGGGGCCCGGTCGGCCGGCACGCACTGATCGGCCGCGCTCGGTTGATGACCCCGCTGCGGGTGATGTTCCTGATCGGATTGGTGTTTTTGGCGCTCGGCTGGTCGACCAAGGCGGCCTGCCTGCAAAGCACCGGCACCGGCACCGGCGATCAGCGCGTGGCCAATTGGGACAACCAGCGCGCCTACTACGAGTTGTGCTACTCCGACACAGTGCCGCTCTACGGCGCGGAGTTGTTGAGCCAGGGCAAATTTCCCTACAAGTCGAGCTGGATCGAGACGGACTCCACCGGCGCCCAGCAGATCCGCTACGACGGCCAGCCCGCGGTGCGGTACATGGAGTATCCCGTGCTGACGGGGATGTACCAGTACGTGTCGATGGCGTTGGCCAAGACCTACACGGCGCTGAGCAAGGTGGCCCCGCTTCCGGTGGTCGCCGAGGTCGTGATGTTCTTCAACGTCTCGGCGTTCGGCTTGGCGCTGGCCTGGCTGGCCACCGTCTGGGCGTCTGCGGGCCTGGCCGGCCGGCGGGTCTGGGATGGGGCCCTGGTGGCGGCCGCACCGGTGCTGATCTTTCAGATTTTCACCAATTTCGACGCGCTGGCAACGGGATTCGCGATGGCCGGTCTGCTGGCGTGGGCGCGGCGCAAGCCGGTGCTCGCCGGTGTGCTGATCGGGTTGGGGGCCGCGGCAAAGCTGTACCCGCTGCTGTTCCTGGGTCCAATGCTGCTGCTGGGAATCCGTACCGGGCGGCTGCGGGCGTGGGGGCGCACCACGGTGGCGGCCGTGGCGACCTGGCTGTTGGTGAATCTGCCCGTGCTGGTGTTCTTTCCGCGGGGATGGTCGGAGTTCTTCCGGCTCAATACGCGACGCGGCGACGACATGGACTCGTTGTACAACGTCGTGAAATCGTTCACCGGCTGGCGGGGTTTCGATCCCAAGCTGGGGTTCTGGCAGCCGCCGACGGTGCTGAACACGGTGGTCGCGGTGCTGTTCGTGACGTGTTGTGCGGCAATCGCATTCATCATCTTGACCGCTCCGCGACGGCCGCGGGTGGTGCAGGTGGTGTTCCTGGTGGTGGCCGCCTTTCTGCTGACCAACAAGGTGTGGAGTCCGCAGTTCTCGCTGTGGCTGGTGCCGCTGGCGGTGCTCGCGCTGCCGCATCGCCGGGT
Organism: Mycobacterium marseillense; assembly: GCF_010731675.1. Lineage (NCBI taxonomy): Bacteria > Bacillati > Actinomycetota > Actinomycetes > Mycobacteriales > Mycobacteriaceae > Mycobacterium > Mycobacterium marseillense. The sequence goes on from NZ_AP022584.1 coordinate 3,955,502, forward strand.
GCTCCTGGCCTGGATGACCATCGACGCGCTGGTGTGGGTGCCGCGGATGTATTACCTGTACGGCAACCCGAACCGTTCGCTGCCCGAGCAGTTCTTCACCACCACGGTGCTGTTGCGCGACGTCGCGGTCATGGTGTTGTGCGCGCTCGTGATCCGCCAGATCTACCGGCCCGACGAGGATTTGGTGCGCTGGGGAGGACGGGTGGACGATCCGGCGGGCGGGCCGTTCGACCGCGCACCCGACGCCCCGCCGCAGTGGCTGCCGGACTGGCTGCGGCCGGTGGGGTCACGCCGCGCGAGCGCCCCCGCCTCCGACGACGCCGGCAAACAACCCGCGATGGCAAGCGACGTCGGCGCGACGTGACGTCATGATTCAAGTCGTCATCCCGATCTTTCCGCGCTTCACCGCGCTCGACGCGGTGGGCCCCTACGAAGTGCTGCAACGCATCCCGTCGATCGAGGTCGTGTTCGTCGGGCAGCGCCGCGGCGAGGTGCGGACCGAAAACGGAATGCTCGGCGTGACCTGCGACGCCACGTTCGACGAGGTGAGCGCACCGGACGTGGTGGTGTTTCCCGGCGGCATCGGCACCCGCCAACTGATCCACGACGAGGCCATCGGTGACTGGCTGCGGGCGGTGCATCCGCACACCAGGTTCACCACCTCGGTCTGCACGGGCGCGCTGCTGCTCGCCGCGGCCGGGCTGCTGGACGGGTTGACCGCCACCACCCACTGGGGGGCCGCCGACCTGCTCAACAGTTTGGGTGCGCGCTACGTGCCCGAACGAGTGGTCGAGCACCTACCGCAGCGGATCATCACCGCGGCCGGGGTGTCCAGCGGCATCGACATGGCGTTGCGGCTGGTCGAGTTGCTCGTCGATCGTCAGGCGGCGCAGGCCGCCCAGCTGCTCATCGAATACGACCCGCAGCCGCCCTTCGACTCCGGCGCGCTCGGCAAGGCCGATCCGGCGACGCTGGCCAGGGCCAAGGAATATATGGCCGCCCGGCGCTAGTGAGGTTGCCCCGCGGCCCGGATTTTTCTGGTCAGGCCGGTATCCGGTAGCCTTGGGCGGTTGCCGACGCAGGCGACCCTCCTGCCGCGGATCGACCGTGGCCGTTTGAGACCAGAGGAGGTGGTGAGGTTTCCATGCGTCCATACGAAATCATGGTCATTCTTGACCCCACGCTCGACGAGCGCACCGTTGCTCCGTCCTTGGAGACGTTCCTGAACGTCGTCCGCAAGGATGGCGGATCCGTCGACAAGGTCGACATCTGGGGCCGGCGCCGGCTGGCGTACGAGATCGCCAAGCACGCCGAAGGCATTTACGTCGTCGTCGACCTGAAAGCCGAGCCGGCGACGGTGTCCGAGCTCGACCGCCAGCTCAGCCTCAACGAGTCGGTACTGCGCACCAAGGTGATGCGCACCGACAAGCACTAACAATCGTGGCCGCGCCGTGGACCCACGGCGGGGTGCACCTGCGTAGGCTCAGCGAGGACACGCTCATGACATCCACTTCCGGAGCGGCGAGCAACAGCGTGGAACGAGGAGGAAACTGTGGCTGGTGACACCACTATCACCGTCGTCGGAAATCTGACCGCAGACCCTGAACTGCGGTTCACTCCGTCGGGTGCCGCCGTCGCGAATTTCACGGTGGCGTCGACGCCTCGGATCTATGACCGCCAGAGCGGGGAGTGGAAGGACGGCGAGGCGCTGTTCCTGCGGTGCAACATTTGGCGGGAGGCGGCCGAGAACGTCGCCGAAAGCCTCACCCGCGGCTCCCGCGTGATCGTCACGGGCCGGCTCAAGCAGCGCTCGTTCGAGACGCGCGAAGGTGAGAAGCGCACCGTCGTCGAGGTCGAGGTCGACGAGATCGGCCCCTCGCTGCGGTACGCCACGGCCAAGGTCAACAAGGCCTCGCGCAGCGGCGGCGGTGGCGGTGGCTTCGGCGGTGGGGGAGGCGGCGGATCCCGCCAGCAGCAGGCGGCGCCCGCGAGCAGCGCACCGGCCGACGACCCGTGGGGCAGTGCCCCGGCATCGGGCTCGTTCGGCGGCGGCGACGACGAACCGCCGTTCTAACAGAACTTCAGCAGTAGAAAAGGAAAAGAAAGACAGACATGGCCAAGTCCAACAAGCGGCGCCCGGCACCGGAAAAGCCGGTCAAGGCACGGAAATGTGTCTTCTGCGCCAAGAAGGATCAAGCGATCGACTACAAGGACACCGCGCTGCTGCGCACGTACATCAGTGAGCGCGGCAAGATTCGTGCGCGTCGCGTCACCGGCAACTGTGTCCAGCACCAACGCGACATCGCCATCGCGGTGAAGAATGCCCGCGAAGTGGCGCTGCTGCCCTTCACCTCCTCGGCGCGATAGGCGCTGAAGGCCAACTGAAAGTACGAAAACGATGAAGCTGATTCTGACGGCTGACGTCGACCACCTCGGTACCGTCGGCGACACTGTCGAGGTCAAGGACGGTTACGGCCGCAACTACCTGCTCCCGCGCGGTCTGGCGATCGTGGCCTCGCGCGGCGCGCAGAAGCAGGCCGACGATATCCGCCGGGCCCGCGAAACCAAGGCGGTGCGCGACCTCGGCCACGCCAACGAACTCAAGACGGCGATCGAGGCGCTGGGGCCGGTCTCGCTGCCCGTGAAGACCGCGGCGGATTCCGGGAAGCTGTTCGGCTCGGTGACCGCCGGCGATATCGTCGCCGCGATCAAGAAGGCGGGCGGCCCTAACCTGGACAAACGGATCGTCCGGCTGCCCAAGTCGCACATCAAAGCCCTCGGTACTCACCCGGTGGCGGTGCACCTGCACCCCGAGGTTGACGTCGAGGTCGCGCTCGAGGTCGTCGCGCAGAGCTAAGCGCCCGACATTTGCTCATTCCCGGCGGTGGCCCCTCTCGGCCGCCGCCGGGCTTCGTTGCGCTGCGGGCTTGCGGCGGACCTTCGTCCCGGACGGTCGCGGACGTGCTCCCTAGCGAACTATTTCCCGGGTACATTTCGGCGGCCCGCGTTACCGGCCCGTAACGCTGGGAAAATGTCGCGGAAAGCCAACACGCCCGGGACGGTAACCTGGCCCGACACGCCGTAGAGATTCTTGTCCACACTAATTTGATGGCGTTGTATGGCCGGTATCTGCGCCGATGTCCTCGCCCTTTGCATTAATCCACAGGTTCTCCACACCCCGCTCAACACAGGTGTCGACAGATATGCACACACGATGCACAGCTTCATGAACAGCTCCCCTTTTACCTAGTGGCCAGCAACGTCTAACGTCGTCCCGGCGCCGGACGTGCGGGCGCTCTGCGGCGAAGGTGTCAGGACCTTGACCTACCCTCAATGCCAGCTATCGAATGTATGTTCGGATGAATGGATCACGGGAGAAGGGAATCCATGGCGGTCGTCGATGATCTGACGTCGGGCATGGATGCATCGTCGCCGAGCGAGGATTTCGGGCGTCAGCCGCCGCAGGACCTGGCGGCCGAGCAGGCCGTGCTGGGCGGCATGCTGCTGAGCAAGGACGCCATCGCCGACGTGCTCGAACGGCTGCGTCCCGGGGACTTCTACCGCCCCGCGCACCAGAACGTCTACGACGCGATCCTGGATCTGTACGGGCGTGGGGAGCCGGCCGACGCCGTGACGGTCGCCGCGGAATTGGACCGCCGCAACCTGCTGCGTCGAATCGGCGGTGCGCCCTATCTGCACACCCTGATCTCGACGGTGCCCACCGCGGCCAACGCCGGCTACTACGCGACCATCGTGGCCGAGAAGGCGCTGCTGCGGCGCCTCGTCGAGGCCGGCACCCGGGTGGTGCAATACGGCTACGCGGGCGCCGAGGGTGCCGACGTGGCCGAGGTCGTCGACCGCGCGCAGGCGGAAATCTACGAGGTGGCCGAGCGGCGCACGACGGAGGATTTCGTACCGCTCGAGGATCTGCTGCAGCCGACGATGGACGAGATCGACGCCATCGCCTCCAACGGCGGTGTGGCGCGCGGCGTACCGACCGGCTTCACCGAACTCGACGAGGTGACCAACGGCCTGCACGCCGGGCAGATGATCATCGTGGCGGCTAGACCTGGAGTCGGGAAAGCTCTCGCGTTGGACACGCTGCTTCCCACACCGACGGGCTGGACGACGATGGGTGATGTCGCGGTCGGTGACGAGTTGCTCGGCGCCGACGGACAGCCCACGCGAGTCGTGGCGGCGACCGACGTGATGCTGGGACGGCCGTGCTACGAGGTGGAATTCTCTGACGGGACAGTGATCGTCGCTGACGCGGCGCATCAGTGGCTTACCGAGACGCGCGCGTCACGGAAGTCAGCGCAGGCGGCGGCGGTGGGTTACAACCGGTACAAGAATCAACGCACCTTTGCCGCGGTGCGAACGACGGCCGAGATCGCCGGAAGCTTGCGCTGCCCCACTCAAGACCGGCGACTGAACCACAGCGTCGTCAACTCGCGTGCCCTGGTCTTACCGGATCGCGAATACCTGGTGCCCCCTTACACACTCGGCGCCTGGCTCGGAGACGGCACCAGCGCCGCAGCCCAGATCACCGCGGTCGATCCTGAAATCGTCATGCGCATCGAAGCGGACGGCGTCGTCGCGGTTCCCTCGGAATCCGCGCGGTACCGCTACCAGCTCCGTCTGCCGGCTCATCCTGATCAAGCCCCGCGCCAGTGCGTGGTCTGCGGCACGTCGTTCATCCCCCACACCAGTCAGGTGCGGACCTGTGGACGCTCGTGTGGCGGCCGGGCACGATTTATTTCCGACGCGGTACCCAGCCCCACCTGCGACCGTTGCGGGGGACCATCCGTGGGGCTGCGACTGTGCCAGACATGCCACTCCACGGTCGGCACCTTGCAGGCGCGCCTGCGCACAATCGGAGTGCTTGGAAACAAGCACATCCCCATGGAATACCTGCGGGGATCCGAGGCGCAACGGCGCGAGTTACTCGCTGGCTTGCTCGATACCGATGGAACCGTGACAGCCGGTGGTGCCGTGCAGTTTTCAGTCACAAACCAGCGGCTCGCGTGCGATGTCGCCGAGCTGATCGTCAGCCTTGGCTATCGCTGCCAAACTTCGACCAAGCGCGTCCGCGGGCGCCACGAATCGACTAGCACCGCCTACACCCTGACCTTCTCCACCGAAGACAAAGTGTTCGCCTTGGAGCGAAAGGCCATCGTGCACAAGGAGCGTCGGGCTGCTACCGGCACCGCGCGCTCGGGATCACGCTTCATCGTGGATGTCCGCCCTGTCGAGACAGTTGCTGTGCGTTGTGTCGAAGTGGACAACAACAGCCACATGTATCTGGCGAGCAACGCAATGATCCCCACTCACAACTCCACCCTTGGCCTGGACTTCCTGCGCTCGTGTTCAATTAAGCACCGCATGGCCAGCGTCATCTTCTCGCTGGAGATGAGCAAGTCCGAGATCGTCATGCGGTTGCTGTCGGCGGAAGCGAAGATCAAACTCGCCGACATGCGATCGGGCCGGATGAGCGATGAAGACTGGACGCGGTTGGCGCGGCGCATGAGCGAAATCAGCGAGGCCCCACTGTATATCGATGACTCGCCCAACCTGACCATGATGGAGATCCGCGCCAAAGCGCGCCGCCTGCGGCAGAAATCCGACCTGAGGCTGGTCGTGGTCGACTATCTGCAGCTGATGTCGTCGGGAAAGAAGGTTGAGTCGCGACAGCTAGAGGTGTCCGAATTCTCGCGCCAGCTCAAGCTTTTGGCCAAGGAGCTCGAGGTTCCGGTCGTCGCGATCAGCCAGCTCAACCGTGGTCCCGAGCAGCGCACCGACAAGAAGCCGATGCTGTCCGACCTTCGTGAGTCGGGATCGCTGGAGCAGGATGCGGACATGGTGATCCTGCTAAACCGACCGGATGCGTTCGAACGGGACGACCCGCGCGGGGGAGAGGCGGATTTCATCCTCGCCAAACACCGCAACGGCCCAACCAAGACGGTCACCGTGGCCCACCAGTTGCACCTGTCGCGCTTCGCCAACATGGCGCGATGACAATGGTGCCGGCGCCTGCCATCCCAGTAGACGTCAGCGGAAACGGATGTTCAACGTCGCCAGACCAAAGATCTTGCGGCCGGCCGACTTTGCGCCGACGATCACGACTCCGGTGCGCGTTTCCGGGTCCAGTGACTTGATCCTGCCGCTGTATTCGATGTCGGCACCCTCGCTGGCCGACACGACCACGGGCTGGGACAGCCGCACCGCGTAGCGGGTAACGGCACCGGGATCGCCTGACCATGCTGAGCCGAAACCGGCACCCAACGCCATGGTGAGCATTCCGTGGGCGATCACGTCGGGCTGCCCCGCCAATTTGGCGAGGTTCTCGTCCCAATGAAGCGGGTTGGCGTCGCAGGCCACCCCGGAATAGTTCACCAGGTCGCCGCGCGACAGTCGGGCGTGGTGGACCGGTAATTCGTCGCCGACCTTCACGTCATCGAAGGATGGTGTCCCCGGGGTGCGGGTCATGCCCCCGGGTGCGATCCGAACCTCGTCTGTGGGACGGACTGTCTTCTCGTAGTCCGTTTCGGAGTAGTCGATTCCGGCGAGGTTCACGTCGTGCATCATCACTTGCTGCGCGACGGTCCTGATCCCCGGATCGACATCCTCGGCAGTGACGCCGACGACGGTGGTGTGTAGGGTGTGCACCCGCTCGCCGGCGGTATCGGTGAAGGTATTGGTCACCGTGATCAAGTCTCTGCCGGCGATCCGGCGCACCGATGACAGTTCGACATCAATGTGCAGTTCGTCGCCGGCCACGATCGGTCGGTGTTGCTCGAAGACTTCTTCGGTCTGCAGATACATCTCGTAACCGATGACGATGGACTCGAACAAGTGCCGATTGGCTGCCATCGCCGGAGCCGACGTGAAGGTCAGCGGAGCCACCAGGTCCGAATATCCCAGCTCAGCAGCGGCGTCGAGTTTCCAGTGCGCAGGATGATAGTCCTGCACGGCACGGGCGAACTCGCGCACTTTCTCACGGCCGACCTGGTACGTGTCGTCGATCTGGTAGAAGTGACCGACCCGCGCTTCGAGTGCTGACGCTTCTGCTGCTGCTGTCATATTTTTGCCCAACTTTTCTGTAGGCCTGTTCATGGAAGCCGACCTACGCACACTAACGCGGCCGCACCAGGCCACCGGAGGCCGCAACGCGGATGACACCGACGATGGCGGCGGTTGCGGGTCAGCTTGGTCGACGCGACAGTTCACGATCTGTCCCCTGATCGCCCAGCTTGTGCCGGTCGGTTCTGGCGGCGCAGTGACAAGCTCGCCTGCGTTGCACCAGTCATCGGCGGGATTCCACTGGACGGCGTCACCCCGTAGGAAGACCAGCCGTGCCACAGCGCCCAGCACGGACCATCGGCGTTCGAGCAGCAGGCGGCCTGAGTATTGAGGAAGCGCCGAGCGTAATGCCATTTCACACGTCGCGGGCAACCCCTTCCTCGAGCTTTCCAAGGCTGGCCACGCTGACCGGCAGAGGAAAATTTCAGCAGACCCCTTGCCAAGACCGGCGTCCCGCGTTATATAAAAACTATGCCGCAAGGCACAGATAATCGAGCAGTTAGACAGCAGATAGGAGTGTTGGAGGTGACGACCATGTTGGTTCGTAGCGATCCGTTTCGTGACCTCGATCGCTTCACTCAGCAGGTATTCGGCACCGCGGCGCGTCCGGCCGTGATGCCGATGGACGCCTGGCGCGATGGCGAGCAATTCGTGGTCGAATTTGATCTGCCCGGAATCGATGAACAGTCGCTGGACCTCGACATCGAGCGCAATGTGGTGACGGTGCGCGCCGAACGCCCCGATGTGGACCCAAGCCGGGAAATGCTGGCCACCGAACGGGCGCGTGGGGTGTTCACCCGCCAGCTGGTGCTCGGCGACAATCTCGACACCGACCGTATCGACGCGCGCTATGACGCCGGGGTGC